>CAYWAK010000037.1:0-16674 GCA_964455755.1 uncultured Ardenticatenales bacterium | reverse complement strand
GCGCGACCAGGGCCATGCCGAGCAACGCGATGAAGAGTCGTTGGCGAAAGGTTACATTTTTCATAGGTTGTCTCTGCCTTGAAAATAACGTGTCAGGTGTCACGCGCCGTTCATCGTTCCGCCGTCGCCCCGCTCCATTCTTCCAACACAGCCTCGTATGCGCGGCGGCGGGATTGCCAGATGGCTTCGTCCAGCTCCCCGCGCGCGGCGCGGGTGTGGTCCTGGCGCAGTTGCCGGCGCATAGCGATGCACACGATGCGGCGGGCGATCCGGTTTGTCAGCGGGCCGTGGTGCCGGGCATAGAGTCGCCGCCGGCTGCGCCACAGGGCCACGAACATCGCCTCGCGGAACTGTTCCGTGCTGCGCCCCTCATGGTGAACGATTTGCGCGCGCGGCACACAATGGATCGCCCAGCCGGCCTTGCGCATCCGCCAGCACCAGTCCACCTCCTCGCCGTACATGAAGAACCCTTCGTCCAGCAGCCCGACCTGTTCGATGACCGGCCGGCGCACCATCAGGGCCGCGCCCAGCGGATGGCCGATGGCGAAGGGCGCGCCCGCCGCATACTGCTGCCGTGGGTAGCGCCCGTTCAGCCGCGATTCAGTCAGCCGGCCGTGCAGCGGGAACAAATCCAGAATCAGTTGGGCCAGCCCCGGAAAGGCAAAGGCGCTGTGCTGGAATCGCCCATCGGCATAGACCAGTGCCGGGCCGGCCGCTCCGACTTCGGCGTGCAGTTCCATGTGTTCTGCCAGCCGCCACAGTGCATCACCGACGACCTCCGTGTCCGGGTTGAGCAGCAAGACGTAGTCCGGTGCGTCACCCTGCAGCAGCCGGTGCAGTGCCTGATTGTTGGCCGCCGCAAACCCCCGATTCTCGTCGTTCGCGATCAGATGTACGTTCGGGAAACGCCGGCGGACCATCTCCGCGCTGCCGTCTGTCGAGGCATTGTCCACGACCCAAACATCGGCTGCCCTCTGGTTACTGGCCACTGAATCCAAACAACGTGCCAGCAGATCGTGTACCTGATAGCTGACGACGACAATTGCCAGACGCGGCCCGCGATCTTCAGTAATCAATGTTAATTTGTTGGGGGTCTACCTTATCTTCCACTTTTCGTACCCCCTCGTGTAACAGTCCGAGCCAGAAGTAGGGTTGGGTGCGTGGTGGGGCGTCAAGGATGTGCAGGTGGCCGGCGATGGTGACGGATTGGCCCGGTTGCAGATATTTTTCTCCGTTTACGACAGTCAATTCGCTGTCCTGGCCCAATTGCCAGCGGTACGGATACTCGCGACCGATGCTGTTGCCCTCGTAATCGAGGCCCAGGCGAAAGGCGCCGTCGGACGTGGGGTAGCCCTTGGTCGTGTAGGTTTCGCGTGTGGAGTAGGTGGTGCCGGGTGTCGGTCCCAGCGTGCGAATGGCCACGTGGCCGATATTCTCCACCGTCGCCGTAAAGGTGAGCGTGCCGCCGAGGGCCACCGTGTCGGTGTTCCACAGCACGTGGGAGCGCACGATCCAGGCGCGGGGCACGCCGCCATCGCGGAGCGTGACGTTGGCGCGGGCCACATCGCGGTTGCCGGCCGCGTCCACCGCCTCGACGACCACGGTGTAGTCGCCGTCGGGTGGGGGCTCCGCTCCGCGGTCCACACCGCCGTGGTAAACGTGTTCGTGGCGGCCGGCGGCGGTGGACTTCCGTATCTGGTCTTCAGGGAGGGGATAGCGCGTTCCATCGCTGGCGAGCAGATAGGCGTCCACCCGCGCCGCCTCTTCGGCCAGCGAATAGCCAACGGTAATGCGATCGTCAATGCCATCGCGGTTGGGCGTGAAGACCGGCGGATAAACCGACAGGTTCTCGACGGCGGGCACGGTGTTGTCGGCATTCTCGATGGTCAGGGAGCGCTCCATCTGCACCGGCGCGCCCCGATCCAGCGGCTGAGCCTCGATCACCAGGCTGTAGTGGCCGTCGGGCAACACGCGGTCGTTAATCACGCCGCCGAACCAGGCTTCATAGTCACCGGCGGCACGTCGCCGGTTCTGACGGAAATCGTGCCGGTTGCCCTGCTCGTCCACCAGATAGATAGAGACCTTACTCGTGTGGCGCAACGTGTAGAAAATGCGCGCCACATCATCCGCGCCGTCTGCATTGGGGGAGATGACATCCGGCTTGACCCGCACATCTTTCAGCACCGGGCGGTTCAATGCACAGCCAAATCCGGTAGCAGCCAGCAGGAGAAGCAAAAGAAAGAGGCCGGCCTTTTTGGCCAATTGACGGGCATGTCTGTTTTTCGTCTGTTTCATGATAGGGATATTATAACGCCGCAACGCACTGGAGTCAATTGGCGTCGCTCACTTCTTGTGCAGCATGACACTCCACGCTCGGGGCGGGCGGCTGGAGTGAGGTTGACCTGGAGGTAAACCCCAATCGTAGTCGTTTGACACGCCATGTTCGGTCACTTCCCAGGGGGCAAAGAGAGAAAGTAACTCATCCAGGTCACGAAGTACCAATTCAATACCCGCATTCTTATTCTGTTCCAAAATTTCCAACAGCATGGGATCGCTATGCCATTCTGGCCCGCCCAGGGTGCAAATAATTATGTGGGAGCCGGGGGCCGCCCACTCGTACAAAGTTCGCGCCGCGTGGGTCAAGTCTGCAGATTCTATGAAGTGCGCCAGCAGCGTAAACACGATACCCACCCTGTGATCATCACCGAAGAACTCTTTGACCTCTTCAGACTGCAGCAGGGTTTCGGGCTGCGCTGCGTCGCACCACAGATAGTGTACATTTGCTACATCAACCAGGATTTCGCGGCTGTAGCGGACCGTCAGAGGATCAACGTCGCTATAAATGACGCGGACGCTCGGATCAATGGCGTGGGCTACCTGATGGGTGTTGTTGCAGGTTGGAAGGCTGGAACCAAAATCCATGATTTGCTTCAGTCCCAATTCGCGGACAAAATAGGCAGTAGCCCGCCCCAGGACGGCCCGTTGTGCGAACACATTGTCCATCATCATCGGCACAGTTTTCTTCAGCCGCTTCGCCATGAGGCGGTCAATCTCAAAGTTGTGCGTGCCCCCCAACAAGAAGTCCTGAATCCGTCCGGCGCTTGGTTTGGTCAGATCGATATGTCCGTGCGGTACCACGTTCGTACGTGTCCTCCCAATAGCTATTTCGGGGGATGAAACCCTCCCCCCTCATGTCCGGATTTCCGGGCCAACCTGTGTGCAGACAAAACTCCCACCCTCGTCGAAAAGCGCAGGTATTATACCATGGACGGCAACATGAGGCAAGAACCGTACAGTTTTGCGCTATACCCGTGGGCCCATCAGAACGAAGTCCAATTCGTATTCGTGAGAATCGAGCAGGCAAACAGAACAAACAGCACCATCAGGATGAGACCACAGCCACATCCGGAACACGAGCAGCCTTTTCCAAAACCAAAGCGCGACTCCAGCCAATCAAACAAGGCCGAAAGCAACACCAATTGCAACATACCCCCAAGACAACCAGGTTCTCTTCTTTGCATACAAAACCTCCGAATCTTCCCGATATTCGGTTGTCACCGGAACAAGGATCCCGGTGCTCCAGTTCCGGTCGCAGGCGCTGGCGTCACGCGCCACGCTCGACGCCCTACGTTCCACGATTTTCATTCCCGGTGGCGCGCGCTGCCACATCATTATAAACAAGATCGGCGCTATGCGCAAGAACGATGATGGCACGGGTGTCCGTCATTTATGCGGAGCCGTCGCTGTCCGGGTCTGGCGCGACCGGCCCACCGTAATGACAATACGCAAAGCAAGGGCCATGGTTGCAAGGGGTATAACGCAAAAATAAGGGCGGCGTCATTTTTTGCGTCTCGGCGGTAAACAAATACCGCAAGACTTTGACGGACACTCCAAGAACCTGGTCAACTAGTCAAAAAAGTGTTTTATGCTATAATACCTTCTATGATTGCTCTTGAACATTCGTTACCCCTTTGGAAAAGAGGTTCTGTTGGCTATCTGCTCATTCAATAGGGGATTCTCTGGCCGGGCACACCGTAACCAAACGCTGTTGCCGAAGCCTGTGCTCTTGGCCCTCGTTACTGTCTTGCTTTTCGGCATAACCACGAGCTGTACATGGCCAGGCCAAGCCGGCACACAGACGCCCGGACCGCCTGTGCCCCTTTCGCCATCGCCGGCAGGCCCAATGCCCACGTCGCCGGCTTCGCCAGCTTCCGTTGGGGCGGGTACGTCCCCTCTTCCGGCAGGGCAACACCCGATCACCATTACCCTTTGGATTCCTGACACCTTTAATAGCGAGGACGCCACGCCGGAATGGAAGACCTTGACGGACATGACCGCCGGCTTTCAATCGGAAAATCCAAGTTTGCGCGTACACTATGTTCGAAAGCAAGCCAGCGGGCCCGCCGGCATAATAGACTTCTTGCGTAGCGCCCGCGACGTGGCCCCCAGCGTATTGCCCGACCTGGTGATCTTGCCCACAGACCAGGTGGACACGGCGATTCAGGCAGGACTTTTGCAGCCGGCCGACAACCTACTCACGCCCGTCGGATTCCAGGACCTGTACGGCTTCGCCTCCACCAGCACGGTGAACGAGCATTTGATGGCCTTAGGTCTCGCTGTAGATATCGAACATTTAGCTTATGATCCGATTCGACTCGATCACCCGCCCGGTACATTGCAAGATGTTTTGGCGCAAAAGCAGCGTTTCCTCTTCCCGGCCGGCGGCGAAAATGGGCAAGTGAGTGATGTCACGCTGATTCACTACCTGGCCGCAGGGGGCAAGCTCGTCGACTCCCAAGGAAACGCGACTTTAGATCGGGAGCCGCTGCTAAGAGTGTTCACTTTCTATGAGCAGGCCCTGGCACAGGGCATTATCCCCTCAGACACGCTGCAGATAAACAGAGCTGATGACGCCTGGAACGAATACCTGAAGGGGAAAGCGGCCATGACCACGGTAAGCTCCTACCGCTTTCTGATCGATGGCCTCCGCCGCAAGACAACCAGCTTTGCACCTCTGCCTACGCTGGATGGCAATGTTGGCACCCTTGCCCGTGGCTGGAGCATCGGCTTGATCACCGACGATACCGATAGGCAAAACGTGGCCGCCCTCTACGTCGCCTGGCTGCTCAACCCAAAAGTGCTGGGAAATTGGTGCCAGCAGACCAGCCATCTGCCGGCTACCCGTTCCGCACTACCGACGACCGTATCGGACGAAGCGTACCGTGCATTCTTGAATACGCAACTTGAATCGGCCGGCGTGCGCTCAAATCTGCCGGCCACATCCAAATCACAGAACGCCATGCAGCGTGCGCTCCAATCTTTGTTGAATGGCAGTCTATCCGCCGGTGACGCTGTAGAGTTCGCAATCAATGCGCTGCAATGAGATGCAGTTTATCCGCAAGAGGGTAAGTGGGCATGTATGAAACGGCTCTGCCGCCGGAAACCAGAAACCTGATTCGTTCCATGGAACCGTCACGGCTGGTAATCGGCATTCCCAGCTATCGAAATATCGCCACCGTGGGCGCTGTCGTCAATGCTGTGGCCCAAGGATTGGACCGGTACTACCGGCACTTGGAGCCTGTCCTCGTCAACGCCGACGGACACTCTTTCGACCAGACACTTGATCTGGCCATGAAGACGCCCGTCCCGGCGAGCGTGCGCCGCATTGGCACACGCTACCACGGCTTGCCCGGCAAAGGGAGCGCGATCCGATCAATCATGGAAGTCGCGACACTCCTGGGAGCCAGAACTTGTGCGATCATCGAGGCGGACGTGACCACAGTCACGCCAGATTGGATACCGGTTCTGGTCGGCCCCGTCGTCTCCGGCGAGTTTGATATGATCCTGCCGCATTATCTTTTCCAGCGGCCCCTGGCCGGCAGCAATGATTTGCTGGCCCATCCGCTCCTTCATGCCCTCTTTGGAGCCGACCTCCGCACACCGATGGCCGGAGAATTTGCCATGCGTGGTTTTCTGGCCGGCCGTATGTGCGACAAAGATGTCTGGGAAACCGATGTTGCGCGTGCCGGCCTGAATAGCTGGATCACCACCACCGCCATTTTGGAAGGTTACAAGCTCGGCCAGGTTCGACTGGGGGAACGATTGCACGTCTCTGCCCCCATCGGCTCCATGGCCAACAGAAAGTTCCTTCAGCAAGTCGGCACACTTTTCCGTCTGACCTACTTATACCGCAAGTTCTGGCGTCAAGAACAATGGCGCCGGTCTATCCCCCTCCACGACCGCTGGCAGCCGGGGGCACGCGCCTCTGCAAATTCGTGGCCTTCCGCGAAACCAGTGAAGGCGGCCATCCAGAAGTCTATGAACCACGACACCACCAGCTTGTGGGCCCGCATCCTCCTCCCGGAGAACCTGGCCAGGGTTCACGATCTAATTGAACATGACCACAAACCATTCCCCGCTGACCTGTGGGCAAAAGTCGTGTACGATTTCTTCGTGGTCTATAACCAGGGAGAGGGCGACCCAGATCGGGTCATCGAAGCCCTGATCCCCCTGTACCACGCCCGATTGGCCTCTTTCCTTGAGGCCGGCATGAATCTTGATGAAGATGGCCGGGACGCCCTCATCGCTGAACAAGCCGCAGTGTTCGATTCCGAATTTCCGTATTTGCTGAATCGCGCTTCATCGTATGTTCCCTGGTCCCGGCCTACCCTTCATCCTCAAGCGGTGCGTGAAACCGGAACGCGGCACTGAAACCGTTTGTCACCTCTTTCCGTATTGAGGGAAAGAGCTTCGACATTTGTTTATTATAAACCACAAAAGGAGATAGAACGATGGTTGTAGCCAGCATGTTGCGCTTTGCATCCACCCTGCTTTGGGTGACTCTGATTGGATACGTTTTCTACATCGCCTACCAACGAGGCCGGGGACAAACCAGCAAGATTTCACTGACCCTTTCCGGGACTCTTCTGGCCCTGGCCTTGGTAAGCAGTACACTAAGCACCAGCATCATTGTAATTGATGCCGGTGAAGTCGGTGTAATATTCAACATATTTTCGGGCACCCAAGATGAGCCTCTTATGCCTGGGTTGCACATCGTGATCCCCTATATCAACGAGGTCTATCGCTACTCAACCCTGGAGCAAGTTTACACAATGACCAAAACCCAAGGTGAGGGAGAGATTCATGGCGATGATTCCCTCTGGTCTCCTACCAGCGAGGGTTTGCAAGTGGGCGTCGACTCATCCACCCGTTTCAAGCTGGACCCGCGAAAAGCTGCCATGATCCACAACAACTTCCGCAACACCTATGTCGAGGTGCTGGTCCGCCCCAGCATTCGTTCGATCGTTCGCCATCACGTCTCCCAAAATACCGTAACCGATGTCTACGGGCCGAAACGAGCAGAGATTCAGCAGGCCATTACGGAAGATCTTCAGACGCGGTTTGAAAAAAGCGGCCTGTTGCTCCTTTCTTTCGACATTCGTAATATCAACTTCACGGAAGACTATGCCACATCTATCGAGCAGAAGCAGATCGCCCAACAGAATGCCGAACAGATGCAATTTGTCCTCCAAAAGGAACGCCAGGAAGCAGATCGCAAGAAGATCGAGGCGGAGGGTGTGAAACAAGCCGCCATTACGCGGGCACAGGGAGAATCCGAAGCACTACGCTTGATCAACGAGCAGATAAAGCAGAACGAAAACCTGCTTACGTACCGTTATATCGAGAAGCTTTCCCCCAACGTCCAGGTGATGCTGTTGCCTTCCAACAGCCCCTTCATTCTCGACATGAAGAACCTTCTGCCACAGCCGACCGGCGGCAACGCGCCATAGGTCGTATAGCACTCTTCGTTTGCCATCCCACCCCTGCGCGAAGGAAAACGCAGGGGTGGGCACAGCCCCATCCCGGCCGCACTTACGCCACGTAGCCCATGCCGCGCAAGTGCGCGCGCACGGCCTCGTCATCGTCCGTGGAGTACCCCACATCATCGCCCGGAGTCGTAGCGAGTCCGTCCGACTCGTCCCTGCGCACGGGGTGTTCTTCCAGAAATCGGGTCTCCAGCGCGCCGGTCAGAACGTGGCCGTCCATCGTGCCGGGTACAGGGATGCCCAGCAGATGCAAGACCGTCGGCGCGACGTCCAGGATGCCGGCGTTCTCCAGCCTGATGCCCGACCGCACCCCCGGCCCGGCCAAAGCGACCACGCCGTCCATCATGTGGTGTCCGGTCTGACCGAAGCTTGGCTCCACCAGCCGGTTGGAACCGAAGTCGGCATGGCCGAAGGAAACGTATTTGCGCCGGTCGGTGTGCAACACAAGGTCGGGCAGCTCGCCGGCACGCGGGCCGGCATATATCTCCTCGCGGCGATAGACGCGCAGCACCATCGGGTCGCCCGTCTGCGGATCGCGCAACGCCAACGCGGCTCCGGCGATGCGGGCGCGCACGGCCTCATACTCCGCCCCCGGCCGGACAATCCCTTGCGCCCGCCGGCCGGCCACGTTGATGTAGACCTGGCCGAAGTTGCCCACCGCAAACGCCTGCGTCCGCGACCAATCCACATCGGCGAAGGACAAGAACAGGCGACGTAGCAGTCCCCCCTTTTTGCCCCCCTTCACCTGCCCCCGCAGACCGCCCAGCCCAATCCGGCTGAGCGCCTTAAGCACATTCAGCGGCGTGAACCCCAGACCGAACGCGGCCGACTTGATCGCCGTGAGCGCTCCCCCCTTCAATTGCAACAGGCCCAGACTGCGCAGCCAGTTGTTCAGGTGCAGGAAGCTGTGGAACGGGCCAAAGCCGTGATCGGACATGATGATCACGGCCGCGTCGGGGCCGGCCTGTGTCACCAGCTCGCCGATGTGCTCGTCCACCCGCTGAAAGTAGCGCAGCACGGCCGGTCGATACTTTTCGGCGGTGACCGGGTCGTGGCGCGGATGTGTGGCATCGAACAAATGCCACAGTTCGTGCTGGAGCATGTCTGTGCTGGCGAAGACGGCAATGCCCAGCGACCAATCTTCCCGATCCAGCAGGTAACGGGCTGTAGCGGCTCGCCGGTCGAGACAGGTCGTCATGTCGGCCAGGAACTCCGGCACCGGCCCGCCGCGGTGTCTCTCGTCCGGCGCGAGGGGGAACGGCCCGACGGTGCGTTCCAGCTCGTCTTTCAGTTCGGGCGGGTAGGTGTAGACGCTGTCCGGCCCCGGTGTCATGAACGAACTGACCAGGCAGCCCGCTACCGGCCGGGGCGGATAGGTTCCCGGCACCCCCATGACCACGACGCGCCTGCCGCGCGCACCGGCCAGCTCCCAGAAGGGCGTGCCGCTGCGACGAGCCGCGCTGTTCACCACGATGCCGTACCCGTCCGGCGCGGGCGCGGTGAAATCCACGATGCCATGCTTGCCCGGGTTGGTTCCCGTGGCGAATGATGCCCAGGCCGAAGCCGAGACCGGCGGCACCGTCGTGGTCAGCGGGCCGCTGGCTCCGCGATCAACCAGCGCGCGCAGGTGGGGCAATTCGCCCGCCTCTACCCACGGCCCGATCAGGTTCCAGGTCACGCCATCCAGCCCGATAATCAACACCCGGCGAGCGGGCGTAGTCATTTGGTTTCTCATAGGCGCTTACAGTGGCTCCTTCGACAATCTGTGTGCGAAGCCTGTGCAAATCTGTGTCCCGTCATTCCCTCTCTCCAACAAGCTGCTATGCCAAGGGGGTAGCCGTCTCCTCGCGCGGCAATGCGCGGACGTCGGTCAGATGCACGCCCTCCTGCCACAGCGACACGTAACCAAGCAACAACGGCGCGATGTGCGTCGCCCGGAAGAGGAGGGCGAAGGTCAGCGCCGTGCTCTTGTCGGCGGAGAACGTACCCAGCACAGCGGCAAAGATGAACTCCAACGTGCCCAGTTTGCCCGGCATGGTCGGTACGAAGACCGACAAATTGAACAGGATCATCAGCAGCACGTAGGCATAAAGCGGTGCGGTCAATCCCAGCGCCCGCCCGATGGCGACGAACAATGCCGCCTGCCCGCTCCAGATGAACAGCGAAATCGCGGCGGCCAAGCCAACGTGCTGTCCCTGGCGTAGCACACGCAGGCCGGTGAAGAACGAGTGCACAATCTGCTCTACGCGCAGGGCCAGCCCGCTGGAGAGCTTTGTGACCAGCCGCGTGACCACGCGCGCGGTCTTCTCCTGGTAGCGCAACATGACCGCCAGGGTCAGCAGCCCGCCAACGAAGATCGCCCCGGCAATCACGCCGAATTGCCGAATCCAGCCGGCCGCCGGGAAGAGCAAGAGGATCGCGCTCAGCAGCAGCAGGAGCGTGAGCCAGTCGAGGATCTTCTCCACAAGAATCGTGGCCATCGTGCTGCTCTTGCTGACCCCCTCGCGCCGGCCGAGCACGTAGGCGCGCACCAGCTCGCCCGACTGCGACGGCAATACGTAGTTGCTGAAGTAGCCGATGAGGATTTTCGGGAATAGAGCCCTCGGCCCGACGCGCTTCACCGGCGCAAGCACCACGCTCCAGCGCACCGCGCGCAGGGCCAGCGCAGCCAGCCGCAGACCGGCAGCCAGCAACACCAGCCGGTAATCGGCGGCGGCCAACGCTTGCCCCACCCGCTCCGGCTGAATGTGCCGCAGGGCCAACCCCAGCAGCACCAGACTAATCAAGACGCCAAGCAGTAGACGGTTTCGGTTCATGAATCAGTAGTAAGTGGCCGGTGATCGGTGGGCGGATGTCGCATCTACTTGACCATCGACCGTTGACAATTGGTCACCCCATATACCCCAACTGTCGCAGGCGTTCGGTCACTTGTTCCTCTTCATCTTCGTTGTACCCGGAGGTGAGTTCGTCCAGCGCGCGTTGGCCGGTGCCATCACCGCGCACGATGGGGTGCGCAGCCACGTAGGCGGGATCGAATACGTCGGTGAGCACACGCCCTTCCATATCCGCCGGCACCGGTACGCCCATCGCGTAGAGGATCGTCGGGGCCAGGTCTTCCAGCCGCGCGTCTGCGATCTTCTGGCCGGCCGGCACTTGCGGGCCGCGCATGGCCAGGACGCCGTTGGGCCGGTGTACCGCCGTGTAGCGATAGGCCGGCTCGAACAGAGACCACGAGCCAAAGTCCGAAAGGCCGAACACGTGGCTGGTCTCGTCGGCCGGAATGAGAATCAAGTCGGGTGCTTGCTCCAGATGCCGGCCATGGTAGACCTCTTCACGGCGCAGGGCCGCCTTCGCCAGCCGCTTGCCCGTGCGCGGATCGGTGAAAGCGAGCGCGCGGTGGGCGATCTCGTCCCGCACTGCTTCGTACTCCGCGCCCGGCTCCACGATTCCCTGCGGCTCGCGCCCGCGCAGGTTGACATACACCGGTCCGACCGCCCGGCCAAACGAATAGGCCACCGTGCGCGACCAATCCACATCGTCAAACGAAAGAAAGATTCTCTTCAGCAAGCTGTCTTTGCTATAGCTCACCCGGTGTTCGATGTCCTTAATCAGGTATAGCGCGTTGACCAGCTTGTGCACGTTCACCAGGTTGAAGCCGGCGTACATGGCCAGCGATTTCATCCGCGTCCAGGCGTTCTGCTTCAGGGCCATGAAGCCCTCGTCGCGCAGCCATGAGTTCAGGAACACGAAGTCGTGTACCGGCCCCATGCCGTGATCCGACATGAAAATGACCAGCGTGTCATCGTCCACCCGTTCCAGGATTTGTCGCAAGCTATCGTCCACCTGCTGGAAGATGCGCAACAGCGGGTTGCCGTAGCGCGCTACGCGGGCCGGGTCGTAGTGCGGATGCGTGGGGTCAATGTAGTGCCACAGTTGATGCTCCGACGTATCGGTCTCATACATCACCGTGATCAGAAAGTCCCACGGGCGGGTGTCCATCAAGTGCAGCGTGGCCTGCGTGCGCTGCTCAATCACCTCCTCGACGGCGCGAAAGAAGGCCTCCGGCTGGCGATCTGAGTAGCTGGCCGAGGGATACAGCCGGTATCCACCGACCAGGCTGTCCAGCTCGTCAGCCAGTTCCGGGGGATAGGTGTAGTCGCGTGTGCCGTAGGGCGCCATGAACCCGCTGACCATGTAGCCGTTGACCGGTTCGACGGGATGGGTGAGCGGCACGTTGAACACGCCAACCCGGCGTCCCGCGTCGCTCAGGGTCTTCCAGAGGGAGCGGCCATCACGCATACGCGCATTGATCGGGGCGAAACCGTAGGAGCCTTTGCGCCGGTAGAGAAAATCGTACATGCCGGTCTGGCCCGGCGTGCGACCGGTGACGAAAGCGGCCCAGGCCGGCCCCGACAGCGGCGGCATGGTCGAGGCGACCTCGCCCGTGGCGCCTCCGGCCATGAGGCGGCCCAATGCCGGCAAGTGTCCCTGCTCCACCCAGGGGTAGACCAACTCCGGCGCGGCGCCGTCCCAGCCGATGACCAATACTCGTTGCGGTTTCGTTGACATATCGTCCTTCCTCTATTGCGGCGTGATGCGTTGTCACATTTGCGTGTTGCGTGTTGCGTAACGTCTGACATCTGACTTTTGCCCACTGAACTCCAACCCCGTGCGTTCGATCAGGCGCGCGTGGCCGGTCAAATCCAGGGCCGCGATGACCTCATCGGGCCGGCCGGCCCCCGCGTTGTCATTTCGCAAGCGCATTTCCAGGACGAGCCGGCCGCCGGCCGTCTGCCGCAGCGCCAGTCGGTTGACCATCGCGCGCAAGTCCACCTGGCGGACTTTGCCTTTGTGACTGCGGCGTGTCCAGGGAAAGACGGTCTCGCCCAGGAAGCGCTCCACCCGTGCCAGCACCTCGTCTGGCGTGGAGCCTTCCTCCAGGTAGGCGTGGTAGGTAGCGAAACAAACGATGGCCTGCAACGCTGGCGACGAAACGGGCACCTCCTCCGCTTGCAAAAGAGTCAGCCCCTGCGGCAGCGCAGCGACGATCCGTTCGCTCAGCTCGCTCAGGGAAACCGGCCGGGTCAGGGTCATGTCCAGCAGTTCCTGCTTGCCGTCGTACCCCAGCGGCAAGGCGGCCGCAAACTGAATCTGCGGCCGGGGATTGAAGCCCTGCGAATAGAGCAGCGGTATCTCGGCCCGCCGCAGCGTGCGCTCCCACGCGCGGGCCACATCGAGATGGGACGTATAGCGCATGGCCGTCCCCTTCGCAAAGGTCAGCCGGATGCGCTGCCGGGTCGTATGTTCATTCATCTTTCCGTCGTCTGCCGTAACCGCTCAACAGTCCCCCCTACCCCTCCAACCTTGGGGGGAACCATCTGCCTCCCCCCAGAATTGGGGGGCCGAGAGGGCTTCTCCCGTTCACCATCCACCCAGCGCGGCGTCTTGACCGGCGGGCACTTCCAGGCCTCCGGCGGTGTGGCGGCACGCAGGTTGCGGTAGGTGCGCAAGATGCCACACGCATAACAATGCTCGCGACAATCGAGCAGCGTCTTTTCCTGCAAGCTGTTGCGATATTCCGTCAGCAGCCAGCGCTTCTGCAGTCCAACGTCAATGTGATCCCAGGGGAAGACCTCGTCGGCCAGTCGCCGGCGCTGCGCGTACCAGGCCGGGTCGAGACTGTGCGCAGCGAAGGCGTCCCGCCAGGCTTGCGGGCGGAACTGGTCGTGCCAGCCGTCAAAGCGTGCGCCGTTCTGCCACGCCCTACGGATGACCGCGCCCAGCCGGCGGTCGCCCCGCGAGAGAGTTGCCTCCAGCAGGCTCTCCTCCAAGTCGTTCCAGTTGAACGTAATGCCCGGTCCGTGCAGACCCTGCCGCAAGATTTCCTGACGGCGCCGAATCGTTTCCAGGTCGGCCATCGGCTCCCACTGGAAGGGCGTGTGCGGCTTGGGCACGAAAGTGCTCACGCCGACGCGCACGGCGGCCTTGCGTCCGTGGTGCCGGCGGCCCACGCGGATGACCTTTTGCGCCAGGTCGGCGATGGCCCGCACGTCTTCATCCGTCTCCGTGGGCTGCCCGATCATAAAATAGAGCTTGATCGCGCGCCAGCCCCGGCTGTACACCTGCTCGGCCACCTCCAACAATTGTTCCTCCGGGATGTACTTGTTGATGACGCGGCGCAACCGTTCACTGGCCGCTTCCGGCGCGAAGGTGAAGCCGGTGCGCCGTCCCCCGGTCAGTGCGTCGGCCAAGTCAACGGAGAAGCTCTCGATGCGCAGGCTGGGCAGGGAAATGTTCAGGTGCCGGTGACGGTATCGTGTGGCGACCGCCTCGGCCAGCGCGCCGATTTCGGTGTAGTCGGCGCTGGAAAGCGAGAGGAGCGCGATCTCCTCGAAACCGGTCGTGGCCACGATTTCGTCCACCGCGGCGAGCAGCTCGTCGAGCGGCCGCTCGCGGACGGGGCGCACGACCATGCCCGCCTGGCAAAACCGGCAGCCGCGCGTGCACCCCCGCTGGATTTCAACGGCGGCGCGGTTGAACACCGTCTCCACAAAGGGGACGATGAACCGGGTCGGCGGCGGCGGCAAGACCGGCACGATGCGCTTGGTCACGGTGGGCGGTGCGGCCGGGTCTGCCGGCGCGATTTCGGCGAGTGTGCCATCCTCCAGATAGCGGTCGCCGTACAAACGGGGCACGTACACGCCGGCGATGCGGGCCATCCGCCGCAACTGGGTGAGGCGGTCGGCGTGGCGTACCTCGTCGAAGGCGTCCACAATCTCGTGGATGATCTCTTCCCCTTCACCCAGTACGAATAGGTCAATAAAATCGGCCATCGGCTCCGGGTTGAATGCGGCGTGGCCGCCGACCACCACCAACGGGAAGCGCTCGTCCCGTTCCGTCGAGAGCACGGGCAGCCCGGCCAGATCGAGCAGGTTCAGCGTATTCGTGTACAGCGGCTCATACGGCAGACTGACGCCGAGCAGGTCGAAATCCGTGATGGCGTGCCTGGTCTCCAGCCCGTAGAGGGGGATGCCGGCGTTGCGCATGGCTGCTTCCATGTCTGGCCAGGGGGAGAAGACCCGCTCGGCCAGCACATCGTCACGGCGGTTCAACTGGTCATAGAGTACGAAGATGGCCAGATTCGACATGCCCAAATCGTACACGTCGGGGAAGGCCAGGGCCACTTTCGTCGGCGTCGCCCGCCAGTCCTTGACCACACTGTTCCACTCACCGCCCGTGTAGCGCCCTGGCTTGGAGACCGTAGGCAGAATGCGCTCTAGCTTTTCTTGGTTAATCGTCACTCCGTGAATCCTTTCCAGATATCCAAGGAGCAATTATACCCGACAGGGGGGAAATTGGCAACAAAGAACGGGCGCCGGCCCCCTACCTTTCCGGTGGGCTTCTAAGATCGCAAACAGCGCTTGCAACAATTCTGGAAATGTGCTATTATCCCGCATGGGAGAGGTCTCCTTTCTTCATGGCTTGTGACAAAGACACCCCCCTTTTCAACCCTGGTGGTAAGAGAGAGAATATGGAAAACAAAACCGATCCGCAGGACAAGGCGCGTTACGTGCGCAAGATGTTCGGGGCCATCGCCGGCCGCTACGACTTGATGAACCGGCTGATGACCGGCGGGCGCGACGGCGACTGGCGCCGCGAAGCGGTGGCGCTGGTTGATTTGCCGCCCGGTGGGCGCGCCCTGGATGTGGGCACCGGCACGGGGGATTTCCTGCCCCTCCTGGCCAGCACCGCTCCCGATGTGGAGGCGATCGGCGTTGACTTCACGTGGGAAATGCTGGCTGCCGGCCGGTATAAACTGGCGACCCATGGCAACCGCACCCTCTTCGCCGCGGCAGACGCCTTGGCCTTGCCCTTCGGCGACAACACATTCGACGCCGTCGTCAACGGATTCCTGCTGCGCAACGTCGCCGATTTGCGTACCGCTCTGGCCGAAATGGCCCGCGTCACCCGGTCTGGGGGACACGTGGTTTGCCTGGAGATCACGAACCCCACCCTTCCCATATTCCGCAATCTTTTCCGCTTCTACTTTCACCACCTGGTGCCGCACATCGGAGGCTTCATCAGCGGACGGCCGGAGGCATACCACTACCTGCCGCAATCGGTGGACCGCTTCGTAACGCCGGACGAATTGGCCCGCCTGTTGGCCGACGTGGGCCTGCGCGAGGTGCGCTACCACCGGTTTGGCCTGGGCACGGTGACGCTGCACGCGGGGGTCAAGCCATGAGACGACTCGTGGTCGGGATTTCGGGAGCCAGCGGGGCTATCTACGGCATTCGGCTGCTGGAAACCCTGCGCCAGGACCCGGACGTGGAAACGCATCTGGTCATCAGCCCGGCTGCGCGCATCACTATCGCCAGCGAGACCGGATGGAAACTCTCCGACGTGGAAGCGTTGGCCGACGTCTTTTACAACTATCAGGACGTGGGGGCGGCCATAGCCAGTGGCTCGCTGAGCACGGCCGGCATGGTCGTTGTCCCCTGCAGCGTGAAGACTCTCTCGGCTATTGCCAACGGCTATACCGGCGACCTGCTCACCCGCGCGGCCGACGTGACGCTGAAGGAGGGGCGACCGCTGCTCCTCGTCTTTCGCGAGGCGCCGCTGCACGCGGGACACATCCGCTTGATGGCGTTGGCGGCCAAGGCCGGGGCTACGCTCTTCCCACCCGTGCCGGCTTTCTACAGCCGGCCACAGACGGTGGACGACATCGTCAACGAGACGGTGGGGCGGGTTTTGCGCCGGATCGGCTTCGAGAACGATCTTGACAAGCGTGGGGGGGGGGTGGCGGCGGAAGGAAAGCCGGCGGGATCGGGCTGCGGGGGCTTGGGGC
>CAYWAK010000036.1:0-16930 GCA_964455755.1 uncultured Ardenticatenales bacterium | reverse complement strand
ATCCGTGTCCTGTTTTCATTCTTCGTGGTGGGCAATCGCCCATGCTGTCTCCTGTCTCTATTCTTCTTCTCCGGACCCGGTGAGCAATGCCAGGCGCAGCCTTTCACTGGCCAGCAGCGCCGGCCCCGGCCCTTCCATCGTGGTTTGGCCGGCCTCCAGCAAGTACGCGCGGCGGGCCAAATTCAGCAAGCGGCGGACGTGTTGGCCGGTGACCAAAATGGTCAGCCCCCCGTCGTTGATGCCTTGCATCGCCTCGCAAAATCGGGTCATCACGCGCCGCTCCAGTCCGCGCAGTGGATCATCCAACAGGAGCACGTGGGGGCGAGCCATCAGACCGCGGGCAATCGCCAACGTTTGTTGCTGGCCTCCGCTCAGGTTGCCGGCAAGCTCCTCGGCCCGTTCGCGGAGCACCGGGAATACGGTGTGTACCATCTCCAGGCTTTCCGCAAAGATTTCCCGCGCCCGGCGTGTGTAGGCCCCCAGTTCCAGATTCTCGCGGACGGTCATTTGCGGAAACAGCCGCCGTCCTTCCGGAATGGAAATCAGGCCCCGTGCCACACGCTCATGGGGGGGAAGATGGTCGATTCGCTCTCCGCGCAACCAGACTTCTCCGTGAGCCGGACGAATCAATCCCTGGATCGTGCGCATGGTCGTGGTCTTTCCTGCGCCGTTCGGCCCCACCAGCGCTACGAATTCTCCTTCGTGGACGTGCAGAGAGAGGTCGCGCACAACCACGACATCTCCGTAAGCGATCATCAAGTGCCGCACTTCCAGGATGTGTGGCCGATCCGTACGATGTCCGAGCGCGGAATATCCGGGAGGGCAAACCGAATCGTTCGAGACTTGGGTTGGCTTCAATGTGATACACGCCTTTCCAATAGAACGAACGCGCTTCCCCCCACCAGCACCGGCCCATAGGCGACCACGTACAACACGAGCGCTACACTCAGGGCCACCGGTTTGACCACGGCAAATGGAGCCAGAGCGAGGACGGTGAGATAATGAAACACGCCAATCTTCCCCGGTGACGAGGGGATGGCCGTCCCTAGCATCAGGATCAAAAGCAGGAAAAGGGCCGCTTTCCAGGAAAGTTCCAGGCCAAGGCTCCGGAACACAAGATAATTGGTCCATACCGAGGTGGCCCACACGACTACGGACCAGAAGCATACCCCCGCCAGCACCCTGCCCTGCCGAAGGGCGTTGAGGCCGGCCAGCGCAAGCTCCAGTTGGCGTCTGGCCGGCTCCTGAAACCGCTGCGGAAAATACCGGATCGGCCACGCAAGCCCGCGCCTTGCATAATGCTCTTTCCAGGTTAGCGCCAACAGAATAAGTAGCAACACCAATACCGCAAAGGACAAAGTCTTCACACTTCCATGCAGCCATGCCGGAACCGGCATCACCGAAAGAAGCACAGCGAGCAGCGCCAGGGTCATGACCAGGTCCACCGTTTTCTCCACGGCAATGCTGGTTAGGACATGAGCACGTCGTACCGGCCCGCTTCGTCCCACATAATAGACTCGTGACAATTCACCTAAGCGACTGGGAAAGGCAAAGTTGATCATCTGGCCGGCCAGCAATACACCATAAAGCCAAACCCGCCCCACATTCGCCTGATGTGGCCAAAAAAGCCACCGCCACCGTTCCATCTTCGCGATTCCCGTGACCAACACGATCAGCAAGGCCAGCAAGGCCGGCAGCATCTCCAGTTGCCCTAGCGTCGCGAGAACTTCTCCCCAACTGACTCCGCGTGATAGCAGATAGATGCTTCCGGCGCTAACCGCCACCCCAAACCACAGCCGCGCGTCACGCAAGGAGCCTGCGGAAAGGAGGCTCCTTGCTTTTGGCAGAGGAGACTCGGGGGCATCCGAGATGTTATCCGTCACCTTCACGCGGAGGCTCGCAGCTCCTGAACGTTGAGCTGCAATTTCGTTTGTTTGTTCCAATGGTTCATCTCCAGGTGATAGGCCAAATCCACACGATCGGGTAGATGTCCATACCACTTTCCCTGTCTGAAAGCAATACAGTCGCGTGCCTCAGAACTGCCCGGCACCGGTACCGAGAACTTCAAATGGGTTCCCTCGGCCCCCACAGTTCTGGGAGCTCTCACCTCAACATTCAAGCTCGCCAAACGAGGGATCTGGTTCCCATAGCCAAAGGGGGCCAGCTTTTGAAGATGATCATAAAGATCAGCGGTTGCATTCTGGATAGGCACAACAGCATCAACGAACAGCGTTGGTTGCAACGACTTTCCGGCCAGTGCGCTCTTGGCCAATGCTTCCAGTTGCGCTTTGAAGGCGGGCAGTTCTCGATTGGCAATGGTGAAGCCGGCAGCCATGGCATGACCTCCGTGCCGAATCAGCCGGTCCCGGCACGCATCCAGCGCGCGCGTGATGTTGAATTCGGGAATACTGCGTGCGGACGCGCGGCTCGTTTCGTCACCCAGGGCGATCACAACGGCCGGGCGATAGAACTGTTCGGTGAGCTTGCTGGCGATCAACCCCATCAGGCCCTCCGGAAACTGCTCGTCGGCGATAATCAAGATGTCGCCAGGCGGCTCTTGCACGGACGAAAGGGCACGTTTCGCCATGTCGACCGTCAGCTTCTGGCGCTGGCGGTTAAGGTTGCCAACATGGGCAGCCAGCCGTTCGGCTTCTTCGCTATCTTGTGTCATAAGCAAACGATAACCGTCAGATGGGTTGGCGATGCGTCCCGTCGCGTTGATTTGGGGCGCAATGCGAAAACCTATGTCCTCCGCATTCAGGGTTTCCAGATTCAGCCGGGCCAGCCGTGCGAGGAAGCGCAGCCCGGGCCGGCGCGTTTTGCGCAACTGAGCGATGCCCCGCGAGACGAGTGAACGATTCTCGCCCACCAAGGGAACCAGGTCGGCAACGGTCCCCAGGGCAACCAGGTCTAGCAAGTCATTCTCGGTTAGTTCCCGTGTTTTGCGGTTAAGGGAAATCTGCTGCTCTACGCGGAGCATTCCCTGGGCCACCTTGAAAGCCAAGCCAACGCCGCACAAGTCCTCAAAAGGGTATTCGCAGTCGACCTGTTTCGGATTGATCACAGCGATGGCTGGGGGCAACGCCTCCGCCACAGTGTGGTGATCGATGACGATGGCATCCAGGCCAAGATTCTTTGCATGGCGCAGTGCCTGGAGGTCGCGAATGCCGCAGTCAACCGTAATCATCAGCGTTGCGCCTTCGCCGGAAATCCGGTCCAGCACTTTGCGCCGCACGCCATAGCCGTCATCGCTGCGCGAAGGAATAAAGGGCTTAACCTGCCCCCCGAGCGCCGAAAGCGTTTCCACCATCAACGCCGTGGCGGTGATCCCGTCTGCGTCATAATCGCCATAGACGAAAATCTTCTCCCCTTTACGGATTGCCCGGCGGATTCGGGTCACTGCCTCCGACATACCGCGCAAGCGGAAAGGAGAGCATGATTCGTCGCGGGCAAAGAATTGATTTGCCGTTTGCAGGTCCGTTATACCCCGATTATACAGAATTTGCACCAGCGTAGGGTCCAGGTCTGCAAAGGTTTCCAGCGCCGAAGGTGGCGGCGGAGCAGCAAACTGCCATTCTTGATGATTCTGTGATTCCAATAGAACCCTCCAATTCACCGTCATGGGTAGCACTGACGGCTGCACCACCACAAAAAACCATTTTCCTGTTGTCGTCATCGGTGGGTGGTAATCTCTCACGGCAACGGAGAATGCCGTTATTATAGCGGGGATAAGGGGAAATGGCAATTGCCATCTTCTCTGTTTGCGTTGTTAAGTAAGGCATGGTATACTACAAAGCGACGAACGTCGCCGGGCTATCACCCCCTAAATTTAAGGTTAGATTTTTACTGGAAAGAAATATAACACAAAAAAAAGACAAAATAGTACCTTTCGCCACTAGAAAAAACGCGCGTTTTATGGTATAATAGTTGAAATACCGGTTGGCGAGAAGTGTCTATAATACGCGAAGCCATTAGCGAGGCATAACACACCTATGTCAATTTCATCAAAACAGCGAGAAAAACTTTTGCGACAGGCCGTGGGTTTGATTCGTTTCCATTCCATGGATGTTCCCAGCATGATCATGCTGGGAACCGTGGGGCCTTTGGCATTCTTTCTGTCACAAATTCTACTTTTGGTCCAGCCGCTATTTGGCTGGGACGGGTCTGGCTGGCTGAACGGCGGCGGCGTTGCCCTGTTCGAAGAACCGGCCAACGTGGACCGCTTGCTTACGCAATTGGAACAGGGCCGCGAATAGGAAGCTCGCATGTCCAGTAATCTACTGGTTGGATATCCGTCTATACTGTAGGGAGAGAATAAACCACCATGATCGGTGATGTTCCCATAGACCAGGCGATGCTTTTGGTGGGCTTTCTGCTTGCCCTTCCTCTCTTTGCCTTCATCAATTTGAGGTTACACAAAGGGCAGGAAATCTCTCTGCGCAAGATGCCTGGCATGGAAAACCTGTCACGCGCCATTGCTCGTGCTCTGGAAGAAGGGCAAAAGGTACACATTTCCGTGGGAACCGGAAAGCTCGGCGAAAAGGCGACCGTTGAAACCATGGCCGGGTTAACCGTGCTGGACATTGTGTCGGCAAGGTCGTCAGAATCGGGCGTTGAGACGATAGTCACCATGTCTGACCCCACCGTCTTGCCACTGGCCCAAGACATCATCCAGAAACCGGGCCTCACGCCCGGCCGCGCGAATCCGAACTGGCCCACCATGCGAAACGCCCGTTTCATGGGCCCCGATGCCATCACCTACGCTGCCGGTACCATGGACGTTCTGGGACACGAGCCACTCACAGGAAACGTCATGGTCGGCACGTTCGGCCCCGAATTCTTGCTGATGGGAGAATCAGGCGCGAAAGAAGACCTGATCCAGGTTGTCGGTACCACAAATCCCCAGGGTCTGCCGTACATGCAACTTGCCTCTGAACACACGCTGGTTGGTGAGGAGATCTTTGCCACGGGTGCCTATATCTCGCGTTGGCCTACCCACCTGGCCAGCCTCGTATTGCAGGACGTCGGACGCCTGGTGATTGTGGGCGTAATCTTTGTAGGCGTGGTGCTGCGCACCATTCTGGGATGAAGGACTAACCGCAAGACAAGATGAGACAAAGACTTCCCGCGGCGGTCGCCACAGCTGTAGGCATAATTGTGCTGCTCAGCTTCTTTACGAGCGCTCCGACCATCCAAGGCTTGACAACCTTGTTCATCCATACGGCGATGATCATCGCGGCTTTTGCCTTTCTGCTTGGCGTCCTGAACGTCCTGCTCGTCCACCTGGGGAAGATCGTCCGCAGGGAGGGGGGATGGGGGTACAGTCTGGCTCTCGTATTGGTGATGCTGGCCGTGCTCATTCTGGGGCGTCCGGGGACCCGGGGGCCTACGGAAGGTTCCGTGGCCTGGGTCCTGCAAAATATCCAGATTCCATTGGAAGCCACCTTCCTTTCCCTGCTCGCCTTTTTTATCATCACGGCTTCGCAGCGGGCCTTGCGATCCCGCCCAAAAGAGGCGGGGTTCATGCTGTTTGTTGCGGCCATCGTATTGCTTGGCCAGATTCCGGTGGGGGAAAAGATACTGCCCCAGTGGCCGGCATTCAAGGACTGGCTGCTGGCCGTACCGGCCACGGCCGGCATTCGGGGATTGCTGCTGGGGGCAGCCCTGGGCACCATAGCGACGGGACTGCGATTGTTATCACTCACCGACAGAGAACGATACTTCAAATAGCGGTGCATACAAGTTTATGATATACTGTCCAAGTTGTGGATTGGCGAATCGAGACGGCAGCAAGTTCTGTAACGACTGTGGCCAAAACCTTAGTGCGGCGACACGGCGTACTTGCCCCATGTGCGGCGCACCGAATGCCGCGGACAATACCGTCTGCGACCGCTGCAAGGCCGCCTTGGTGCCCATCGGTGGGGAAGCCGACGCACCGCTTGAACCGGACGCGGGCCGCTCGTCAACGCCCGAGGACGGGGCCACTCCCCTGCAAGACGCAGGCCAGGCTGCGCCCGCCGCACCAGAAGAAACAGCGGAACCCGGATCCACGCTCTCCCGACTCTTCCCCGGTGCAAAATCAGATCGGGATATGTCCGGTGGAACCGACGAACCCGCAGAGAGCCTACCCCCGCCATCTGAAGAGAGTGCAGCGCCTGGCGACGCAGATAGTTTTGCACCCGACTGGCTTCGGGAAACCATGGGGGATGCCCATTTCCCCGACTCCGCTGAACCTTCTGCGGAACTGCCCGACTGGTTGCAAGAGACAAATGCCACAACTAGCGACGCCGGCCATCCTGAACCCCAAGCCCCCTCCGGGGGGGAGAGCATCCCGGAACTCCCCTCGTGGTTGCGTGATGACGACAAAGGCGGGACAGAATCGCCCCAGCCTCCCGATCAGGAGCAGGAGGAGGAACTCACCCTTGAGCCGGCGGCCCTGCCCAGTTGGCTCAAATCATTGCAGCCCGAAGTGGTCGCCTTCTCGGACGAGATTGATCTGGCCAGAAAAGAAGCGGAAGCGTCCTCCGGACTGCTCGCCGGAATCCCCGGACCTTTACCCGTAGAACCGATCATCGCCATGCCGCACATCGTGGCCCCGATCCGGCAAGCGGAAATCTCCGAAGATATCCGGGCCGGGCAGCTCCTGCGCAAGTTGCAAAGCCGCCGGGCCGCGGCGGAACCCGAAATCAAACAAGAGGCTTTCAAGTTTCCCTGGCAGGTCATCGGCTACCTGGTTTTGCTGGTCGCTCTCCTGGTTCCCTTGCTTTTGAACACCAAACTGTTTAATGTCGAGCGAAGCCCGGAGCCGGCGAAAGCGTTTTTTCAGGCGGTCGAAGCGATGCCCGAGGGCGCTGCCGTCCTTGTGGCCTTTGACTACGAAGCCGACTTGATGGGCGAAATGGGGCCGGAAGCCGAAGCCATTCTGCGCCACCTCTCGGCACGCAACCTGCGCATTGTCGCGATAAGCAGCGTACCACAAGGCCCCTATCTGGCCCAGCAAGCGTGGAACCACGTCGCCAAAGACGATGCGCCAACCCAGTACGGACAACAATTCATCAACCTGGGTTTCCTCGTGGGCCGGGAGATCGGGCTGCGCAGTTTGGTGCAAGGCGAGCAAAGCCTGAACCGGCCCGACTTCACCAACCGGCGTTTGCTGCATACCTATGCGCCGATGAACGACCTGCACAGCCTCCATGACGTGCGGGCCATCATCGTCGTTGGTTCCACCCCGGAGACGATTCGCATGTGGCTGGAACAGGTCGGTACCGGGAGCCAGCAGACGCCCATTTTGGCAGCAGTGCCCGCTGCTGTGGAGCCGGCCGTGTTACCCTACTACCAATCGAAACAGATCAAAGGCTTCGTGGTCGGCTTGGTGGGAGCAGCGGATTACGAATTGCAGACCGGACATGCTCCGAGCAACGGAGCAGCAATTGACTCCCTTTCTGTGGGCGCATTGGCCGTACTTCTTCTGGTGGCAGTCGGTGCCCTGACGGCCATCGGAAGCAATCGCAGGAAGCGCAAATAAACGATGGAAGCAATCACCACAACCCTGGGCGACGTCCTAAAAGCCGAAGGACTCAGCGTCTGGATCGGCGCAATCCTTACGCTGATGGTCTACAGCTACCTGCTGGGAGACAATCCCCTCTCTCGCCTGGCAAAACACCTTCTGGTCGGCACCGCCGTGGCCTACGGCGCGGTTATCGCCTACCATCAAGTGCTGCGCCCCAGCCTGTTTGAGCCGTTGCAGAAAGATCCCGCTGCGAATTGGTATCTGGTCATCGCTCTCGTGCTTGGCTTGCTCCTCTTGACCAAATCCACACCCTCCTTTTCCTTCTTGGGAAATGTCAGTATCGGCTTCATGCTGGGGGTGGGAGCGGGCCTGGCTATGGGCGGGGCCATGGTAGGGACGTTGCTGCCCCAGGTGCAAGCCACGACTCTCTCGCTCTTTCCGGCAGACTATGGCCAGGGGCTAAAAGGCACCGTGGACGCCTTTTCCGCGCTCGTGATTGTGGTGGGCACGGTGGCCACCCTGCTCTCTTTCCAATTCACGCGCCGGCACGAAACGGCAGCGGTGGCCGGAACCGTAAATCGCTTTTTCGATGGCGCAAGAAAACTGGGCCGCTTCTTTCTCCTTCTGGCCTTTGGCGCTCTCTTGGGAAATGGAATCCTCACCGCTTTGACCTTGTTGATCGGGCGGTTACAATTCTTGTTTGGTACCTGGCTCTCAATTACCGGCGGAAGATAGCGACCAGGAGTAATCAGTGGACAGCGTTACGACGAAAGAAATTGAATCCGCGATCATAGCAGACGTGGGCAGTGTCTCCACCACCGTGGGGCTTGTTGACGTTGTGAACGGACGTCACCGCCTGCTGGCGCGGGGCTGTTCGCCGACAACGATCGCGTCGCCCTACGCCGACGTGGCCATCGGCATCCTCGAAGCGCTCGGCCAGATTGAACACCTGACCGGCCGAAAACTGCTGAGCGATAACAACCAGCTAATTTCCCCGGAACAGTCGGACGGCCGCGGTGTGGACACGGCCGCTTCCACCAGCAGCGCGGGCCTCCCCTTGCGCCTGGCCATCACCGGCTTCGCTTCCGATTTCAGCTTGGCCAGTGCGCGGAACGTTGCGGCCACGATCTATGCCGACATCGTGGCCAGCCTTCATGTCGAACAAGAATCCACGAACCGGTCACCGGGCAGTCTCATCGAAGCATGGGTAGACCAACTGAGCCGTACGCGCCCCGAGGTGATTCTGATGACCGGCGGGATAAACGGCGGGCCGGTGGAGCCGCTCATCGAGATGGCCGAGATTATTGCGCTGTCGTCCAGCGCGCTGCCTGAACCGGCTCGCCCCAACGTGATCTTTGCCGGCAACGAAACAGCGCGCCAGGCCGTCGCCGATATTCTTTCCGGCGAACTCGCTTTCCAGGTCGTGGACAACGTTCGTCCAACGTGGGACAGCGAACAATTGGACCAGGCCACAGAAGCGCTGGCCAAAATCTATCGCCTGCGGCGCATCGCGCGCCTGCCGGGCATGGGCACCATCCGCTCCTGGACCACAGCACAACCCCTCTCCACGGCAGAGGCTTTTTCCTGGGCCATAAACTTTCTCTCCAGGCAAGAGAATACGTCCGTGCTCGGACTAGACCTCGGATCGAAATCGCTCTGCATTGCCGGAAACGTGGCCGGCGCCAAGCTGCGCTATGTGGATATGCACAACGGCCTGCGCAACAGCCTGAATGACGTAGTGGAACGCGTCGGACTGCAAGAGATCGCCCGGTGGCTGCCCGTAGCTATGGCCCAAGAGGAACTGGCCAACCAGCTCGCCAACATGGCCCTGTACCCGCTGGCGCAACCGCAGACGGTGGAGCAATTCTGGATTGAGCAGGCCGCAATTCGAGAGGCCTTGCACCTGGCGATCACGGAGGCTGCACGCCTGGTCAAACCCCAAGAGGACGGACGACCGGGAATTATGGTGGACTACCTGTTGATCAGCGGCAACCGCCTGACAAATATGCCCAAGCCGGCCCACCTGGCTTTGGCGATTTTGGATGGCATGCAGCCCATCGGGATCACCCATCTGCTGACCGACCGGTTCAAACTTGTCGGGCCCGTGACCTCTCTCTCTCAGGTGGCCCCCGTGGCCGCCGCACACCTGCTGGTCAACGATGTTCTGGCCAGCGTGGGCACGATGGTCGCTCCCGCCGGCCGGATACGCGCCGGCAAAACGGCCCTGCGCTGCGATCTATCATATGCCGACGGAAGTTCGTTCCGCCTGGAAGTACCATCGGGAGCCATGGAAATTGTTCCGCTTTCCCACGACCAGGAAGTCCTGCTGGACATCAGGCCGGCCAGGGGCCTGGACCTGGGTCCAGGCCCAGGCAAACGCGTCAAGACGAAGGTGAAAGGGGGTAGGCTTGGCATCATCATAGATGCCCGCGGACGCCCGTTGATGCTACCCGAAGATGATGAAACCCGCCGAACCAGGCTGAAGGAGTGGCAACAAAATGTGGGTGCCTGAAATCTCCAATCCCCAAGAGGTACACATCACTCCCTCGATGAACATCCGGCGGGAACGTGTGCTAACGCAACCAGGCGAAGTGCTGGTGGACATCGGCGTCATCGTCGAACCGGAAACGGTCGTGGCCCGCTCGCGCACGCCCGGCGTGTTGCGTGTCCTCAACCTGGCTTATGCCTTGGGTGTGGCCCCCGAACAGGTCAAATCCATGCTCGACAAACCGGTCGGGGAATCTTTCGAAGAAGGTCAGCCGGTGGCAAGCCAGCGGAAAATGCTGGGATTGACCCGGCGTCGCATCGTTTCCCCGATATCCGGCGTACTCGTAGAGGTCGACAAGAACGGCTACGCCTTGTTGCGCGGTCACCCCGAACCCCTGGAACTGAAGGCCTCGCTGCGCGGGCACGTCGCCAACGTAATGCCTCGTTTTGGCGTGGTGATCGAACTGACCGGCGCTTTGCTCCAGGGCGTCTGGTGCACGGCCGGCGAAGCCTCTGGCGTGCTAAAACTGATGGCAGACGACCCGGCCTATACAATCGAAGCCGACGCTCTTGACGTGACCTGCCGGGGCGCCATCCTTGCCGGTGGCACAGCGACCGGATCGGCCCTCCATGCCGCAGTCAAACACAAAGCACGTGGTATGATTCTGGGCAGCCTGGATGTAGCCTTGCGGGATTTTGCCAAAACTTTACCCTTCCCCATTATCTTACTGGAGGGATTCGGGAACATTCCCATCTGCACCCCCGCCTTCGACTTGTTCGGCGCGTTGAATGGATACGACACGTTTATGAGTGGACAAGCCGGCCAATATGGCGGCCAAACACGCCCCGAGATCATCATATCGGGCCACAAGAATGACAACTTCCGGGAGTTTCCCACCGGCCCGTGGCAACCGGGGGATCGGGTACACCTGATCGCGCCACCGTACGCCGGCAAGACCGGCACAATCGAGTCACTCATTCCCCTCGGACAGGTCATTCCGACCGGGGAACGCATCCCCGGTTCGCAGGTACAACTCGATTCGGGGGAATCGGTGTTTATCCCCTGGACAAATTTGGAACGCATCCGATGAAGTCGTTCGGAGGAGCGGCACAACGCACTTTGAAGTTGCCTGCGCACTGTCCGGGACCTTGCTCGGAAAATAGGGCCCCTGACGGGGCAGTTGACAAAAGGACAAGGGACACAGATTTACACAGGCTTCGCACACAGATTTTTCTGAATGTTTTTCTGTGAAAATCTGTGTCCTACAGAAAGATAGACAACTTTTTATCGATGTTCGCGTTGTAGGCGCCTACGTGTGTTGTGCCTATACAGTCAGGAATTTTTGAAGAAGGAGGAAGAAGATGAGCACGATGACCCCGTTAAACGGCAACGGAAACAATCGTAACATGCCCTTCATCATTGGCGCGATTGGCCTGGCCGCCCTCCTGGTGGTAGGAGTGATTGCCCTGTTGGGATATATGTTCTTTTTCCAGGGGGGCAACGCCAAGAACCAGGTCGCCCAAGTGTCGCCAACGGTGCTGCCAACATCCACATCGCATCCCGTGGCGACAGCAACGACCAAAGCGGTAAAGGCTGCCACCGCGCCGGCCTCCAGTGCCGGGGCGGCCGCCGCAGCTCCCACCCAGCAACCAACGATCACGCCATTCGCTACGGACACGCCGGCCGTGCTTCCTGCGACAGCGACCGTTGCTGGACCGGCAGCCGGTGCCAGTAGTGGCGCAAGTGGCGGCGCAGAATCATCCCCAACCGCAACAGCTCCGCCCCCACAGCCCACGGCAACGACGGCAGCAACACAGGGGCAGGCGACCGAAATACCCCCCACGGGATTGGGTGGGATGGAAGCCATCGCCCTTGGCTTGGGGCTTGGCCTGATTCTAATCGTGATGCGACGCCTGCGTACGGCTTGATTCTGAAAACATTGTCCACCACCGACGCGTTGCTCCAATTTGCAATCGAGACGGCGCATCAGGCCGGCGCAATCCTGCGCAAGCATTACAACACCGGCCTTGCCGCCATGCACAAAGGTGAGGTCGATTTGGTGACCCAGGCCGACATCGATTCCGAGTCCCTGATTGTGGCCGCAATCCGGCGGACCTTTCCCGAACACGCGGTGTTGGCCGAAGAGAGCGGCGCGCACGGAGAGGACGACGCGCCGCTTTGGATTGTTGACCCTTTGGACGGCACCACCAACTTTGCGCATGGCCATCCCCACTTCTGCGTCTCCATCGCCCTGCGCCGGCAGGGAAAGCTGACGGTTGGCGTAATCTACGATCCGCTGCGGGAGGAAACTTTCTGGGCCCAGGCCGGTAAAGGCGCTTTCCTCAACGGCAACCCGCTGCAGGTAACCGCTGTTTCACAACTGGTGGACGCCTTGGTTGCCACCGGATTCTACTACCAGCGTGCCACCGTTAGCGACAACAACATCGCCGAGTTTACGCGGGTCATCCGGCGCATTCAGGGCATTCGGCGGGCTGGCGCGGCCGCGCTCGACGTCGCCTACGTGGCCTGTGGTCGGCTGGATGGCTACTGGGAATACTACATGCAGCCGTGGGACACCGCGGCCGGCGCGCTCATGGTGCTGGAAGCGGGCGGAACGATCACACAGCTTGATGGCAGCCCCTGGACCCCCTGGTCCCACTCGACCCTCGCCGCCGGCCCCGCGTTGCACCCCCTCCTCCAGCAAGCGCTCGCAGGGCAATAACCCGTCGCAGAGCGTCGAGCGTGACCGCAGCGCCAGAATCCCTATTCCGGCGACAAACCTCGCGGCGGATTTGTACACACTGCGAGCATCCAAACCGATTTGCCCAAATGTACAGAGAATGTTATAATCTCTCTGATGATTTAGCATGACTAAGGAGTTACTACCATGATAACATATCTCTACATTGCCCAGATAATTGTAGCTGTCAGTCTGATTACCCTCGTGATGATGCAAGCAAAGGGGTCTGGCCTGGGCGGCATTTTCGGCGGCGATGGTGGAATCTATAAAACCCGGCGGGGCGTAGAAAAAACGCTCTACCAGGCTACGATCGGGCTTTCCATCCTGTTCTTCTTGATGGCCATCGTCAGTGTAAAAATCGGCGGGTAACGCTTTTCCTGGCATCTCAATGTCAGGTCTGCCGATGGTGTCCTTGACTTACTGACATTGACCGGTTACTGAGCACTCTTTTCAAGAGCTGTAGCGCCGGGCTTTCGTTGCTGTAGTGCCGGAATCCCGATTCGAGCGATTACACGAGGGAACACAGGGTGATACGATACCTCCGCTGGCAGGCCCTCATCACACTTCTGGGGATTACACTTTTATTCCTTCTCCTGGCGTACTTAGCGTTCAACCTGGCAACGGTCGTTGTGCCGGAAACGGGCGGAACATACGTAGAGGGAATCGCCGGACAACCCGGAATCGTGAACCCCGTCCTTGCCCAGAACGACGTTGATGCGGACATCGTCTCCCTTGTCTTCCGGGGCCTGACCCGAAGCACAAGCAACGGTGTAGTCGTTCCTGATCTCGCGCGAAGCTGGAGAATTTCAGAGGATGACCTGACATACACCTTCGTCATTCGGGATGACGCGCTCTGGCATGACGGCGTGCCCGTGACGGCCGATGATGTGGTCTACACCATTGGCGTTATCCAGGACGCGCACTACCAGGGCAACCCGCAATTGTCCTCGCTCTGGCGTTCCGTCACCGTGGAGAAAGTAGACGCGCGGACGGTACGCTTCAAAATCGCCGAACCCTTCTCCCCTTTCCTGGGATATACCACACTCGGTCTCTTGCCGGCGCACCTCTTGCAAAACGTCTCTGCAAGCAATCTGCCACAATCAACATTCAACCTGCATCCCGTGGGCACCGGCCCGTTTGCCATCGAATCGTTGGACGCGCAGAAGGCCATTCTCAAGGCCTTCCCCGATTTCTATGGCAAGAAACCTTTTCTGGCAAAGGTGGAATTCAAGTTTTACCCAAACAACAACGCCGTGATTGAGGCCTATGGAAAAGAAGAGGTGATGGGGATTGGTCGCGTGACCCCCGAAAACATGCGCGCCGTGATGCGATTCAGCGACATCAACCTGTTCTCCGCGCCCATCTCCGGCTATAGCATTGTACTCTTGAACCTGGAACGTCCGCCATTTCAGGACAAGAAAGTGCGCCAGGCATTGCTCTATGGCCTGGACCGCCAGCGGCTGATAGACCAGGTTCTCGATGGGCAAGGCCTTGTCGCCGACAGTCCGATCCTGCCGACGCAATGGTCCTACCACACCGGCATAAAGAAGTATGCACTCGAACCGGCACGAGCCCGCGCCTTGCTCGACTCTGCCGGCTGGGTGGACGAGGACGGCGATGGCATCCGCGAAAAAGATGGGATCGCTTTGCAATTCGCCCTGCTGACGGACCAATCACCGCAGCATGTGGCCCTGATGGAAGAGATCGTGCGGCAGTGGGCCGAAATCGGGGTGCATGCCTTACCGCAAACAGCCGGCTTCTCCGGGCTGGCCCGTGACTTCTTGCGCCCCCGCGAATTTGATGCGGTCCTCGTCGAATGGAGCGACTTGCCCGTAGACCCGGACCCCTATCCCCTCTGGCACTCCAGCCAGACCATAGACACCGGACGCAACTATGCCGGCTTCAAGAATCGCGACGCCGACAAGCTGATGGAAGAAGGCCGGCGCGTCCTCGATTTCCAAACGCGCATAAACCTGTACCGCCAGTTTCAGGATATCTTTGCCGAAGAGTTGCCTTCTTTGCCGCTCTATTATCCCGTGTATGATTATGCCGTGGACCGCTCCGTCCACAATGTGCAAATCGGGCCGTTACAGGTGCCGAGCGACCGGTTTCGCAGCTTGTCCCAGTGGTACATCAACACGCGCCGGGTAATCCTGAGCGAAACCCGCTCCCCGTCATAATTTGACATTTCTGGTTGATAGTGGTACGATAGGGGCAGGTAAGCCGAGGTGGCGGAATAGGCAGACGCGCTGCGTTCAGGGCGCAGTGGGCTTATGCCCGTAAGGGTTCGACTCCCTTCCTCGGCACTGCACAAAAAAGGCTCGCCTGTTTTTCGCAGGCGAGCCTTTTTGATTCAGGGATCGCGGGGGGTGCGCAGCGGGCTTGGTCGGGAGACCTTCGTCCGGCAGACGTTTGGCGTCTGACTGCTGCTCACTGTTCAGTGGGCGTGGACGGCGTAGTCCAGCTCCGCGTATTGCACCGCAGGCTCTGCCGCCAACGCTTCGGCGATGGCCTGTTCCTGCCCCGCCGGAACGGTTAGCCGCCATACCTGCAAGGCGGGAATCTGGTCGCGTACGGTGGCTCCGTATTGGGCAAACAACGCCTGACGGCTCTCCGCGTTCACCTCGCTCCGCATACGCACCAACACCATTTGCGGCCGGAAGGACTCTACCGGTTGCTGCCCGTTTGCTTCGCCGATTTCCGGTTGCTCCCACGGCGATGGCAGGCTCTCTTTGCCCAACGCAGCCGAACTCGCTGCGCCCACAGCCGACGCCGCATTGATGCGCCCGTACCCGAACAGGTCGTCCCGCCCGGCGGCGCCCAGGTCTTCGGCATTCGATTCGATGATGCTTGCCACCTGGTCCACGCTCAGCGAGGAATTCTTCGCCCAGATCAGCGCCGCCAGACCCGCTACGTGCGGCGCGGCCTGCGACGTGCCCACCATCGCCATATAACCCACCACGGGGAACCCGCCACCCGGAAAACCGCGCCAGTACGTGCTTTCGATCCAGTGGTTCGGGTTGGGATCTGTGGAGCCTGTCACGTCGCCACCCGGTGCGGAAATGTCTACGTAGCTGCCGCTGCTGGAGTAGCTGGCATGTTGGTCCTGTTCGGTGGTGGCGCCGACCGCAAATACATGATTGCGTGCCGCCGGGTAGATCACCGGATTGCCGACCTGGTACGAATTGCCGGAGGAAGCGACGACCAGCGCGCCATGGCTATAGGCAAAGTCTATGGCGTCACGGACCGCCGTGCTGCCGGTCGTGCCGCCCAGACTGAGGTTGATGATCTTGGCTCCCTGGTTGGCCGCCCATTGAATGCCGGCGGCCACGTCAGACTGGTATCCGTTTCCCGTGGCGTCCAGCACTTTGACGGGCATGATGCGGGCTGCCCAGCCCACGCCGGCTACGCCCACGCTGTTGTCCGTCGAGGCGGCCGCGATACCGGATACGTGCGTGCCATGCCCTTCATCGTCCGAGGGGTCGCTGTCCCCGTTTACGAAATCGAAGCCCGCAACCAGCTTTGCGATCAGGTCGGGGTGGGTCAAATCCACGCCGGTGTCCAGCACGGCAATGGTCACGCCGCTGCCATCGGAGGTGCCCCAAGCCTGCGGCGCGTTGATCTTTTGCATGTTCCACTGGTAGGTGCCGTAATATGGGTCGTTCGGAACCTTCGCCGGCCCCAGACCGCTCCCGCTGCCCCCTTTCACGACCAACGGCAGGTAGAGGATCGCCCCCCCCTCGTAGTGGATGGTCACTTCGCTCAGACAGGGGCCGGGATTGGCGCCTCCGTCGTAGAGCCAGGGATCGATGATCATAGCCGGATCGTAATGCAGGTTCACCCGAAACTGGATGTATCGCGAAGTGGGGAACAGGTTACCGGAGGTGTCGCGCAGATGCTGCCCCGGTGCATCGTACACGCCGCTCTTCCCGCCAATGCCCGTCCAGGAGGTCCAGTGGATGCTGGTTGTGCTGCTGTCGTGGGGCCAGGCGGCGTCATCGCCGTAGCGTGTTTGCAAAGTGAGCGTGTTAGAGATGCGGGTGATGCCCCACCAATCAATGGTGAACCAATCGGCATCTCCGCCGGCATCGAAGACCGGAGAGATGTACGTCCAGTCGTGGGGGAACTCGGTGAATATCAGGCTGCGCTCGGTGAAAATGTCGCGGTTTCCTTGCCCGCCCGCCAGGGGGTC
>CAYWAK010000035.1:10671-17088 GCA_964455755.1 uncultured Ardenticatenales bacterium | reverse complement strand
GTGAGAATGCCTCACCCCTACTGACTGGCGTACAGTTCGCCGAGCGGTGTCAGGTTGAAGGAGCGGTCCATCAGACTGCCGGCGGCCCAGTTGATAGCCGAGGCGTCTATGGCAAACCAGGCGAAACGCTGGATCCCATTGTAGTTCTGCAGCCACGGTACGATGTCCGTCATATAAGCTTCGGCGGCGGCCTCTGTCGTGTGGACGTTGAACTCGGTAAGCCAAAGCTCTCCGCCCCCGTGGCTGTCCACCCAGGCCCGTGCGTTTGTTACGTACGCTTCTGTGCGTGCGGCCAGGACGCTGGGGTCGGAATTCGCGTCTGCGTAGGGATAGAAATGGGTGTGCCAGCCGGCGCGGGTCGGCTCTTTGCCGTAAAGATTCTGGTAGGCGGCGAGGAATTGTTCCGGCCATTGCGGCCATCCGACCTGACTCGCCCCGCCGATGATCAGCTTGGCGGTCGGGTCGGCACCCAGGATGATGCCTTCAATCTGGTGGTAGAGAGGCGCCGCCTGTTCCGGACTGATGTTTGCTTGTTCCGGCAAGTCTGGTTCATTCAAGATGAGCCAGTAACGCCCTGGGTGGCCGGCTGCCAGTCTGGCGATGTTCGCCTCGCCGCCGTACCAGTCCAACCGGTCACTCCAGATCATCGGCACGTATTCGGAGCTATAATCGAGAAAGCGGGAAGTGACACCCCAATCGTAGAACCACGCGCTGTTGAGGGTTTGCAGTTGCGAGTCGGAGATGTTTTTCCAGTATCCCTGATCCCATGAAGGAACGCCTGCTCCCTTTTTCTGGGAAGCTACGTCTATGTTTTGTGGGGTATCGTCGGAGGATGATCCCCACCGCGAAGCAACAAGCATCACGTCTTCGAGTGTGACCGTGCCGTTGCCGTCAAAGTCCGGGTTTGTGCTGCCCCAGCCGGTGGTGGTCTGCGCAATATCGGCTACGTCAATTTGCCCGTTTCCGTCCAGGTCATACTGTGCTTCATACACCGGGCCGGCGTTTGCGACTTTTGCATTCATCGGGGAAAGGTATCTACCGGCAAAAGCAATGGTTAAGGCCGCTGTGAGTGCAGATATTGTCTGAAGTGCTCGCTGTTTTGTCATTATGTCCCGGTTCCTCCACGATTTTTCCTTGCCAACTGTTGTATCCATCATATCGCAAGTGGGAGGTCAAAACGAGAGCCATGAGACTTTACTCTTTTCGAATGGGGTCTCTTTTTTGAGAGGACAAAGGGTCTTTATCGTGGAGGGAAAACGGTCCCGCCGGCAGGGACTATCGCCCCAAGCGCTTCAGGGGCGTTTGCCGGGCGGGGCAATAGGCAGCGGCACACTACCAATACCAAGGATGGATTTCGGGGGCGTGGAGCGTATTGCGTGACATCTGACTGCTATTTTCAAAGCGGTGTGTTGTTACGAGGAAGGGGACGGTGGCCGGTGACGGGAGCCACCAACCGTCGCCCGCCTGCAATTGCCCGTTTCCCGCAGTTGCTGTATAATGCGCGTGGTTTCGTGGCGTATGCTTCCGGCCGGGATGTTTCCCGCCTTACACCTTTTCGTGAATCTGTATGACCAAATCGGGGACTAAAATACAAAACCGTATCGCCGGCGCGCTGATCCTCATTGCTGTGGCGATGAACTGGCGCATCATCACGCTGTTTGGATCTATCGGCCGGGGTGGTTGGGCAACGGTAGCCGCCATTTTGGCGTTCGCCGTTCTGGGGCTGTCGCTGATCAGTGCGGTGGGCATCGTCAGGGCGCAGCGGTGGGGGTTTGTCGCTGCTTACCCTTTGATTGTCGTGGGCACGCTCTTCTTTTCGATTTCGTATGTGCCCATCGTGCCGAGAATCTTGCCTGTGAGCATGCGGATTGCCGGAACGATTGCCCTGAACGTGCTGTTTCTCGTCTTCGTGGCCTGGCTGCACCGCACAACAACGCAACCGGCCGACATCCGCTGATATCCGCTCCAATGACAAGTATCTCGTGGAACCGTGTGGACGACGCCGCTGCGTGGGACCGGGCAATCCTCACGCTCCCGGAGCCGCATGTACTTCAGAGCTTTCTGTGGGGAGAGTTCAAGTCGCGCTGGGGGTGGGCCGCGTCACGGTTTGTGCTGCGTCGCGCCGGAAAGCCCGTCGCTGCCGCGCAAATCCTGCGCCGGCCAATCGGGCGCTCGGGGTGGGGCGTGGGGTACGTGCCAAAGGGGCCGCTTGCCGACTACGATGACCCCGCGCTGTTCGAAGAGACGCTGGCCGCGATTGAGCAGACCGCTCGCCGGCAACGGTGTGCCTTCGTGAAGATAGATCCCGATGTGCCGGCGGCCCGTCAGAAGATGATCGCTGTGCTCAAGCGAAGAGGGTGGTTTCCATCGGACGAGCAAATCCAGTTCCGCAATACGGCCCTGCTGGATATCCTCCCTTCCGAGGAAGAGCAACTGGCGCGCATGAAAGCAAAAACGCGCTACAACGTCCGTCTGGCTCGCCGCCGTGGCGTCGTTGTCCGGGAGGGGGGCACCGAAGACCTGCCCACCTTCTACGCGCTTTACGCCGAAACGGCCACGCGGGATGACTTTCTCATCCGGACGTTTGATTACTACCGCGATGTGTGGGCCGCGTTCTTGCAAGCAGACCAGGCCGATTTCCTGCTTGCGTATCACGAGGGCCGGCCCGTGGCCGGCGTGCTGTGCGTTCGCTTCGGCACCCGATACTGGTACATGTATGGGGCTTCGTCCAACGCGAGCCGCCGGCACATGCCCAACTATCTCTTGCAATGGGAAGCGATTTGCCGGTCGCGGGAGCATGGCTGTGTGACCTATGATTTGTGGGGTGCGCCCGACGTTCTATCGGAGGAAGACTCCATGTGGGGCGTGTGGCGCTTCAAGGCAGGTCTGGGGGCGGAGTTCGCACCCCACATCGGCGCGTGGGATTTTGTCGTCTCGCGCCCCCTCTATTGGGCATATCAGCGCGCACGCCCCCGCCTGCTGGCCTGGCTGCGCCGCCGGCACGTCAGTGCATCACCAACCGCTTGAACGTTTCCAGCGGAGGCCCCGCTTCGGTTTCCTGTCGTTTGCGCATCCGGGCCAAGAATTCTTCCGGTTCGCCGGTCTGGCTGCCGTGTTCCAACAAGGCCTGCAGCCTCAGCTCGTTCACCGCGCTGATATCTATCTCCAGGTCTGATTGATTGCTGCGGGCCAGCCAGATTTCGTCTACGGGGTATGGCTCCAGGCCCTCGCGCAGGAGTTCGGGGAAGAAACGAGGGTTTCGCGCTGCCGGGAAGACCGCGTCAATGGCGATGTACCCGGCAACTCGATGATCCGCATGGTTGATGTAGCCGGACGGGACATAGAAGATCACGCTCGGATCATTGGCGATCACCAAACCGGGTCGAACCTGCCGGATCGCTCGTACCACCTCGCGGCGCACCTCGGCGCTGTTCTCCAGTTCCCCGTCGTTGTGGTCGAGGAAGATGATCTCGTGTACGCCCAGTTTCCGGGCAGCCGCTTCCTGCTCGCGCCGGCGCATGGCACACAATGCGGCGTCCGACAGATCACGGTCCTCCGACCCCTTGTTGCCATTCGTCAAGAGCAGATAACTGACAGTGACGCCGTATTGCGCCAGCAGGGCAATCGTACCGCCACAGAAAAACTCCGGGTCGTCGGGATGGGCCATGATCACCATCGCTCGTTTCCAACTATTCTTTAGAATTCTCTTCACTTTGAGTCTCCCTCCGAGAGCAAAGTCTTTACGAATGCTTCCTCATCTTCAACGCTGACTATATCCCCGTCAAGGCGGGCGTCGCGTATCTTTTCCAGAATGTCGCGATAAATCGGTCCCGGTTCGAGCCCCAACGCCCGCAACTTGTGACCGTCGGTGTACGGCGACACGTAGCGCAAACGGGTCTGGAACTGCTCCAGCCGCCGGCGAACGGCCGGGATGTCCGTGACAGCCCACAGAATCAAGCGCGCATCGTCGTTGAAAGGTCTTAGCAGACGATAGAGCCGGCTGGTGCGCAACGTTTGCGCTTGCAACTGGGGTTGCAGGGCGTAAAGGGCCTGGGCCTGCTCCACGAGCGTGGCATCACGGCGCGGCAACGCCAACCTCTTGACGATCTCCGCCACCTCTTGCCGACCGATCCGGACGACCAGCAAAGCCAGGAAATGCGCCGAGCGAAGGGGAATATCCCCACCGGCATCGGCGGGTGCGGGTGAACCGGTGCCCAAGCTCTTCCAGCGTGCCGTTTGCTGTGGCAAGGCCACGAAGCGGTTGGCCAGCCAATCGTCATAGCGAATGGCCGGATGAATCTCAGACAGTACGCCTAGCTCCTGCAACCGGGCCAGACAGCGCCCCGGGGCAGCTTCTTGGAAGAGGGCGTACAATTCGTTGCGCAGGCGGCTGCCGCTGACTCGCGATAATAGGCCCACGGAGTCGCGCAACAACTCCTTCGTTCGTTCTTCGATGTGAAAATCAAACCGTTGCTCCATGCGCACAGCCCGCAGAATACGAGTGGGGTCTTCGATAAAGCTCAGATTGTGCAAGACACGAACAATTCCTTGCGCCAGGTCTTTTTCGCCCCCGTAAAAATCGAGCAAATATCCGTACCGGGCCTCATCCAGGCAGATGGCCAGCGTGTTGATCGTAAAGTCGCGGCGATGCAGGTCCTGACGAATGGAACTGCGCTCAACGCTGGGCAAGGCACTGGGGCTTTCGTAGAATTCCGTGCGTGCTGTGACCAGATCAACAAATGGGCGCACCTGCGCGTAGTGAGAACCGGCCAGCAGCCACTTGGCCGTACCGAACCGGGCATGGCTGCGCACCCGTCCGCCGTGCAAATCGGCCAAGCGTCGCGCCAGGGCAATAGCGTCGCCCTCGACGACCAGATCAATGTCGCCGGCCAGGAGACGCGAGCGCATTCGCGCGCGGGCGGCCGGCAAAGACTTCTGCGCCGGGGTTTGCTGGGCCAAGAGCAAGTCGCGCACAAACCCTCCCACGAGATACAGCGAGTACCCCAGTTGCGAGGCTTCGTTTCCGATCTCGCGAATCAGTTCCTGCAGGATGGGCTTGAAAACGTGCTGCAACTGCGTGGCGATCTGTTCTGCTTTGGGCGTCGGGGGCTGGGCCGTCCACAACTTCAGCAAGTCGGTGCGGGTGACGATGCCGACGACCCGGCCTTCCTCGACAACCGGGACTTGGCCGATACGGAACGAGGTCATGACGTCTTGCAGGCGGTCAACCGAGTCGCGAGGCGATATGGTGATCTGCCCTTTGCGCATGAACTTGCGGGCCTGCGCATCGCCCAGCCCGTGATGGAGGGCTTTGTCCACGTCTTGACGCCGCAGCACACCGACGACCGTTCCCCGCTCGATGACCGGGAAGCCTTCATGTCCCCAACGACGCATCAACGCATCCGCATGACGTATCGTTGCCTCCGGCGTCAGCGTGTGCACCAGCCCATAGGACATGATCTGGGAGACCGTAGCGGCCGGCCGTATGTGGGTGGCCAGCAGAGCAAGTATTTGTTTCCGAAGCTCATCGAGCGATTGCCCTTCGCGGAAGGCCGCTGCTGCGCGCGGATGTCCACCGCCGCCCAGATGCCGCGTCACGTGGCCCACGTCAATCGAATCGGTCGTGCTGCGCGCCACGATTTGGATGTGCGCGTTCATTTGCACGGCCAGGAAAAGGGCAGCCGGATCGTAAAGATTCCGGATCAGATGGGCCAGCGTAGAAATCTCGCCAACGTATTCGCCGGCCTGCACCAGAGACAGGGCCACCGTGTGCCCGCCCAACGTGTGGAACTCCGCGTGGTGTACAAGAAGTTGGAGCAGTGTCCCCTGTTCCGGAGAAAGCGGGGGGTGCAGATACTCGTGTACCAGGTCCAGCCTGCCTCCCTGGCCCATCAGCCATGCGGCCGCTTTCAGGTCATCTGCTGTGGTGCTTGCGTAGGTGAGCGAGCCGGTGTCTTCGTAAATCCCCAGCAACAGCAAGGTGGCCTCGATTGGCGTGAGCGAGATCTGCCTCGCCTCCAAGTCTTCGGTCAGGAGAGACGCGCAGGCCCCGGTGGTGCGACCTTGAAATCGCCACTGTTTCGGAAAATCTTTGGCCGGAGCGTGGTGGTCAACGACGTGCACTGCAACGTCTGCACGCAGTCCGCGAATGGAGGGAATGGATTGTGTATCCACCAGGAAAACGCAGTCAATGGATCCCTGTTGCGTTTGTTTCTCCTGGCCAAAGGGCAACTGGTCGCCATAAAGCGAGATGAATGTCTCTACGTTCCGGTTGATCTCGCGGGGCAAGATGGGCACATAGGCAGGATACAACCTGGCTGCCCCCATAAGCGAAGCAATCGCATCAAAATCGGCGTGTTCATGTGTGAGCACTACGCACGGCGCAGAGTTATCCACTTTCTACATTCTTTCTCAAGA
>CAYWAK010000035.1:0-10571 GCA_964455755.1 uncultured Ardenticatenales bacterium | reverse complement strand
GTGTGAGCACTACGCACGGCGCAGAGTTATCCACTTTCTACATTCTTTCTCAAGATTGTGCTGCCATTTTGACCAGTCGTTTGCTCAATCGCTTGTCCCCCGGTTGGGCAGTGCCCAATTCTTCCTGCGCCCAAGCCACCTCTATGTTTGTGGTGGTCACGTCCCTTTCCTGATCGAGAGATTCGCCGCTTCCTGGTTGACTGACAAAAGTCGAAGCGCACTTTCCAAAAGCGCGTATACTACTTTCCTGGATTCCACACACAGGAGGGTAGAAAATGGAAAACACGCTTCACCTTTATCATACACTGATTCAAGTGCTATGTCAACATCGGAAGTGGCTCGATGTCCGGCACCGAAAAACACTGGCTTGGATGATGGCCGGGGCGTGATCCTGTCGGAAAAGGTCAATTTGACGGCATGGGCGCCATACGTGCATAGTCGTGCGTAATATGACTCTACAATCTATTCTTCGTTGCTGCCCAAACGCAGCGATGTTTGACGAAAAGGGAAAAGTACATTAGAATAGGGCAGATGTCCCTTTTACCATTACAATGTAAAGTGTTGCAACGATCAAGCGTTTAGCGGCGATGACTGGCCGGGTACGCTATTTTCAAAGCAAACGAATTTTACAAGGAGTGAAAGTGCAATTATGAGTGAGCTTCAGCTAGAAGCATCAAATCGTACAGTGCTAGGCAAGAAAGTCCGTCAATTGCGACGGCAGGGAATTACCCCGGTTGTGCTATACGGACCGGCCGTTGACCCGATGCCGCTCCAAGTGGACGAGCGTGCATTAGAACGGACACTTTCTCTTTCTGGGGGAACGCAACTGATTGACCTGAGGCTCATGCCAGAAGGTGTTTCGTACGCCACGCTGGCGCGCGAGATCCAGGTTGACACCCTTACCCAACAACTGCTTCATGTGGACTTTCAGGCCGTCGTCATGGACCAGGAAATCTCTGCATCCATACCTTTGGTTTTTGACGGAGAACAACACCCCGTGACACAGGATCTGGGCGTGCTCGTCCAAAACCTGGACAAAGTGGAAGTATCGGCACTGCCCATGGATTTGCCTGCCGAAATTCGGGTGGACCTCAGCAGCCTTACGGAAGTCGGTCAAAAGATTGCTGTGGGAGATTTACAACTGGGGCCCGCCGTTCGCCTTTTGTCCGATCCTGAAGAGTGGGTGGCCCAGATCGTACATGCCCGGGTTGCCGAAGTTGTCGAAGAGGTCGGCGAGGAAACGTTGGAAGCCGATGAAGCAGAAACAGAAGAGACAACGCAGCCAGGAGAAGAGGAGTCAGCAAGCTAACTCCGACCTAACATTGTCAAGCTAATCTGGACAGGCCAGAACCAAACAGGATGACCACAGATTGCGCGAATCTCTGATCTGCGCAATCAGGGAAAATTCTGTGTTGCATTGAAATTGACACTGGTGCGCCGGGCGAAACCGCTGGTCAAGCAGTATCGTCCGGCCATCCAGTCACCAGAAATATGAATTGAGGAAGGGTGTCGTGTGTTCAGTCTGCTGAATTCCTTCTTGGGACTCTTTTCGCGGGATATTGCTATTGATCTTGGTACGGCGAACACGCTTGTCATGACTCGCGACCAAGGGGTTGTCATCAATGAGCCATCAGTCGTGGCCATTGAAGCCAGGACCAAGCGCGTGCTGGCAATTGGCAGTGAAGCCAAACAGATGGTGGGCCGAACGCCGGCCAGTATTATTGCCATTCGACCACTTCGAGACGGGGTGATCTCCGATTTCGACGTAACGGAGAAGATGTTGCACTATTTCATCCGCAAAGTTCACGAAAAGGGCTTCTTGCCCATTGCGCGTCCGCGGGTTATTGTGGGCATTCCGGGCGGTGTCACAGAAGTGGAAAAACGGGCCGTCCACGACGCCTGTATCAGTGCCGGCGCGCGCGAAGCACACCTCATCGAGCAACCGATGGCCGCAGCCATTGGCGCCGGCTTGCCGGTCACCGAAGCGCAGGGAAGCATGGCCATAGACATCGGTGGCGGTACGACCGAAGTTGCCGTCACCGCGCTGGGCGGAATTGTGGTCAATCACTCCATTCGCGTGGCCGGCGACGAGATGGATGAAGAGATTATCAACTATGCCCGTCAAAAATACAACCTTTTGATTGGCGAACGTATGGCCGAACGCACAAAGATCGAGATAGGGTCTGCCTACCCCCTCGAAGAAGAAAAAACCATGACCCTCCGGGGACGAAACCTGATTACAGGATTGCCAGAAGCGATCCACGTGAGTAGTGTGGAGATACGCGAAGCGCTTGCCGGACCCGTGGGCATGATCGTGGAAGCAACGCGAAGCACGCTGGACGAGACCCCACCGGAATTGGTCGCAGACCTCATGGAACATGGTATCTCTTTGGCCGGTGGTGGCGCGCTGCTCTTGGGACTGGCGCAAAGATTATCGGAGGAGACCAAGATGCACGTCTACGTCGCAGACGACCCCCTTACAGCGGTAGTCAGGGGGGCGGGAATGGTGTTAGAAGAGCTGGATACCTTACGAAAGGTGTTGGCTCCAACGCAGCGCGCCGGTATTCCGTCTTGACTCTTGCCCGTGTCGTGACCGAACGGTTTCTTTCCGCTCATGCTTTGCGGGATCATTCATAGCTGATCTTTCTTGCTCGTCATACAAAGAAATTGATGGGTATTGCTATTCAGGACACATGCCGGCCACTGGATAGCGCCTGGCTGGAAGGGAAGTCACTAAGAATCATCGGAAACGTGTCCAATCTCAGGGGTGCACTTCAACGTGTACGCAGCAACGTGCTGACTTTTTTGTCCCTTTCTGCGGTTGCGCTCATAGCCCTGGCCCTACATCAAAACCAGATGCTGCAGCCCGTAGAAGGTCTGGTCTTGCGCGCTTTCGTCCCGGCGCAAACGATGTTCAGTCACCTTGGTCAGAGTGTTCAGGATACGCTCGATACAGCACACGAACTGGGAACTCTGCAGGCCGAAAACCAACGACTGCGTCAGCAAATGAACGACCTGTTGTTGAGCAAGGTACACCTGGCAGAAGTCGAACAGCAAAACCTGCAATTGCGGGACCTGTTAGACTTCAAGCAGAAAAACCCGGATTACACGGTGCAGTTGGCCGAAGTGATTGGCCGCTCGACGCCGGCCACCGTGATTGGCCATGATCCAAGCAATTTGGTGCAATCCCTTCTCCTGAACCAGGGCACTGCTGATGGCGTGCGACAGGGCCAGGCGGTTGTGACCGCTCGCGGCCTGGTGGGACGGATCACAGAGGCAGGCTTGAACTGGTCGAAAGTCCTGCTTCTGACCGACAGCACCAGCCAGGTAAACGGGTTGCTGCAGAGCAGCCGCGCCACCGGAATCATCGCCGGTAGACAGGGCAAACTCTACCTTCGCTACGTTCCGCAGGGAGAGGAGATCACGCCGAACGATATCGTGGTTACCTCTGGTCTCGGCGGTTATCTTCCCAAGGGGTTGGTCATTGGCCAGGTGCAAAACGTCCAGAAGCGAGACGTAGACATGTTCCAGGAAGCAGAGATTCGATCTTTCGTCGATTTCTCCCGCCTGGAGTTGGTCATTGTCTTGCAAGATTTCACGCCGGTTCCGGCGCAGCCATGATTTCCGAAACCAATCTGTACCTGCCCTTTTTCGTGTTGCCGTTCGTTGTCTTTCTGCAATCCACGATTCTGTCGCACTTGGAAGTTTTTGGTTTGCGACTCGATCTGGTTCTCCTGACCGTCATTTCCTGGAGTCTGATTCGGGGTATGCGGGAAGGAATGATTTGGGGTTTCATTGGCGGGGTGTTGGTGGACTTGTTGTCCGCTGCTCCATTCGGCATCCATGCCTTCGCCATGATCTTGGTCGGCGTGATTAGTGGTGTGGGTGGCCGGAATGTCTTTCGACAGAACCTTCTGCTATCTTTGGGGATCACAGCGGTGGCTTCTATCACGTATTACGTTGTTTCGATGCTGTTACTTCAGATTTCAGGGTGGTCCGTATCCTGGCCGGCAACTTTTGGCTCGGTCGTAATTCCCATTGCTCTACTCAACACACTCAGCGTACCGCTGATCCACCGTCTCGTCCAGAGTCTGCAACGTTTTACCGGACAACAAGAGCTAAGCTGGTGATTTCGGGGTATCGAACGTGAACGAACAAAACAGAAGGCTGCGCTTTCTGCTATTTCAAGCGGCTATTGTTGCCAGTTTCGTTATCTTGGCCATACCCCTCTGGCGTCTTCAAATCGCCGAAGGAGGGCACTATCAACTGCGGGCAGACGCAAACCGCTACAACGTAGTTTCGACCAACGCGCCTCGTGGCGTGATCTACGACCGGACCGGGAAAGCGTTGGCCAGAAACATGCCCAGGTTCAGCGTACGGCTGTTGCCAATAGCGATGGCCGATGATGGTGCGGGAGAACAGGTGTTGAAGCGCCTGATTGCCATGCTGAACGGGGAGATCGTCGGCGCTTCACCTTCCGACCACCCGTCCGGTGAACAGGTGCTACACATCGAGGACATCCGCAAACAACTTCAGGAAGGGCAAATCAATCCCTACCAACCAATCGTGATAGCAGACAACGTCCCGCGTGACACTGCCCTGGTCATTATGGAAGAACACGCGAACCTTCCGGGGGTAGAGGTGACCGTACGTGCCCAGCGCCAATATGTAGAAGGCGAATTGCTGTCCCATATACTCGGTTTTGTCGGAAGCATTCCCGCGGAACAGGTGGATCGTTACGTTGGCCAACCAAACAGTGACTATGCGCCCCAGGATATCGCGGGGCTTTCCGGCGTGGAGAATGTTTTCGAGAGCACACTCCGTGGGCACAAAGGCCAGCAGCAAACCGAAGTGGATGTAGCCGGCCGCGAAGTGCGAATGATCAATGAGGTCCCACCTGTTGCCGGCCACAACTTGATCCTTACCATAGACTTGGAATTGCAGCGTGTGGCCGAGGAAGCGCTGCGCAAACAGATGGCCACCATCCATTCCAAGTCGGGCGTGGTGATAGCTGTGAATCCCCAAAACGGGCAAATCCTTGCGCTGGTTTCCCTGCCGAGCTATGATGACAACCTCTTCGTCGGCGGTATCTCTACGGATGATTACAACCGCCTGACAAAAGACCCTTTTCGCCCCCTCCTGAATCATGCAATCAGCGGCGTGTACCCCCCTGGTTCGACTTTCAAGATTGTCACAGCGCTGGCCGCTCTGGAGGAGAAAGTCATTGACCGCAACACATACATTAACGATCCAGGCACGATTTGGCTGCCAAACAAATACTTCCCGGACGATCCTACCCTGGCCCAGCCCTTTTACTGCTGGTACAGACCCGGCCATGGCCAACTGAACGTGGTGGGCGCGTTGGCACAATCGTGCGACGTATTCTTCTACGAGGTGGGAGGCGGCTATCGCGATTTCCAAGGACTGGGTATCGAGAAACTCGCCGAGTATTCACAACTCTTGGGCTTTGGGCACGATACAGGAATTGATCTCTCTGGGGAATCGACCGGCCTGGTCCCCAACAGCAAATGGAAGCGACTGAACTATGGAGAAAGTTGGGTAACAGGCGACACCTACAACATGGCCATTGGACAAGGCGCCGTCTTGGCCACCCCTCTGCAAGTATTGAATGCCACCGCTGCAATCGCCAATGGGGGGACGCTCTATCGGCCCCAGTTGGTCTACCAAGTGCAAGATGCAGATGGCAATGTGCTGCGCGGATTTCAACCGGATATCATCCGCCGGCTACCCGTTTCCCAAGACAACCTCAACTTGGTACGGGAGGGCCTGCGTCAAGCCGTGCTCAACGGTACGGCACGGCATGTAAGCATTCCGGGTGTGCCCATCGCCGGCAAGACGGGCACCGCCGAATTCCCTGGCCGGCGGGATCGCGAAGGGAATCTGCCGACCCACGCCTGGTTCACAGCCTTTGCACCTTTTCAGAATCCGGAGATCGCAGTCGTCGCCTTTGTCTACGGTGGAGGTGAAGGCTCCGCCGTGTCGGTACCCATTGCCCACGAAATCTTGCAAGCCTATTTCCAGGCCCACCCCCTGTCCGGTTCGGGGGAGAGCGCGCCAGGGACGCCAATCCCGAATACCGGGGGTGCGTCGCCACCTTCGGCCCCTTCGCCGACACCCGCCGGCCCGCCGGGATCTTTCCGGGGACACATCGTCTCCGTTCAGCCGCAGGAAAAGGAGATTTCCACGCTGTCTGGACAGGTAGTTGACCGCTTCGGCAAGGGGGTGCCGGGAGCACAAGTAACACTCGATGGGGGCGGCCCGATGGTTGCCCAATTCGCAACCGGGCCCAATGGGGAGTTCCAATACGATTATTTCAACCCGGCTTCCTCCCCAACGTGGAACATTCGCTTGCCCGATTTGCCGGGAGAACCGGTACTTACCGTGCAAGTGCAACCTTTCGAACATTACGTGGTGGAATTTCGCGAAGGTCGGTGAGTATGTCACTCCCTTGTAAATATGACACAGATAAAAAATCTGTGTCATCCGTGAAATCCGTGTCCTGTTTTCATTCTTTGTGGTGGGCAATCGCCCATGCTGTCTCCTTTGCAGCCGAGCAGCAACGACACCAGCGAAGCGACAAAGTAGGGGCACATTTGAAGTGCGCCCCTACACACTGACGAACGAGGGATTGCTCCACCAGGCGCGACCGCTCTCTTGAGAAAATGCAAGCAATGAAAGAAATAACAGCAGATCACCAGAATAAAAACGCTCAACTGACCATCAAGGGACTGCGCGATGGACTCTTGACCATCGTTCCTGAAGAGGGCCCATGGACGGCATGGACATCTGAACTGGAAGGTAAAGTAAGCATACAACCTGAATTCTTTCGGGGCGGGCAGATTATTCTGGAGGTAGGCTCTCGCCATCTTTCCGCTGACGAGTTGGGGAGCATGGAAGAATTGCTCGTGAAACACGGCATCCGGTTGGTCGGCGTGGTTGCCGATTTGCCCGACACGCGGCTTGCGGCATCGGAACTGGGTCTGCGCGTGATGCGTACTCGGCCGGGCAAAGAGCCCGTTCATGCGCCCGATACAGCCGGCCTTCACGCCGTTGCCGGGGAGCCTGCTGTACTCGTCGCACGTACGCTGCGATCGGGACAATGGGTCCAGTACGAAGGACATGTGATCGTCATGGGCGACGTGAATCCGGGCGCCAAGGTGGTCGCCGGAGGCAACGTCGTCGTGTGGGGAAAACTACGCGGCGTTGTCCACGCCGGCGCTACCGGTAACGAAGAGGCAGTGGTCTGTGCCCTGAACCTGGCGCCAACGCAATTGCGCATCGCCGGCTACTTCTCCCGGTCACCGGAAGCGCCATCCGCCGGCAAAGTGACCCCGGAGGTTGCCCTGGTGCGTGACGGCCAAATCATCGTACAAACCTGGACACATCATGGCTGACGGCGGCCCAAAGCATGGCCTGATTACCTATAGCATTGGTTGAGGAGAGGGTGACACTATGGCAGGATACGTAATTACCATTACATCGGGCAAAGGGGGTGTTGGCAAGACAACCACCACAGCCAACTTGGGCACGGCCTTGGCCTTGCAAGGTAAACGCGTGGTGTGCGTAGACGCCGACATCGGCTTGCGCAACCTGGACGTGGTCATGGGGCTTGAAAACCGGATTGTGTACGACCTGGTGGATGTCGTAGAGGGGCGATGCCGCCTGCGCCAGGCCCTCATTCGAGATAAACGTTTGGCGGAATTGCACCTTCTCCCTGCCGCGCAAACGCGAGACAAGACGGCCGTCAGCCCCGCCGATATGACCGAACTATGCAAACTCTTGCGAAAAGATTTCGATTTTGTCCTGATCGACTCGCCCGCCGGCATCGAGCAAGGTTTCCGCAACGCAGTTGCCGGAGCAGATTACGTGCTGGTCATCACCACCCCGGAGGTCTCGGCGGTGCGCGATGCAGACCGCATTATCGGACTGGTGGAAGCAGCCGAAAAAGGGCCTGTACACTTGATCATCAATCGTGTGCGTGCAAACATGGTCCAACAGGGCGATATGCTCGATACCGATGATGTAATCGAGATTCTCGCCGTTGACCTCATCGGTATAATCCCAGAAGACGAAGAAATCATTATCTCCACGAATCGCGGCTCGCCTGTTGCGTTGGGAGAGAATTCCCAGGCAGGGCAAGCCTTTCGGAACGTGGCTTCGCGCATATTGGGCAATGAGACAGCGTTCATGCCCTTGCGTGATTCGCGCAGCTTTCTATCCCGGCTGCTCGACCGCGTCCGGTGAGCAACAGGAAAAGGGAAGATCATGGTAGACTGGAATCGCATTTTTCGGCGGAAAAAACGTAGTAGCGACGTGGCAAAGGAACGGCTGCAACTGGTCCTCGTACACGACCGGGCCGGTGTTTCGCCCGAACTGATCCAGACACTACGGCACGAGATCGTTGACGTCATCTCCAAGTACCTGGACATAGACCAGGCTGGTATGGAGATCAGTCTGACTCAAGGTCGTGACCGCAGCAAGCTGGTTGCCAACATCCCCATCCGCACTTCTCGAAAATCAGGGCACAATCCAATGGAGCGCGCTTGACCGATCGGTTGGTGGCACACTTCTCGGGCCAGGAGGCTCGCCGCTTGATCTTGCTGTGCGTCCCGGCGACAACGCGGCCCCCTTTTCTTCCCGTCTATTGGCTATGATTGCCCTGCCGTATGAATGCCGGCCGCCTATTTTCTCGACCGGTCCAAGCAGCGAAAGTGAACTGAGAACAACTTGTGATCAACAATAGAATTCTACGCCATTTTGATTACGTACTCTTGCTCCTTACCCTGGCTTTGGTGGGTGTGGGGTTGGCCATGATCTATAGTGCCACGACTACATTCTCTTCCGAACCTATCCAGCTATCCGAGAACTTTGTATTGCGCCAGGTACTCTATCTTGTTGCCGGGCTGGTGATCATGGTCCTGTTGAGCATGGTTGACTACACCTTGTATGCTACTTTTGCTCAGCCTCTCTATGTCTTTGTGCTGGCCATGCTTGGGCTGACTGCCCTGATTGGCCGTACGTATGGGGGCGCCCAACGATGGATTGATTTGCGCGTCTTTCCGGTCCAGCCATCTGAATTAAGCAAGCTCTTGTTGATTCTGGTGCTGGCGCGATTCCTCGCCACCCGGGAAGGAAAATGGTGGGAATTGTGGACCTCGTTTGTCGTCGTGGTCCCTCCCATGATCTTGGTTTACCTCCAACCGAGCTTGAGTGCCACGATTGTGTTGGGCGTGATCTGGCTCGGAATGGTCGTCATGGCCGGGCTGCCGCTGTGGCATTTGCTGCTGTTGAGCACCGGCGGCATTGCGCTGTTGCCCGTCCTTTGGATGTCCATGCACGATTACATGAAAGAGCGCGTCCTGACCTTCCTGAACCCCGCCAGAGACCCTCTGGGAGCCGGCTACAACATTTTCCAGGCGCGCATTGCCCTGGGGTCAGGCGGTTTGTGGGGGCAGGGCTATCTTAAGGGCACGCAGAGCCAATTGCGTTTCCTGCGCGTGCGGCACACGGACTTCATTTTCTCTGTGCTCGGGGAAGAGCTTGGTTTCATCGGCGCTCTGATTCTCTTCCTCTTGCTCATCTCGTTGTTACTGCGATTGGTCAGGAATGCGCGTCTGGCACGGGATAGTTTTGGGCGATTGACGATTGTCGGCATCGCCTCCATGATTCTTTTTCAGAGCGTGGTCAATATTGGGGTGAATCTGGGCGTTTTGCCCGCCACAGGTATGCCGCTTCCGTTCGTCAGCTACGGCGGCAGCTCCTTGATCATGCTCTTCGCCGCAGAAGGAGTGGTACAAAGCATTGTCATCCATCGAAAAAAACTCGAATTCTGACCGGAAAAGCCCGTCTTCCACCATCGCCATTGATGGGCCGGCGGCTTCTGGCAAGAGCACGATAGGTCGTGCTTTGGCCAATCGCTTGCACTATTTGTTTCTCGATACCGGTGTGATGTATCGCGCAGTGACCTGGATCGCCCTGAAGCGGCAGGTCCCCATCGGTGACGAAGCAGCCGTCTCTCGCCTGGCGCATGAGATTTCGATTGAAATCATCCCCCCCACGGGTCAAGATAGCCGCCAGAACAGGGTGACCGTAGACGGCCTGGATGTGACATGGAACTTGCGCACGCCGGAGGTGGACAGCAATGTTTCACAGGTTTCTGCGTACGCTGGCGTGCGGGAGGCGCTAACCGCGCAACAAAAAAAGATCGGCGCGCGCGGCCATGTCGTTATGGTCGGTCGAGACATCGGCACCGTGGTACTGCCCATGGCAGACCTGAAAATCTATCTCACAGCCACGCTGGAAGAACGCGCCAGACGCCGCCTGCACGACTTACGCGAGCGAGGGCAAACGATGTCCTACAAAGCCGTGCTGGAAGACATGCGCCGCCGGGACAAAATCGACAGCGAGCGGGCATTGGCCCCCCTCCAGGCCGCGGAGGACGCCGTGGTGCTGGATACAACCCATTGCACCATCGAGCAGGCTCTGGACGATGTCAAACGTCTCGCAATGGGCGGGGGTGAATCACCAGGATTCGGCTCAACAAACACAAA
>CAYWAK010000034.1:0-17267 GCA_964455755.1 uncultured Ardenticatenales bacterium | reverse complement strand
CTTTGGCCGGGGTGAACAGTATTAGAGAGACAGCATGGGCGATTGCCCACCACGAGGAATGAAAACAGGACACGGATTTCACGGATGACACAGATTTTTTATCCGTGTTTATCCGTGTCATCTGTGTCCTATTTACAGAGGAGATGGGGGTGCGTTTTGGCGTAGGAGTTCAACGACTCCGAGAAGTTGAACTCCTTGGTCAGAATCCGCGCAATCCAAAGCGCAAAGATAGTGTTGTCGCTGTCCGAGTCAAAATGAAGGGACGTGTTTATGTATAGGGGCCTTACCGTTTCTGTGGTGATACCTTGCTATAACGAAGAAGATGGCATACCGGTCGTCATGGCCGACATGCCCGAACTGGTAGATGAAGTCATTGTCGTGGACAACAACTCGGCCGATCGCACCGGAATCGTGGCCCGGGAGTTGGGGGCTCGCGTCGTGCTGGAGACGCGACAGGGGTACGGCGCTGCCTACAAAGCGGGCTTCCGAAATGCTACCGGCGACGTGATCGTCACTATGGATGGCGACGGCACCTACCCGCGCAACTTCATCCCCGTCCTGCTCGACGTGCTCGTCGAAGAAAACATCGATTTTATCACCTGCGACCGCACCGGACACAAAATGGAACACAGTTCCTTCCTCCGCGTGTTTGGAAACTGGGTGTTGAGCTGGGCCATTACGCTGCTTTACGGGTTCCACCTCCGCGATTCTCAGTCGGGCATGTGGGTGTTCCGCCGCGCCCTGCTCGACCGTTTGGTGATCACCAGCGATGGTATGGCCCTCTCGGAAGAAATCAAGATCGAAGCCTTCATGCTCCCGTCCGTAGAAGCGCGAGAATTGCCCATCTACTACAAGCCGCGCGTCGGCGAGAGCAAGTTGAATCTCTGGCAGGACGGATTCGTGAATCTCTTGTTTCTCATTAAACGACGATTCGTCAGGCCGGCCGTGGCCCCACTGGGGACAATACCCTTTGCGTCCCGCACCGCAGGCGATACGCCCGGCCCGCAACTGGTAGAGGATTGATACGGAAAGGCGTGGCATACCGTATTGCCGGTTGGCGGGGAAGACTTTCCTCCACGACCGCTGTCGTGACCTTCTTCGCGGGGCTGAGTGTGGCCATGACCTGGCCCCTGCCGCAACGCCTGCTCACGCAAGTGCCCGGCCCGCCGTGGGACAATCTGGTCTGGCTTTACGACTTTTGGTGGTTTAAGCAGGCGCTCTTTGTGCAGCAGGTCTCGCCGTGGGTCAACCCAAACATTTTCCAGCCCTTCGGATACCACTTGGCTCTCTCCGAAACGACATTGGCCAGCAAAGCTCTGGCCCTCCCCTTTTTGATTGTCGGCAATGAGGTGTTGGCCTACAACGCGCTGGTATTGCTTTCCTTCTTTCTCTCCGCACTGGCTGCCTATTTGCTGGTGACCGGCATGACCGGGCGGCGCAGTACCGGTCTCGTCGCCGGCGTCATCTTTGCCTTCTGCCCCTACCGCGTCCACGCTTTGGGCGCCGGCTGGATTCCCCTGATCTCAACCCAGTGGGTGGCGCTGTCTTTTTGGGGCCTGCATCGCTTGTTGCGAGCGCCCTCGCCACGTACCGGTTTTCTTGCCGGTCTGTTCTTGTCGCTGACGTTCCTTTCCTCGTGGTATTACGTAGTGATGGTAGGGGGTGCGGCTGCTCTGTATCTGCTGGTGGGCTGGTGGACACGCCGATCTGACATAGACGGGTCGAGAACAATCTGGGCGCTGCTGGTGTGCGGCGGGGTGGTGGCCCTGCTGACGCTGCCGGCCTTACTTCCACTCATCACGAGCAAACACGAAGCAATGCGTTGGACGCTGCGCGACGTGGAGAAATGGTCTGCCGGCCCGGAAGATTTCTTCTTTCCCAACATTTACCAGCCTCTTTGGGGGCGCTGGTTCTTGCGGCTGCGGGCGACTGTACCTACGTTTCCCTGGTATGCGCCGGGATTCGATTTTCTGGGCTTCGTGCCACTCGGTCTGGCCATCGTGGCCTTGCGGCGAGTCCGTCGCCGCTTGATCCTGCCGCTGGTGGTCGTAGGCGCTGTGGCCTTTGTGCTGGCCCTGGGCCCCACACTCCATTTTGCCGGCGAGCGCGTGTACGTGCCCGTGCCGTCCGGCGTGGAGGCCCTGTTCTCCCGTGCGATGTACCTGCTCACCGGCCGGCTGGCGCTCAACAAAACGCCCTACTACCCCTTGCGCATGGAGGGCGCGATCCCGGTGCCTTTGCCCGGCCTGCTCTTTTTTCTCTTCGTGCCCTTTGCCAGCGGTATGCGCACCTTTTACCGGTTTGGCTTGTTGACGATGTTGGCCGTGGCCGCTTTGGGCGGTATGGGGGCGGAGGCGCTGCTACAGAAGTGGCGTGGCCAGATGCGCTACGCCGTGGCCCTGGCCCTGCTCATCGGCCTGGCCCTCTTCGAATTCGCTGCCGTGCCCTTTCCCTACGGCTTCACCGACATGGCTAGCTTGCGCTCCCAGCCGCTGGATCGCTGGCTGGCCCAGCAGCCGGCCGGCCTGACCATGCGCCTCCCCCTGGCCACGGCCTGGAATGGTTCCGCGCTTTACCGTACAATCGGGCAGCAGCAGCCGGCGGCATACGGGCACGGGACCTTCTACGAGCCGGCCTATCTGCGCCAGGCATCTGACCTGGAATCCTTCCCCGATGAGCAGGCCATCGCCCGCCTGCAGGCCTGGGGCGTGCGCTACTTACTGCTGAACACGGAAAGCTTCGACCGCGGCTGGGCTGATCGCCCCGGTCTGTCCTGGCAACAGGTGCAAACGGCCCTCGCCAACCGGCCGGATATTACCCTGCTGGCGACCTTCCAGGACCAAACGGAGTGGCGCGATGAGACAGTCTCTGGTATAATTCGGGGTGCACTGCCGGTCGAACCGCTCGTTACCGGCCGCGTGGCCGTGTATGAGTTGACGGGGCAGAGAGACGGACGATAGCGGCAGAGACGGAGGCAGTGCATCGAAATTTGGTTACGGTCGGAGGGCACGTTTTGAGCGCGAGGGGGGACAGTAGCCAAACAGGTTTTCCCACGAAGGTCGCAAGAAAGACCGGCGGACGTAGCACGGCGGCCGCCGTCACAATTTTCTATGGCCTGATGAGCCTGATTGCTACCTATCCGCTCGTCAGCCACCTGACCGACGCGATTCCTGGCCCGCCCTGGGATAACTTTAATTGGCTATTCGACGTATGGTGGTTCAAAGAAGCGATTTTTGTGCGGGGCAGTTCGCCCCTTTTTCAACCGAATATTTTTTACCCCATCGGCTACGCTTTTGGCACGTCAGACGCGGTGTGGGCCAACAAGCTGCTCTCGCTCCCTTTCCTTTTGTGGGGGGGCGACGTTTTGGCCTACAACCTGATCGTTTTGGGGTCCTTCGTGCTGTCCGGGCTGGGGGGCTATCTTCTCGTTTATCTGCTGGTGCGGCGCAAAGGGCCGGCCCTGCTTGCCGGGGCCATCTTTGCCCTGAGCCCGTTCCGGACAGCGACGGTGGCCGCCGGCTGGCTGCCTACCTTTCCCACGCAGTGGCTGGCTTTTACCCTGGTGGCGCTCGAATTGACCGTGCGCCGTCGTCGCCTGCGGCATGGCCTGCTGGCCGGATTGTTCCTGGCCCTGCACGCGCTCACGTCCTGGTATTACACCTTTCTCGCCGCGATCTTTGTGCCCCTCTATTTGCTGCTGCGCTGTCGTCGCGCTCCGCGCGATCTGCTGCGGCCCATCTGGCGGCAACTGCTCCTGGCGGCCACCGTGACCGGCCTACTCGTCGCGCCGGCCCTTTGGATTACCCTGCGGGCCGACTCGGGCGGCCTCCTGGCCTGGAGCCTGTTCGATGTGGAACTCTGGGCCGCCAGCCTGAGCGATTTCTTCGTGCCTTCGATATACCATCCGTTGTGGGGCAAGCTGACGCTGTTGTGGCATGGGCCGGTGCCCGCCTATCCCTGGTACACCCCGGGCATGCTCTACCTCGGTTGGATACCGCTGGCCCTGGCCCTGTGGGCGCTCTGGCACCGGCGCGACCACCGGCTCCTGTGGGGCGGCTGGGCCCTGGCCGGCGCGCTGCTGGCCCTCGGCACGACGCTGCACTGGGCCGGCGAACGGGTCTACCTGCAAGGTCCGTCGCAAATCCAATACTATCTTTACCGGCTTCTCTTCGCACTCGACCGGTTTGCTTTGCACCCCCTGGAAGCCCCCCGGCGCCTGTTCTACGCCATCCCCAACGGTTTCTTCATCCCTCTTCCGGCGCTGCTGGCGCACATGTTCGTGCCCTTCATGGCTTCGATTCGCTGGTGGGTGCGCTTCGGACTGGTGACCGTGCTGGGCGTTGCCGTGCTGGCCGGCCTGGGTCTGGACGATCTGCAGCGACGATACTCCCGGCTCATGCGTCGAAACGCCGTCACCGCCCTGCTGTTGCTCGGCATCGTCGTGGAGTTTGCCGCTTTCCCGTTCACGGCCGGGCTCTCGCGGGTCGCCCCGCAGCCGGTGGACCGCTGGCTGGCAGCACAGGCTGGAAAGGGCGCTGTGATTCAGTTCCCGTTGATCAAGAGCAAGAACGGGCCGGCGCTCTATGCCTATGTCTTTCATCGGAAACCGCTGGCCTACGGCTTTGGATCGTTCTACCCGCCGGCCTGGCAGGCGGCAGAAGAGCGCCTGGCCGATTTCCCCGACGACGCCAGTCTGGCGATCCTGCGGCAATGGGACGTACGCTATGTCATCGTCAGCCCGTCGCTCTACGACGCCGGCTGGGCCGACCGGCCACAGGACACCTGGGACGATGTGCAGCACAGGCTGAACGGGCAGCAAGCCTTGCGCCTGGCTGGAAAATTTCCGGAAGAGTCGTTGCGCTTGGGAGACAAAGTGACCCCGTACGTGCGCGGCACACGTTTGCCTTTCGATCAGGGGGATGTGTTGGTTTATGAACTTCAGCCTTAAACGCTTATCGCGCCTGTTTGCCGGCGCACTCTTGCTTCTTTCCGTGACTCTGGCCTGGAAGGCCGCCGCTGTTCCGGCGCAGGGACCGGTTACGCTCGTCGGTTCGGTGGATACCCCCGGCGAAGGCTGGGGCATTCATGTTTCTGGCGGCTATGCCTACGTGGCCGATGGCAATGCCATGCTGACGGTCGTGGATGTGCGCAATCCCTTCAACCCAACGGTCGCCGGCACCTTTTCGGACTATGCCGGCCGCGCTTTCGGCGTGTACGCGAACAGCGGAACCGCTTATCTGGCCAACAAATGGGATCGCCTGCGCATCATCGATGTTTCCGATCCCGCAAATCCAACGCCCCTCGGCCGCTGGAAGGAAAAGGACGCTTACGGAAACGATACCGGCAACTCCAAGGGAGTCTGGGAAGTGGGTCATTACGCGATCCTGACCGATGAGCAAGGGGGCCTGATTTCGATTGACGTGGCCGATCCGGCTCACCCTGTCCGCGTGGACCAATATCTGCAGGACGGCCTCTTCGGCGAGACACTGTGGGTGGACGGTACGGTAGCTTACGTAACCGGCGGGCAGGGGGGCTTGCACATCGTAGATGTGTCCGACCCCACGAATCTGCGCAAGCTGAGTCACCTGCCGCTGTCGGGCTACGCCTATTCCTCCCAGGCGGCAAACGGACTGGCCTTCGTGGCCGGCTGGGGGGATGGTGGGCACATCATCAACGTGACCGACCCGGCTGCGCCGTATGAGGTAGGCACGTGGCCCTCGGCCAACGAATCGTGGCACGCCTACGGCGTGAGCCACTTCTTGCTGGTGGCCGACGGCACGGCCGGCCTGCGCGTGTTCGACATCGCCGATCCGGCGCACCCGCGATTCGTGACCAGCGGGGCCACGCCCAACCGCGCCTTGTACATTGATGTGCAGTGGCCGTACGCCTACGTCGCCTACGGCCCGACCGATGAACCGGGCGCCAGTGGGCCGGGTGGCGTGGCCATCTTTGACCTTTCGCTCTTGACCAGCACGCCCACGCCAACCGCTTCTCCAACCATTACGCCAACACCAACACCGACCTGTGCCTTGCCCGGCGATCTGAGCGGCGACGGCCGCGTAGACGTCGCCGATGTGAACATGGTCACCCAGCAGTGGGGAGCCGTTTCCTTCGATCCCCGCTTTGACATCGTGTCGGACGGTCAGGTCAATCTGTACGATGTGATGTGGATTGCCGTGCGCTTCGGAACGGCCTGCCCCACGCCGACGCCCATCGCCACAGCCACGCCGACGCGCACGCCTACACCGACGATGACGCCGACCCCATCGGCGACACCGGCCGGCAGTGGAGCACGCCTTTCCGTGGGCGGCATGCAGTCGTTTTGGGGCGACCTGAACTTTCACCTGCGCCATGCCTTTGGGACCGGAACGCCGGCCGAAGCCTATGCCCTGGCCAGGGCCAACAACTACGATTTCCTGGCCGTCACCGAGCAGAACGATCACCTGACGACGGCCCTGTGGGACGAGATGGGCACGGCGGCCCAGGCCGCAAACGTCGAGGGGCAGTTCATCGCCCTGCGCAACTTTGAGCAGATCGGTAATTATCATGAAGGGCACGTCCTGGTTTTCAATACGAACGGCTACGTTCAACCGCAGCCCCTCGCAGATTTCTACCCGTGGCTGGCCGCCCAGCCATCGTCTGTGTTTGCCATGTTCCAGCACCCCCGGCCTGATTTGAACTGGACGTTCAACGACTTTGCCTACGACCCCGGCGCCGACCGGCATATCACGTTGCAGCAGGTGCTCGACTACTACCCCAGCGAGTACACGCACGCCCTTGATTTTGGCTGGCGCGTCGGTGGCACCGGCTTTGGCGACCCATACAACACGGCGCTCCTCGGGCACAACCGGCGCTACGGCGTTATGCTGCCCTCGCTGACGACGGCGAATCTGTTGGCTGCCCTGCAAGAAGGGCGCGTGTTTGGCACCGAACACGAAGGGAAGCTGGCCATCGCCTTGCAGGCGAACGGCGTGTGGATGGGAGGCAGCCTGTCGGCGACCGACACGCTCAACTTCGCCGTCCAGGCGCGCGATTTCGGCGGGCAGCCGATTGCCCGCGTGGACCTGATTGCCGGCGGTGCTTGCGGCCCGCAAACCGTCGCCAGCACGACGCCCCAGGCCAGCCAGGTGACCTGGACGCCTTCGCTGCCCCGTCAGGCGAGCTACTATTTTGCCGAGGCTACCCTGGCCGATGGGCGCAGCGCGTGGACTGCGCCGATTTGGGCGACCCGACAGGGCGTCCGGCTGGGCACGCCATTGACCGTTGCGCCGGCCGCCGACACGACGATCAGCGCGTGGGACCCGGCGACCAATTTCGCCGGCGGGGGGACGCTCAACGTGCGCTCCGGCCCCGTGCAGAGCGCGCTGCTGCGCTTCGATCTGTCGGCGACGCCGCCCGGCACGCCCATCCACCAGGCCCTGCTGCGTGTGGGCACGCACTACCGGAGCAACGATCGCGATCTGTACGTGACGGCCTACCCCCTTCGCCGTCCCTGGACTGCCGGGCAGGTTACCTGGCAGCAGGCCGCCGGCGGGGTGCCCTGGGCTGTGCCCGGCGCGCAAGGCCCGGCAGACCGCGATGATATGCCCGCCGACGTGATCCGCACAAAACTGGTCATGACCTACACGCTGGACATGACCGACCTGGTGCAGCAGTGGGTCGATCATCCTGCACAGAACTTCGGGGTGTTGTTGGAGGGGTGCAGCGAAAATAGTGTCGAACATCAATTTGCTTCCCAGGAAAATGAGTCCGCCGACAAACGTCCACGGCTGGAACTGTGGCTCGGGTAAATCCGGAATGACGACTTTGCGCAGGTTTGCCTTCTCGGTTCTGGTGCTTCTTTGCGCCGCGTGGGTGGCGCGTGGGTGGATTGCCGGCGCCGGGGCCACGGAGCGGCCGGATCAGGTTGCGGAACGTATCCGCCGGGCGCGAACGCGGGCGGTTTACGAACTGCGCGTCAACAGCGGGGGAGCCAGCTACCTCGATACGGCCGGGCACACTTGGGCGGCGGACCAGTCCTATACCGTCGGCGGCTGGGGCTATCTCGACGGCGAGAACATGCCTCCCACCTCCGAGGAAGTCCAGGGCAGCGACGACGACCCCCTCTACCAGCACCAACGCTACCGCCTGACCGGCTACCAATTCGACATACCCAATGGTCTCTATCAGGTGGACTTGCACTTCGCGGAGACGGCATTCTACGGTACCGGCCGGCGCATTTTCGACGTGCGCCTGGAAGGGGTCACAGTCTTGTCGAACTTCGATATCTACGCCGTGGCGGCCCACGGTTGGGCGCACGTGGAAACGTTCAATGTCTCGGTCAATGATGGCCGGCTCGACATCGCCTTTGCCGCCACGCGGGGCGACGCGACGATTGCCGCCATTCACATCACCGGCCTCACGCCGGTCGCTACGCCCACCGTCACCCCGAACGTTTCACCGACGGCCGGGCTGACCCCGTCCCCCTCGGCGACGCCGGGGACCACGGTCTACTCCACGCAGACCGGCTGTCTGGCGGTCGGGCCGGGGTTTGGCACGGACACGGCCCAAAGCGATATGCTCCTTCTTTGGCAGGGGACGATCTCGTCGGCACGGCTGCGGCTGGATGAATCGAACGTGCGCGCGGCGCACAGCATGTACCTGAACGGCCATAAGATCGGCACGGCGGAAGTCTACAATGCCTACGAAACGTGCAGTCCCGGCCACACCGTCTGGTGGGACCTGGACGCGAACGTACTGATCAAGGGCATGAACGTCTTGAGCATCACCACGGACGCCGACCCCACCGACGACTGGGGCGCTACGAACGGGCAGATCATCATTTCGGGCGATTTGGTCACGGCCGAGCGGTTCAGCTTTCTCTTTACCAGCAGCTATGACAATTCGACCCAACAAGCCTTTGTGCAATTGCCGGTTGGCTACGACCCACTGGTCGCCACGCCCATGCTTGTCGTTCTGCATGGCTGGAACGGCTCCAGCTATGAAGGGGTAGATGTTTACGCCACGGCCGCGAACGAGCGCGGCTGGATTCTCCTGGCGCCCGATATGCGTGGCCTCCACCAGCCATCGCTGGCCGTTCAGCATGACGTGATAGACGCCACCGCGTACGTGCAGAGCCACTACAACGTCGACCCCGACCGGGTTTACATCACCGGCTTTTCCATGGGCGGCATGATGGCCGCAGTCACCGCGGCGAAATATCCCGACCGTTTCGCGGCCCTCTTCGAGGAAAAGGGCCCTACGAATCTGGCAGCCTGGTACAACGAGTCGCTCGTCACCAACCCCGGACGTTCCGAGGTGCTGAAACGCGAGATCGGGCACGAGCCGTCGGGCGCCCCCTTCGAGTACCAGCGGCGCTCGGCGGAGAGCCTGGCCCAGAACCTGCGGCACATACCGATCTCCATCGCCCACGGAACCGAGGACGAATCGGTGCCCTACAGCCACGCCCAAATCTTCTACGATGCCCTGAACGTGTGGCAGGCCGACCATGTTGAGTTTCACCCCTACAGCGGCACGCACAGTACGCCGCTCCCCTTTGGGCGGGAGTGGGTGCTCGATTTCCTGGCTCCTTATCGCCTGGTGCACAGGCCCACCAGCCTGGACATTCGCACCGATGAGTCAAAGCGCTACTATTGGCTGGGGATCACGCAGGAGGGGCTGGGCTACTGGACCGACGTCCACGCGGAGTTCGATGCCGGCACCCAGACGATCACGGCCACGGTGGCCGATCCCCATCCGGCGACGATCACCTTTGACCTGAACGCGATGGGGCTGGATACCGTTTCCCCCTACACCGTTGAGGACTACGTCGACTCGACGGGGGACTACACGCGCTATACGGCTACGCCGGCCGGAGGCCAACTTTCGATTGCCACCGGGGATTACACGCACCAACTCTTGATCTATCCACCCACCGGCAGCGTGTTGCAGACCACGACCTACCGGCGCGGCCTGAACAATTACGATGGCGCGCTGGACACGTACCTGAACAGTTACACGCCCAACACCGGCTACGGCGCGAGTGCCGCGCTGTCCAGCAAATGGAACGCCGATTTTCGCCCGCTGCTGCGCTTCGATTTGAGCGACATTCCGGAGGGGGCGCTGATTCGCGCGGCCCGCCTGCAACTCTATACGATCTACAGTCATGATAGCAACCCGCTGACACTCAATGCCTTCCCTCTCCTTCGCGATTGGAACGAAGCGGAAACGACCTGGAATCAGGTGGCCGTAGCTACGCCTTGGGCGACTGCCGGCGCGTCTGCGGACAATGCCGATTACGACAGTTCGATACACTCCGCAACCACGGTGAATGCCACCTTCGCGCCGTACACGCTTAACCTGCGACCGGTCGTCAAGACTTGGGTTGCCGACCCGGTCACCAACCACGGCATCATTATCCGGGGGACGGCGGCGCCTTCTGCGGAATACCGCCTTGCCTCGGCAGAATATCCAGACCCAAATCTGCGTCCCGAACTCACCGTGGATTATCTGATGCCCACGGCAACGGCTACACCAACCCCGACAACGACGCCTACAGCAACCCCAACGCTCACGCCGACCCCGACGGCCACGCCAACGCACCCTGTCTGGAACGTGATGTTGCCGTTGCTGCTACGAGCCGGGTAGTTGCTCGGGCGGGCAGGTTGAGCAGCAACCGCTCTGGTTAGAGAGAGGAATGGAAATGGACCTTGCAGCCTACTACGATAAATATTGGGAAACTGTAGGTGACAACTTTGACGAAGAGCGCCTGGACTTGATTGTGAAGCGCGTACAGGCCGGAGAGAACGTCCTGGAGGTTGATTGCGGGCCGGGCGTCCTCGCTGCCAAGCTGAAGGCGCGCGGCGCAACGGTCGCCGGCACGGACCTTTCGCCGGTGGCCGTGCAACGGGCCTTGAAGCGCGGCATCCCCACACAACGCGTGGACCTGGACAAAGAGCGCCTTCCCTTCGACGACGGCGCGTTCGACGCCGTTGTCTCCAACAATGCCATGGAACACCGCATCTTCCCGGAACGAACCCTGGATGAGTGCGTGCGCGTGTTGCGACCGGGGGGGAAGTTCCTCCTCTGCCTGCCCAACATTGGACACTGGCTCTGCCGCTGGTGGTTGCTGCGCGGCCGCTTCCCCTACGTGCGCCACTCGCCGACCGATAGCACCCATCTCCATTTCTACGCCATATCCGACGCGATCCAGTTGTGCCAGGAACGGGGCGTGCGCATCGTCGAGGTGGACGGCAGCGCCAGCCTTTGGGCCAAGACGTTCTACCCTGCATGGGTACGCAAACGCCGCTTCCGCCCGATGTATACCTGGCTGGCACACCGGTGGCCGTCCCTCTTTTCCCGCGACTTCGTGTTGATGGGGTTTAAGCAGTAGTCTGCCCTTTGCGGCAGCCATCAGGATGTCTATGCCCAACACGAGATCACCCATTACCAAGGCCGCGTACCGTACGCTGGCGATTCAGGCCGTCGCAGTTGCGGCAGCCGGTGGGGCCACGGCCCTCTTCGTTTGGCGAATGCACTACGCACTGGGCCTGGACGTGCCGGCGCACGTGGCCGCCTGGCGATTAGGCGTGCTGCTCCTTTGCGTGGCCCTTTTCCTGCTCGATTGGGTGGGCTTGCTGGGCTTCCTCCGCGCACGCGCCACCGGCCGGCCGGTACGGGCCGCGTTGGTAGAGGGGGCTGTTGCGTTCTATCCCGCTCTCCTGTTGGGCGTGGCCTACATCCCCCTTCTGCGCGATCACGCCTCGTTCCTGGAGATGTTGTCGGTCATCGTGGTGGCGACCATTGCCGGACTTCACGCCAAGCTGTGGCCCGCCGGCCGCGCCCTGCGACGGGGCGTCTGGGTATTCTTCGCAGCCAGTCTGATAGCGTACGTACTCGTGCTGGGTCTTGCCTCCTGGCAGCGCCATCTCGCGTTCATGTCCAACGCGCTGGACATGGGCATGATGGACCAGGTCTTGTGGAACCTGACACACGGACGCGGGTTCTATACTTCGTACAAGGGCTTTTCTTTTTTGGGAGACCATTTTTCTCCGGCCCTTGTCGCCCTCGTACCGTTTTATTGGTTGACCGGCGGACGCGGCGTGCTGGCCCTGGTGCTGGCCCAAAGCGCACTCATCGCCGTGAGCGCGGGCACGCTTTTTGTGGTCGCGCGGAGTGAACTGCACAGCCTCGGCTTGGCCGCGGCCATGGCCGTCTCGTTCTTGCTGCAACCGCTGTTGCACGAAGCCAACTTGTTCGACTTCCATCCCGACGTGCTGGCGCTCCCGTTCATGATTCTCGCCTTCTATTTCCTGCGCCGGCGGCAGAATCGCGCGCTGGCTGTGAGCCTGTTTGTGGCCCTCCTGGCCAAAGAGGATGTCGCGCTGTTCGGGGTTGCTCTGGGACTCTACGCGTTCCTCGGCTTGAGGCGTCGCCGGCTGGGTGTGGCTATTGTCGCCGGCAACCTGTTGTGGCTCGGTGCGGTGGTCGGCTTTCTCATTCCCCATTTTAGCGCGGGGCACGGCACGTATGTCCTGTGGTGGCGCTATGGCTACCTGGGGCGCACGCCGCAAGAGATGGTGGCCACGCTGTCGGCCCATCCGCAAGTCATCGTGACCCAAGTGCTCACAGCATCGCGTGCGCAGACGCTCGGCCTGCTGCTGGTGCCCCTCGGCGGGTTGCCCCTGCTTGGGGGGAGCGCAATCCTGCTCGTTCTGCCCGCTCTGGCCGTCAACCTGCTGAGCCAGTACCTGCCCCAGGCCACGTTGCACATGCACTATGCCTTGCTGGTGTATCCTCCCCTCTACCTGGCGGCAATCGTCGGCTTGCGCCGCCGGCTGGCCGGAAGGTCCGGCCCGACCCTACAGCGCCACCGGCTCTTCTGGGCCGGCTTTCTGCTCGCCGGGGGCGTGGCAATGAGCTACTACGCCAGCCCGCTGGGACGCTGGCGGCAGCCTGAGTTGTTCGCCGTGGACCGCCACGCGCGAACGGCACAGGAGCTGTTGCAACACGTGCCGCCGCAGGCGACCCTCTCGGCCCAGTCGAACCTGGCCGCGCACCTCTCGGAACGCCCGCAGATACAATTATTCCCCGATACGAGCGACGCGGAATTTGTGGCCCTGGACACGGTCACCTACAACCGCTACCCGGCCGACGACAAGTACCTGCAGACGGTCGCTTCCCTGTTGCAGGCCGGGGCGTATGGCGTCGTTTGGGAACGGGAGGGGTTCTTATTGCTGCAGCACGGTGCACCCACGGCAGGAAACGCGGCAGCGCGCGACCGGCTGTATGAATTTCAAGAAGGGTTCCTCTACCGGCGGAGTTGGTGGGGCGGAAAAATCGTCGCCGACCCGCAGGCGACGGACGGCCGCGCGCTGCTGGCGGAGGCTGGCCGGCATGTCCGCGGCCTGATCAGCCGGGGGCCGTACCAGCGCTTCCCGCAGACCGGCTTGCACCGCGCGGAGTTTCGCTTGCGAGCCGGCCCGGCCGGTGCAGACCAGGTTGTCGCCACGGTAGATGTTTACAACCCACAAACCGATCAGGTCGTTGTCTCCCGCGACCTGCGTGGCGTTGATTTTCCGGCGCGGGATTACCAGACATTCGCGCTTTCGTTCAACAACGCGCCGGACCAGCCGCTGGAGTTTCGCCTGTTTTTTGCTGACCAGACCAACGTGTGGATTGATAATATTACGTTTCGATAGGACTTTGCGATGACCGTAAAATCAAAGGCAAAACGGGGCATGTTTTGGGTGGGCAGCGCCCGGATCGCTACGAAGGCCATGTCTTTTGTGGAATTCCTGATTCTGGCCAAGCTGCTGATCCCCGAATACTTCGGCCTTGTAGCCACCGCAGACCTGGCCATCAATGCCTTAATGCTATTCCAGGAGATGGGCTTTGGGGCAGCGCTCATCTACCGCAAAGAGGACGTGGAGGAAGCCTCGGACACGGCCTTCTGGACGGTGCTGGGCACGAGCACAATGCTCTACGTTGTGGCCTTCCTGGCTTCGCCCCTCATCGCGGCGATTTTCAGCCAGGACCCGGCCGGCGCGGAGCAAGTGACCCAGATTTTGCGTGTGCTCGCTTTGACCCTGGTTATCTCTGCGTTGGGAAAAGTACACTACACCCTACTGGTCAAAGAGATGGATTTCCAGCGCAAGGTGATCCCGGAGTTTCTCGGCCAGTTGGGCGGCGCGATCTGCTCGCTGACGCTTGCTTTTCTCGGCTTTGGGGCCTGGAGTATCGTGTATGGGCGCATTTTGGAAGCCAGCGCCATGACCATTTTGGTGTGGCTCTTCTATTCGTGGCGGCCTCGCTTTCGCTTTAATCGCCGTCTGGCGCAAGAGTTGTTCGTCTACGCCAAACACATCCTGGGCAGCCAGGTACTCGTCTTTTTCATCACCAATCTTGACGATGCCTTCGTCGCCCGTCTGGCCGGGCCGGCTGCGCTGGGTCTCTATGGCCTGGCCTACAAACTCTCGAACATGCCGGCCACAGAGGTCAGCCGCGTCGTTGCCCAGGTCATGTTTCCCACGTTTTCCACAATCCGCGAGGACAAAGCGGCCTTTAAGCGCGCGTTCCTCACCTCCACGCGCTACGTCGCGCTGCTGGCCATCCCCATTTCGCTGTGCATCATCTTCTTCGCACCCGACTTCGTGCTCGGCGTGTACGGTCGCAAGTGGGCCGGCGCGGTCATTCCCCTGCAATTGCTCGTGGTCTACGGGTTGGCCCGCTCGATTGCCGTGAACATGGGCAATGCCATCAAGGCGGGCGGCAAACCGCAATGGATTACGGCCATCGCCACCTGGCGGCTGGCAACCATGGCCGTGTTTCTCTATCCGGCCACGGCCCGGTATGGCATTGTCGGGGTCAGCAGTCTCTCGGCGATTGTGGCCATCATAGACTTTGGCATTTCGGTGTGGATCACAAGACGTATCGTGGGGACGCAGGTCGTCGACTGGGTGCGGCTGCTCACGTGGCCCTTTCTGGCCGCGACCGGCGCTGCCGCCATCGCCAAGCTCGCCTTTCAGAATGGCATCAACATGCTGCGCGTGATTCTGGCCTTTCCCCTGGCCGGCGCGTTGATGATGGGCTCGTATGTTGTTATCCTGTGGTTGATTGATGGCAACTTCCGCCGGCTGACCGCCGACATCATCGCCTACGGCCTGAGGCTGTGGGGTCGCCGGCGAGCGGCTGCGGATTCACCGGCAAAATGAGTGGCCCGCTGCGCATTGTCCTGCTCTCCAAGGTGCGCCTGAATCCGTACGTGCAATTGCTCCGGCAGGGGCTTTTGCAGGCGGACGAAAACTTGAGCGTTTCCGTGGAGCCGAACTTCTCGCTTCCCTGGCTTCTTCGCCACCGGCGCGACGTGGACCTTTTGCACCTGCACTGGCTGGAGCTGTTGTTCGACTATCCCGACCGGCGCTTGCGACTGAAGCGGGCCTTTTCGGTGGGAGTGGGGCTGCTGGCGGCTCGGCTGGCCGGAATCAAGCTGGTCTACACCGTGCACAACCTGGCCCAGCACGAGCGGCGCTATCCATTGCTCAATGCTCTCGCCAGCCGACTGGTCTTCCGGCTGGCCGGCGCGATCCACGTTCACGACGAGGCGGCGCGGCAGGAAGTGGCCCGTCGCTTCGGTCGCCGGTCCGCGATATACATCGCGCCGCATGGGCATTACGCGGCGTGGTACAAGAACACCGTGAGTCGCGTCAAAGCTCGCGGCCGGCTGGGTCTGCCGCCCGATGCGTTTGTCTATCTATTCCTGGGGTTGATCCGGCCCTACAAGGGGCTGGAGACGCTGATCGCGGCCTTCGCGGCTATGCCGGACGAGGACGTGCGGCTGGTGATCGCCGGTCACGTCGCCGAGCCGGCCTACCTGGACTCTTTGACCGAACAGGCCAGACAAGACCCGCGCATTCTTCTCCGTCCCGGATACGTGCCCGACGACGAGGTGCAGGTTTTCTGCAACGCGGCCAATGTCTCCGTTTTGCCGTATCGTGATGTGACCACGTCCGGAGCGGCCTGGCTCGCTTTTTCGTTTGGCCTGCCGATCGTTGCCCCGCTTCGTCCCCCGTTCCGCGCGCTCATCGAGGATGGGCGCGGCCTGGGATATGATCCGCAGGACCCGCAGGGCTTGGGTTTGGCCCTCCGGCAGGTCCGCGCCATGGACGGCGCCGGTGCCCGGCGCAGCATCGAACGCTTCTTGGTCGGCCGCGATTGGCGTACCATCGCCGCGATCCACGCCGGGGTCTACCGCCGGCTGGTGGAAGGCAAAGGGTAGTGGTCGGTTCCCCGAATTATTTCGTAAACACGGCGTGGCCGCCGAACTGGTTGCGCAGCGCCGCCAGCAATTTCGCTGAGAAGCTATCGTCCTGGCGGCTGACGAAGCGCGCCATCAGCGAGAGGGTGATCACCGGCGCCGGCACATCCAGGTCTATGGCCTCGGCCACCGTCCAGCGCCCCTCGCCCGAATCGGGCACGTAGCCACGGATGCGCTGCAAATCCGGGTCTTCCTGCAGGGCATTGGCCGTCAAATCCAGCAGCCACGAACGAACGACGCTGCCGTAGCGCCAGATTTCGGCAATCTGGTGGAGATCGAGAGCGAAGTCATCTTTGGCTTTCATGATCTCGAATCCTTCGGCGTAGGCTTGCATCAAGCCGTACTCGATACCGTTGTGTACCATTTTTACGAAATGGCCGGCGCCGCTCGGCCCGACGTGTCCCCAACCTTTGTCCGGAGCGGGCGCAAGGCTCTCGAAGATCGGCTTGAGTCGTTCGACTACTTCATCGTCGCCGCCGACCATCATGCTGTATCCTTCGGCCAGGCCCCAAACGCCACCGCTGGTTCCAACGTCCACGATATGGAAATCCTGCGCTTGCAACTGGATGGCCCAGTTTACGGTATCTTTGTAGTTCGAATTCCCACCGTCAATGATCGTATCTCCAGGGGAGAAGAGGAGCGCCAGCGACTGAATTACGCTGGCAGTCGGTTTTCCGGCCGGTACCATAATCCACACGTGGCGTGGTGGGGCCAACTGTTCGACCAAATCCTCCAGCGAGGCAGCGCCAACGGCACCCTTTTTCTCAAGGGCAAGCACATTGTCCTCGCTGAGGTCAAATGCTACTACGCGATGGCCGTGTTGTATCAATCGTTGGGCCATGTTTGCGCCCATCTTTCCCAGACCAACCATGCCTATTTCCATTTACAACACATCCTTTCTGATGCTAACTACTTCAGTAATTTCACGTTTGCCCGTACAGCTCGCAGTCCTCGGGGACGTTGCCGATATTAT
>CAYWAK010000033.1:0-17359 GCA_964455755.1 uncultured Ardenticatenales bacterium | reverse complement strand
CTGCGCCCCTACTTTGCGTCTCGGCGGTAAACAAATACAGATTGTCAAATCAGCGCCCCTGTGTTATAATAATTTGCGCTATAGTTCACTTGCTTGACAGCAAAACAACCAAATCCTTTACCCATCCGCGGAGGCATATTCATGAAGTTACAAGAGTACCAATCTAAACGTCTATTCGCCAAGTATGGCGTCCCCATTCCAGACGGTGACGTTGCCACAACACCCGCCGAGGCACGCGAAGTCGCTGCGCGTCTTGGCGGCACGGTCGTGGTCAAGTCGCAAGTTCTGGTTGGAGGACGCGGCAAGGCCGGCGGGGTGAAACTGGCAAAATCTGCCGCTGAGGCCGAGCAGGTGGCGGGCCAAATCCTGGGCATGGACATCAAGGGCCTTACCGTCCATAAGGTGCTGATCGACCAGGCCGCTGACATTGCAGACGAGATTTACCTCGGCGTCGTGATGGACCGCGCCGCCCGTCGCGTGGCGCTGATGGCGTCCGCAGCCGGTGGCATGGACATCGAGGAAGTGGCCGCGACCACCCCGGAGAAGATCATCACCGTTCGGGTTGACCCGGCCGTGGGGTTCCAGGATTATCAGGCACGCCAGTTGGCCTTTGGCATTGGGCTGGCCAAAGAACTGGTGCGCCCCTTCACCGCGATTTCCCACCAACTCCTCGACTGCTTCTTGAGCAGCGATGCAAACCTGGCAGAGATTAACCCCCTCGTCGTGACCGGTGATGGCAAGTTGCTCGCCGTGGACGGCAAGGTTGTACTCGACGACAGCGCACTCTACCGCCACCCCGACCTGGCCGCCTTGCGCGACGCCGACGAGGAAACGGAAGCAGAGAAAGAAGCTCGCCAGCATGGCTTAAGCTTTGTGGACCTGGACGGCGAAATCGGCTGCATGGTCAACGGTGCCGGATTGGCGATGGCTACGATGGACGTGATCAAACTCTACGGTGCCGAACCGGCCAACTTTCTGGACATCGGCGGCGGCGCCCAGGCCGACAAGGTGGCCGCTGCCTTGCGTATCATCCTGGCCGATCCAAAGGTGAAAGCGATACTCTTCAATATCTTCGGCGGGATCACCCGCTGTGATGAAGTGGCCAAAGGTATTCTGGAAGCTTTGGAGAAGATTGATACCGATGTACCAATGGTCACTCGCCTGGTCGGCACGAACCAGAAAGAAGGTCGCGCCATCCTGGCCGGCGCCCAAATGGCCACAGCAAACAGCCTGGCCGAAGGCGCACAAAAAGCAGTAGCCGCTGCGCAAGGCGCGTAGTAGTCCGTCCATGTCGGCAACGCCAAGGCCAAGGCAACTCACGGGCGAGCCTCATCGGGCAAAATCTCGTGATAACCGTGGCCCTGGCGATAGAAACGTAAGATAGGTTTGGGTTCTTGATGGTCAATCTTGATTGGGCTGCTGTGCAAGACGAGGCCGTACGACATCTACAATCGCTCATCCGCCTGGAAACGGTAAATCCGCCCGGCAACGAAACGCTCGTTGCGGAGTATCTGGCGGACATCCTGCGTGACGAAGACATCGAACCGGTTATCCTGGAAGGCGCCCCCGGGCGCGGCAACCTGGTCGCCAGGCTTCGTAGCGCGGATGAAGCGGCCCCTTTGCTCTTGATGGGGCATACAGATGTGGTGCCGGCCGAAGCAGACCAGTGGACGCATCCCCCCTTCGCCGCCGAAATCGCGGACGGCTACATCTTTGGCCGGGGGGCCGTGGACATGAAGCACATGGTCGCCATGGAACTGATGGTCATGTTGCTTCTCCGGCGCATGGATGTCCCCCTCCGCCGTGACGTGATTTTCATGGCCTCCGCAGACGAGGAGGCCGGCGGGGAATGGGGTGCCAGTTGGATGGTGGATCATTACCCGGACCTCATTCGGGCCGAATACGCGCTGAACGAAGGGGGCGGTTTTGCCTTCGAGATAGGCGGAACGGTCTTCTACGCCTGCCAGACGGCCGAAAAGGGCTATGCCCGCTTCACGTTGCGCACGCGCGGCAAGCCGGGGCACGCCTCCGTGCCGCACAATGACAACGCCGTAGTGCATCTGGCGGCGGCAATACAACGCCTGGGAGAACACGTTCTCCCCGTACACATCACTACCACCCTGCGCACGATGTTCAAAACCATCGGTGAAACCCAAACTCCGGAAGTACGCACTGCTTTGCAAACCCTGCTCGACGGTGGAGGGCTTGACCCAGACAGCCTCCCCATTCGGGAAGACCTTCGGCGCGCCTTCGTGGCTATGCTCCACAACACGGCCACGCCTACCATGCTGCAAGCGGGCAGCCGCGTGAATGTAATCCCGTCGGTGGCCGAGGCTCGTGTGGATGGGCGCATCGTTCCCAATCAGACGAAGGAAGATTTTCGAGCAGAATTGGAAGCGGTGTTGGAAAATCAGGCCGAGATTGAGTTCCTGGATTATGGCGCTCCTCTGGAAAGCAGGCTCGATTCTCCCTTGTTTGAGGTCATTCGCCAGGTGATGATGGAAACAATGCCGAATGCCGTGCTGGTTCCCTACATGTTGACCGGTGCGACAGACGCCAAACACGTTACCCGGCTGGGCACACACGTTTACGGTTTCTCGCCGGTAATGTACAATCCGCGCGTGGAACATTTCGGCCTGGCCCATGGCCACGACGAACGCATCGCCGTAGATAGCATGGGTTTTGGAACCCATACCTTATTTGACGTAACCAAACGCTTTTGTCAATCGAGTGGGTAAATCGGGGGACCGGTTCGCTTATTCGCCAATCGCTGTTTCAATATCAGGAGGAATTTCATGAGCATCCTTGTCGACAAAAACACCCGTCTGCTGGTACAAGGCATTACCGGCCGCGAAGGGGCTTTTCACACGGAACAGATGGTTGCCTACGGGACTCCCGTCGTTGCCGGCGTTACGCCCGGCCGCGCCGGCCAGGAAGTTGCCGGCGTGCCGGTCTTCGACACGGTGCAGAAGGCCGTGGAGGAGACGGGCGCTAACACGTCCATCATCTACGTGCCGGCCCGCTTCGCCCCCGACGCCATCCTGGAGGCTGCCGACGCCGGCATTGGCCTGGTCGTCTGCATCACCGAGGGCATCCCTGTGCTGGACATGATCTCGGTCAAGCGCTACCTGGACACCACCGACACACGCCTCATCGGGCCGAACTGCCCCGGCCTGACCACACCAGACGAAGCCAAGGTGGGCATCATCCCCGGTTACATCCACAAGCGTGGCCCCGTTGGGCTGGTTTCCCGCAGCGGAACGTTGACCTATGAAGTCGTTTGGGAGCTGACAACCCGGGGCATCGGGCAGAGTACAGTCGTCGGCATTGGCGGCGACCCGGTGCCGGGCTCCAACTTCATTGACGTCTTGAACCTGTTCCAGAATGACTCAGAGACAGAAGCAATCGTGATGATTGGTGAGATTGGCGGCACGGACGAAGAGGAAGCGGCCAAATTCATCGCCAAAAACGTAACCAAACCGGTCTTTAGCTTTATCGCCGGGCAGACGGCCCCTCCGGGCAAACGCATGGGGCACGCCGGCGCGATCATCTCCGGCGGCACCGGCACCGCGGCAAGCAAGGTCGCTGCGCTGGAAGCAGCCGGCGCCCGCGTGGCCGGCCATCCCGGCCAGGTGGCCGAATTCGTTGCCGAGGCGCTGTCATAGATTTCAACTCGCCGATACGCTTTGTTGTGACAACACGGGGTATTTGAACCACAGGTTTCACGGATTTCACAGATCAACAAGCAAGAACCCGTGAAATCTGTGGTTCGGTCCGTGAGATTCTGTGTTATTCTGTTGCCGGGAAAAAACGCCAAAGTCCAGCCGGCCCAGAGTGACGCTGCATCAGCAAGCATCCGGGGCACGCGCCTATGCAAAGCGAAGAAACAGCACGCAAAGCGCAGCAACTTTCCTCTGCCAGACTGCGTCCCTATGAAGGACGCTGGGTGGCTACGATCGGCTCTCGCGTGGTCGGCGTGGGCAATACGCCTCGTGAAGCCTGGGCTGCCGCCCGCCAACAGCGTCCCAAAGAAGACCCCATTCTTCGGTTTGTCCGTCCGCGTTCGTCATGAATGCCCGGCAACCTGCCCAACCCCCTTACTCGCTCGCCGGGGCTTTGTCCGGCGACCCAATCCTTCGGGACGTAGTGCAGTACGTGGCCAAAAACTTTGCCGGCATCTATCTTGTCGGCGGGACTGTCCGCGACATGGTATCGGGGCGCGGCTTGCAGGGCGACGTTGACTTCGCCGTCGCGCACGGCTCCGGTTGTGACACCGCGCGTCGGGTGGCAAACCATTTCGGCGGTGCGTACTACCCTCTCGATCAGGAACGAGACACCGGGCGGGCGATTCTCGCTCCGCGCGACCGCCGGCTAGTGCTGGATTTCGCACGTATCCGGGGCGACGACATCCTGGACGACCTGATCGGCCGCGACTTCACCGTCAATGCCCTGGCTGTGGATGTGGCCACCGAACAATTGTTTGACCCTGCCGGCGGACTGCGAGATTTGGCAGACCGGAAACTGCGTGCGCTCTCACCCGGCGTATTCGAAGCCGACGCCGTCCGCTTGCTGCGTGCCGTCAGACAAGCGGCGGAACTGGGCCTGACCATTGAGCCGGGCACACGAGCGCAAATCATCCGCGACGCGCCCTTGCTAACGAACGTGTCGGGTGAGCGCGTGCGCGACGAGTTTTGCCGCCTGCTTGCTCTTCCGCACGGGGCTGCACACCTGCCGGACATGACCCAACTCGGGCTGTTGACTACCGTCTTTCCCGACTTGACCGCGATGATGGGATTGAAGCAGTCTGCTCCCCACCGGTTCGATGGCTTCGCGCATACGATTGCGGCTGTGGTGGCGTTGGAGGAATTGCTTCCTGCGCTCTATGGCGAGTCAGACAGCGAGACGGATTTTCTGCAACTGGATGAGCAACATCGTCCGCAGGTTGCCGAATACCTTGCAGGAACGCTATCGGCGGGGCGTTCGCGCGCCGTTCTGCTCAAGTTCGCTGCCCTGCTGCATGATGTCGGCAAACCGGCGTGTCGTTCGGTAGACGAGCAGGGGGGCATTCATTTCTACGGGCATGAGGGGGTTGGCGCAGAGATGGCCGGCGTGGTCTTGCAGCGCCTCCGTCTTGCGAGCGCGGAAATCGCGTGGGTGCAAGCGGTCATCCGCAACCACATGCGCCCGCTACAAATGGTCAATCAGCCGGCCAGCCGCAGAGCCATCTACCGGTTCTTCCGCGATAGCGGCGATGCCGGCTTGGCCGTGGTGCTCCTCTCCCTGGCCGATGTACGGGCGACCTGGGGGCCTGCCCTAATCGAAGCGACATGGCAAAAGCATTTGGATGTGGCCAGGAGACTCTTTGCGGCCTTTTTTCAGGGTCACGAAGAAATCGTAGCCCCACCCGCCCTGATAAATGGACGTGAGGTAATGCGTCACTTGAAACTCTCATCCGGCCCCGCAATCGGACGCCTGCTGGAGTTGGTGCGTGAAGCGCAGGCCGCGGGCGAGGTGCAGTCGCGCGCCGAAGCGCTCGCTCTGATAGAGCAACAGCACGACGAATGAACATGGACAGCGAGACGACGGACGACATGGGACACGATAACTGGGTACGGATGACTGTTTCCAAGACAGCAATTGGGGCATTGTCCTTTTGTAGATTGGTACCACCATCCTATTGATTCTCAGAAGATTCTGTACTATACTAAAGGTGCAATTGGGAAAGTACCCAGCACAGATACAAGGGGGGCCTCCTCAATAAATCTTATCAAAGGCCCTCAAAAATCCACACATAAAGGAGGTGATTAGAAATGTTGTATCTCCCTCAAGAGGAAGGGCAAGGTCTGGTCGAATATGCGTTGATCCTAGTACTCGTGGCCGTGATTGTGATCGCCATTCTGGCGTTGCTTGGCCCGCAGATCGGTAGCGTGTTCAGCGCGATTACCAGTGGTCTTGGTGGCACCTGATCCTGTTGCTCCTTTCGACGAAAAGAAAAAAGCCCTGATACTTGCCGGACAGGGCTTTTTTCTTTGCCTTTTTTTTCGACGGGTTTGTGCCGTCTCCCCTATTGTCCCTGTCGTGGTTCCGGTGGCTCCAACACAAGCTCGGTGATGAGGATATGGTCCAGGCCTTCGGCTGTGCGCAATCGCTGGCCGTCGGTCGTACGATAGAGACTGGTGATCAGCGCATATCGCCCACGGGGCAGATCGTCGGGGAGGAGCAGCCCGTAACGATCCGTGATCTGTTCACCGGTGTTCCAGGAGGGTGTGGGTCGAAATCCCCCCACCGGCAAGCGGTCTTCCTGCAAGCGTAATTCTCCGCGCCAATCCAGCAACTGCACCGAAACCTTAATGCTCGATGAAATGGGGCGTGTGGCTTCCCAGACCAGGTCCAGTTGCAAAGTATCGCCGGGCCGGACGCGCACGGGATGCGTGGGGCGTTCCCCCTCGGCAACGGATAAACGGACCGCGTTCAGCTTTACCTGCCGGCCGAGGATGCGTGCCATGCCGGTTTCGGCCAAAAGAGGCGGTTGGCCTGTCGCCGGCAGAGAATAGGTACCGAGCCGTAGAGACGTGCCAAACCAACGATTCTCGACGAGGTATGCATGTTTCGTGTACCAGCGCTCCGTCGTGCTGGCGGGGTCGCCGGCCGAGATGCCCTCGGTCACCAGCCACACGCGGTGGAAGCGGGCAGCGATTCGTTCGTTGCGTCGCATCGCTTCATCCTGGCCAGGGCCAGCCGGACGGATAATCCCAAAATAGGGGGGTGCTGCCCGATAGGCGTTCATGAACGAGATCGCCCGCTCGAAGTAATTGTGGCTTGGGGTCAACTCCAACACAAGGCCATCGCCAGGCTGTGCCGCTTGCCGCACATGTTCGACCAGCGCCAGTTGATCGCCATCCGCAGCGTGGTCGGGCAGGGTGGAGAAACGCATCAGCCCCAGATAGGTAGCCGCGATCAAGAGCAACAGCGTGAACCCGGCGAGTGCTGTGTTTGCGGGGAGGCGATCTGGCCGTCGAGCGGAACGGAACCCGGTGACGACAGCGCAGCCCATCACGACGAGCAACAACCCGACGACCGGCCAGGCAACGTAGGAACCGTTCTCGCCCCACCCGAGCCAGGCCATGTCCAACACGCCACGCCGGGCCAGGGCCAGATGTCCCAGAACCGGCCAATAGCGAAGGTCGAAGATGGTCGCTTCGGCGGGCACGCCCTTGGCGAGCAGGTCGGCAAGGTATTGATTGAAATCCACCAACACGCCGGCCATTTGGACGCCGACGCTGACTAGAATCACGGCAGCCGCCGACCACCGAATCCACCTGCCGCGCGCGGAGATCGTATCTATCAGACTGGCCAGGGGGAGTATCAGAAACGGCAGCAAGGGAACGAGGAAGCGCGGCCCCCAACTCCATCCGCCCCACCACATGAACCACAGTCCGTACACAAGCACGTAGGCAGCCGCGATCCAGCCGATCAGCAGTGTTTCCGCGCGAAATCGTCGCCAGAAGAGGGGCAACCCAAGGAGCGAGAGCAACAAAACCGGCGAATAGACGAAGATGCTCTTCCCCGGACTGAACAGGAACCCATACAAGCTGGTCGGCAAGAACGCGGTGAAGCCCTCCTGTGCGGTGTAGCCGCTGGCGAGGGGACTTCCGAAGCGGGTGTAGTTGTACTCGCCAAGCAAGAGTAGCACGACCAGGAGGGTGAGCACGAAGCCCGCAGTCTGCCGGTAATTGCGACCGGAGGCCCTTCGGTTTCGATGTGCTATGAATATGATGTAGGCGATGAACCCAGGTGCCAGTGCCAGGTTTGCCGCGCGGCTGCTCACGGCCAAACCGAAGAGCAAACCGGCAAAAGCCCCCCTCTCGAGGGACAAGCGTCTTTGCCGGCCACGGACCAGCAGATAGAACGAGGCCAGGAGGCACAAGGCGGCCAACGGTTCGCCAAAGAAGGTTTTGGCATACGGCCAGGCCGACGTTCCCAGCCCAAAGGCCATTGATCCGGCCACACCGGTACGCAGCGAAAAGCCGAGTTCAATTAGGAGCAGGAAAATCATGGCTCCGGTGAGCGCGGTAATGAGAACGTTTGTCAACATTGTGATTTGGACAAGGCCTACAGCCGGAAGGAGATGCAGACCGGCCCAGTAAAGCGGGCTGGCAGCCAGCGATTGGCCGATGCTCTTCTTCGAGTAATAGTCCCCGCTCGTGCCGATGCTGTTCTGCGCCGGCAGCCAGCCAGATGCCCAGAGCATTTGGTTGGTATCGAACGTGCCGTGCTTCACCAGGTTCTCCGTCACCGCGAACATGGAGACCTCGTCAATGGAATGGAACTCGCCGCTGTAGGTCAGCAGATAGACCGAAGCGAGGAACAGGAAAATGGCTGTGGCGATGGGCAGCCGGGAAGTTTTCTTCGTCACGGGGACCCTGCTTCCCCCACGGAGGACGACGGCGTCACATGCAACATGCCGATGTAGACTTCGCTGCCCACGACGTTGCCCTGCCGGTCTATGCCTGTGAGGTTCGGCCCGCCGCCCGGCGGATAGACGCCCGCGGTCAAGGTGTACTCTCCGGCGGGCAAGGCCGGCGGCACGTCGAGGGTGTATTCGTCGGCCAGGAGCTTTTCCGTGCCCCATTCATCCCACTTTGTCGTTGGAAACAGCCCCCCGCCCAATTCCCGGTCATCTTGCGCAACCAACGATGCCTCTTGCCCCCGTATCCGAAGTGCGTGCACAAAGAAGACGTAGCGTTCGTCCAAATGCCGCGTGGCTTGCCACACGAGGACAAGCCTGGCCGGTTGCCCCGCCGGCACGGATGGCTCGCTGATCCATCCCATGGCCACGAGACGGATGGCATCGCCGAAACGGGCATCGATTTTCTGTGTGATGGGGATGTCCCGCCGGTATCGGCTCAGGATGTAATCGTCTTCTTGGGCGACGACCTGGAAGAGTGGGTACACCAACGGCTGGCCTGCTTTGGGCAGCAACACATGGGGATAAAGGGGGGCCGACACGTAGCCGGGTGGTTGATCCACCAGCACGAAATCCACCGGAGAGACGCGCGGGTTCAGCAGATCGCCCAGCACCGGGCGGTTGCTCAGGTGGGGATAGAATTTCCAGTCCGAGGCGACACTGGCTTGCGCGGGAATCTGAGCCAGGAGCCGGTAGCCGGTTTCCACGTGTGGTGTGATGGCGTAATCGGACGGATCGAAGGCGCCGCCGAGTGGCGCGGGCGACCACAGGGCAAATGCGATCAACGCGCTGCCCAGCAACATCCCCATCCCCGGTACCCGCCAATCGTGGCCGTGGCCCTGTCCCCACCGGTGCAGCCGGTGCAGACCATCTATCGTCGCCAGGAACAAGATGGGAATGAGCGGGGCCGTGTACTGGTGTTGAATAGAATACTGAAACGGGTAATCGCTGAGCAGCAAATAGACAAAGGTCGGTAGCGCCATGAGCAGAGTCCCCGGCGCCAACAGCGGGAGCAAAGATAGGGCACCGAAAAGCTGGATCAGGAAGAGCGCTTTGGGCCAGATTAGAAGGTACGGCAAGACCATCTGCGGGCGGGTCACCAGGTGAAAGACGATGTCGGTCACGTTTTCGCCGAGGTAGTCATAGCGGTGGGTGAAGACGTAGCCGTACCCTGGGCGGGCCAGCCCCGGAATGACGACGTACAGTAGCAGCCCGGCCAGCCCCACGCCAAGCGCAGTTGTCACGATCCCCAACCGAAAACGACGCTGCACGAAAAAGATGAAGAGACCCATGCCGGCCAGGATCAGCGCTGTTTCTTCTTTCACCAGCATCGCCACGGCAAAAACGAGAAAGAAAGCGCGGTAGCGGCGAATGAGCAGGCTGTAGGCAGCGAATCCCAAAAGAGGGATGGCAAACGAAATGGGATGGAACTCATCCAGGGTTACGAAATGTACCGCAGGGAACAGTAGGTAGGCTATGGCGATGCCCAAACCCCACCTTGGTCCACTTAGTTTGCGCGCGGCGTAGGCATAAAGCGGGAGAGCGCCGAGCGCCACGATGATGGTCTGGCTGACCAACAGAATCCTGGCATCCGGTCGTATGGCGTATAGCGGGGTGAAGAGGGCCAGGATCGGAGAGAAGTGCTGCCCCAAGAAGTTGGTCGCCTCGGCTACCAGGGAAGTTTCGAACGGATGGCCCCGCGTTGTGCTCCAAACAACTTGCGAAAAGACGGCCAGATCGTTTCCCGTGTGAAACGTGTGGTGCAGCCGCAGACTCAGAAAGGAGAAAAGGAGAGCATACACAACCATCAGAGCTGCTAATGTGGCATGTGCGCCGAGATTCTTCCTGGAAACCATCGAAAAGAAATGCTGTTTCGTCATAAAAGGTTTTGGTAACTGCTCAGGCTGGTCCCCCTATCCCCAATCTTGAAAGGCACCATCCGATCCCCCCAGAATTTGGGGGAGAATCCCGGCCATCGCTGAGGCCATTCTCGCTCGTCGACTCGTGCGTTGCTTGCAGTTCGCATACCGCAGGATGATAACACAGCCTGCACTGAAAGTCAACCCTTCGCTCCGTCACGGGTGTGCGGAGCCGCCGGCCGGTGATCCTTATTCGTATCGCAGGGTCTCGATGGGGGACAGGCGAGCGGCAGCCCAGGCCGGCCCCAGGCTGGCGGCAACGGCGATGGTCAGCGCAAAGGCCAGGCTGAGAAGCAGCGCCCCCGGCGGAAAGAGGTAACGGATGCGGAACAGCACGCTGCTCAAGGTGTACACGAGGCCCTGGCCCAAACCGTAACCGATGATCGCGCCCAGCGCCCACCCCGCAATTCCGAGCGCGACCCCTTCGACGACGAAAGTCTGGGCAATCTGGCGGTCGGTGGAGCCGAGGGCCCGCAGCACGCCGATTTCGCGCCGCCGTTCCAACACGCCGATGGTCAACGTGTTTGCCAGCCCAATCGCACCGATGATGGCCACCAAGGCGACCATGCTGCGCAGGGCCAGCCCCAACGTCTGCGACTGTTTGCGGGCGGCGTCCACCTCGGCCTGGGCCGATTCGCCGGCGGGTGACCACGCGGCATAACGCCGCTCGATCTGCGCAAGCACCGGCTGGGCCGCGGCCGGCGATCCCTCTCGCACCCCCAGCGCAAACAGGCTGGCCTGCCCCTGCATCCCTTGCAGACGCGCAACCGTCCGGCGGGGGGCAAACACTTTGCTCTGCACCTGACTGCCCAGGAAGATCGTGTTGTCTATGGCGATGCCGACCACATCCAGCGAAGTTCGGCGGCCTTCCCCCAGATCGACCTCAATGCTCTGCCCCGTGTTTATGCCTTGCCGCCTGGCCAGATCGGCGGACACGACTGCTCCTTGCGGCTCATCCGCGCGGTACCAGCGGCCGGCCACCAGATTGGGCCGGTACAGCGTGGTATCGGCCGGCAGGCCCCAGAGACGCACGGGAGCATGGCCAACCCAGGCGTCGGCCAACATCCACGGCTCGGCCCGGCCAACGCCGGGGAGGGCCTGCAGACCCTGTTTCAGGTTGGGACTGACCGGCCGGCGGAAGAAGACCCACGCTTGCGCGCGGTACGTGCGGAATACCTCGTCAATCGCGCCGTTCACGGAGCCTTCCGTGGTCTGGGCCGCCAGCAGAGTGGCCACGGCCAGGGCGATGACCAGCACGGTGAGGCCATTGCGTGTGCGGCGGCGGCTCAGGTTGCGCAGCGACATGGCCGTCAGGGGCGGCAGGTTGTGCAGGCGTTGCAACACGCGCTCCAGGCGGGTGCGGGCATAGAGGGAGACCAGGCCATGCGGTTGCAAGGCCTCGGATACGGGAAGCATAGCCGCGTGCCAGGCGGGAATCAGGCCGGCCGCAAGGGTCACACCCAGCCCAACGGCGATGCCCACGGCAATGCCCGCCGGAGAAAGGGCGAACGGGGCAGACAGGCTGGTCAATCCGCCCAAAAAGGACATGATCCGCCAGCCCAACAGGCCGCCCAGCACGATGCCTACAGGCGTGCCCAGGAAGCCGAAAAAAAGAGCGGCCAGCAAATAGCTTTGCAGGATGTATGCGCGGTCTGCGCCCAATGCCTTCAGCGTGCCGATCTCGTTTTGTTCTTCGGCAACCAGCATGGCCAGCGTATTGCCGACCAACACGCCGCAAAGGAGCAGACCCAGCGCAGCAAAAAGAGCCAGCAAACGAAAGAGGGCGTCCAATTCCCGTTTGCCGGGGAAATTTTGGGGGTCGCGTATCTGCGGTTCGCCATGTTGGAGGTGCTGGCTGTCGAGCAGGCGGGCAATGTCGTGTGCCACCTCGCGGGCGTGGCCGGGGTCGGCAACGCGAATGAGCAGTTGGTTCGCACCGGCGACACCCAACAGGTCTCGCACGGTGCGCGCCGGAACGAAGGCAGTGGCCAAGCCGGTGAGTTGCGCAGAAAGGAGCGTTGGACTGCGCACGAGACCGCTGATAGTCAAACGGCGTTGGCGTCCCGCGGAATCGCGGTAGGTGATTGTGTCGCCGATGTCGAGGGGGGCCAGGTCGCGTGAGGAAATCTCCAGCAACGCCTGGTCTGGGCCGGGGTAACGCCCGGCCAGCAGGTCGAGGCGGTTCACGGTTGTCTCGGCCGGGTTGGCCAGGCCGATGAGGTACAGCGTCTGGCGGCTCTCACCGAGGTCTGCTTTGACGTAATCCGTCCAGCGCAGTTCGACGGCCGTTACGTCCGGGCGATCGGTAAGGGTGCGCGGCAATGCCGGGCTGGCATTCCACACCCAAAACGTTACATCGGCCCGAGACGCCGCGTTGTACGCGTTGGCTTGGGCCTCGGCCAGGTTGCGGGCTGTGAATACAACCGCGGTCACGCCGGCCACGCCCACGATGATGCCGGCGAGCGTCAGCAGGGAGCGGACGCGCCGCACCAGCAAGGAGCGGAGGACGCGTTGCCAGAGCAAAGGTTTCGGGTAAATGGTCATAATCTCTTCAGGTATCTGGACGGTTCTGTTTGTTGTGTGCTGCATTGCTTTCCACACTTGTTGGGAATTATACCACACAGAAACATGCTGGCCTAATGCGTGTGTTGTGCCGCAAGCGGGCCTGGGCTGTGTGGTACGAGGGGCAAGAAAGAGGTTGGCATACGTTTTTCCAGGGTAGTTTCCGAATGCTTGCAGCTTGCGAACAGGAGATTCCTCGTGGCTCAAACGTATTGGGTCTTCCTTATTCAGCAACGTGGTACCACTTTCCTATTCTATTGTGCCGCCCAGTGTGATACAATGAACCAAAGATGACAGTAGACAGCCCCGGGTTAGATGAGAGAAGAAATGAAAAGACAAATTGCGCATGTTTCATTCGCCTTGTTCGTGGCATTCGCACTGTTGCTGGGCATAACGGCCACCCTCAGCGGGCCGGCCGCGGCCTCGACTGTGAGGACAGGGTCCGCCGAGGGGGGTGGACAGGCGCGGCATCTCCAGCCTCCCAAGCCCCAGCCGGCCGCTCCGCTGCGCGCCGGCGGCCCCGACGGCTTCGGCTACGTCTTCACCGACAGCAACGAAGCAAGCGGGACTGGGACTCCGGTATTCAGTTGGGATGACGCACAGGACAACGGCTATCGAACGAGCATTGCAGACGGAAACCTCAGTATTCAGGTGAACCTCCCCTTTAGCTTCAAGTTCTACGATAATACCTATAACTCTCTGGCCATTGACCTGAACGGTTATCTCACATTCGGGACTGATTCGCCCACAGGAGACAATCTCTATGTTGGCGACGCCACGGCGCCCAACAATCTGGTGGCCGTTTATTGGGACTATCTCAGTGCCTCACCGAGTTCATCTTTCTGCAACGGTGCCGGTTCGGGCGTCTACACCGACGTGGTGGGCACTGCTCCGAACCGCATTTATTACGTCGAGTGGTATGACCTGGCGCACTACGACATGCGAAACGATTCCAGCGCGCATTGCGTAACCTTTGAAGCGGCCTTGTACGAAACTGCAAACGAGATTGATATGCAGTATCAGGCGACCTCTTTCAACAACAGTCTCTATGATAACGGAGCCAGCGCCACCGTTGGTCTGGAAAACAACCAGGCCAACATTTGGTCTGAGTATTGCCATGAATCGAGTCCGGCCTGTAATCTGACAGACACTCTGGCTATCGCCTTTTACCATCCGGATCATCTGGGCGCTCGTCCGGACTTGCAGGTGAGCAAGAGCGGGACGGCGCAGGTGCAACCCGGGGGGAATGTCACCTACACAATCTACTATTCGAACACCGGCAGCCGGCTGGCCTCCAATGTACTGATCATCGACACCCCGCAGAGCGGCCTGCAGTACGTTGGCGCAAACCCCGTACCCGACGGCACAGCCGGAAACGTCATCACCTGGTCCCTATCCAGCTTGGCCATCTATGGGTCGGGAGCAAGCAGTGACTTGGGTTATGGCAGCATTACGCTGTACGCCACAGCGCCAACCACGGCGACCGTTGGTTCTGTGTTGATCAACCGCGTGGATATTAGCTCGGATACGCCGGACCTGGATACCGGCAACAACAGCGATACAGCAGGCTCCACGATTGTTCCGGGGCCGCCGGCAAGCGTGGTTGTCTCACGGAGTCCAACCACCCTGGCCGCGAACGACTTCTCTACGGCGAACATCACCGTGACGGTCAAGGACGGCGCCGGCAACAACGTGCAGGACGGCACAGACGTCGTTTTGGAAACGACACTGGGACATTTCTTTGGAAACGGGCTGGACACGATCACCCCCTCCACTTCGTCCGGCGTGGCGACGACGATCTACCAGGCCGGGACGGTGACAGGGACCGCGCAGATCACGGCCACCGCGCAGGGAGGCACCGACCCATCCGACAGCACCACAATCGCGCTGACCACAGCGACGCCGGCAACGATCACGCTGAGCGCCGACCCCGGCAGCATACCGGCTGACGGGACCAGCACGAGCGTTGTCACCGCCATCGTGTCCGACTCATTGGGCGGGGTCGCCTCCGATGGGACGGCCGTTTCGTTCCAGACGAGCAGTGGCACACTGGATGGCGGGGGGATGACGGCGGACAAAATGCTCTCCGGAGGAACGGTCACGACAGGCCTGCAGGCTACCGCGGCCGGTTCGGCGATCGTCACCGGTACCACGGGCAGCCTGTCGGACACGGTGCCCGTCACCTTGACCGGCGGAACCGAGGTCGTCATCTCGCTCAACGCCGGCTGGAACCTCATTTCGTTCCACGTGACCCCATATCCGTCCGACACGGCCAGTGTGCTTGGTACTTTGGGAAACAATCTGGCCGTCGCGCAGGGTTATGATGGCAGCGGCCAGTCGTATTATCCCGGCGGTGGTCAAAACACGCTCACGACCATGGATGCTTTGCACGGGTACTGGCTCAAGATGAACTCGGCGGATACATTGACCGTGCGGGGAGACGTGGTTTACTCGACCACAGCGATCCCGCTAAACAGTGGCTGGAATCTGATCGGCTACCTGCCGGCAAGCTCGACCGGCCTGGACGAGGCGCTGTCCTCATTGGGCAGCACGTATTCGGCTATTCTGGGGTTCAATCAGGGGGCGACGTCCTACTACAGAGCAATGCCGAGCAGCATGAACACGTTGACCTCGCTGAACCCCAAGCAGGGCTACTGGCTGAATGTCACAACGTCGGGCAGCCTGTGCTATGCCGGTCCGGGAAACTGTCCGTAAGCGTTGCGATGAGAATTAACTAAAGTTTAACAACTTCTTAACCGACATGTAAGGGAAGGCAAGCTTGAACGTGGTATACTCAATGGGCCAGGCAGCTACTGCCCTGGCCTTCTTGACAGCAGCCATTCTCGATGATACAATAATGTTGGACTTTGGAAAGAGTTTGGGATGATCTAGTTATTGAAACTTCCAAGTGGCTATGATAGAATCGAATTGATGGAAGGCAATACATTTCCATCGCCTTGGTTTTTGAGTGGGAGGAAACGCATGAACGGACGTTGGTCAAGAAGGCAAATAACAACTACAATAGCAGTATTGATTCCTTGGGCCCTGGCATTTGCCATTGTGATCGGCTGGATTCCGGTACCGGGGATGGGGTCGGCCGAAGCAGCGGGGCAGACGATGGCCGTTTCGCCATCCGCAAACCCCGTAAACGTTGGCGAGACCATCGAGGTTGATGTGAATCTGACCAACGCTACAGACCTGGGCGGCTTCGAGTTTGATCTGGGGTATGACTCCACGGTGATGCAGATAGACAAGATCTTTATGGGCACAGGCCTGAATGCGACAGGCCGCACCGTAGGCAAATTGGGGCCCAAGAGCATAGACGCCAGCACAGAGGCCTTCGGTGGTTACAGCTATGGGAGTGGGGCAGGCAGCAACGGAACCGGGGCCATGGCGCGCGTGATCATGACGGCTATTGCGGCCGGGGCGTCGCCGCTCACCTTGCAAAACGCACACACGGCGAAAACCACGGCGGAGGCCATCACGCCGACCCTGAGCAACGGCACGGTGACGGCCAGCGCCGCGAGCGGCGGCGGGCCGCACAGCGCCACGCTCCACACTGGCTGGAACCTGATCACCATGCCGGCGCTGCCGAATGACATCTCAGCCGATTTCTTCGCCAACAATCTGCTGGTGCCGTCAAGCAACCTGGTGACTATACAAAGCTTCGAGTGTGGCTCGCCCAACCCTGCACTTTCGTACTATCCGGGCCTCGGCTCGCAAAATACGTTGAAGAAAATGTTGGCACGGCGCGGCTACTGGGTGAAAGTCTCCGCGGACACGACGTTGGATATCACCGGGCCGGTGCTGACCAATGGGCCGATCGCCGTTTGCCAGGGCTGGAACTTGGTCGCCTATACCGGCTCTTCGACTACGCCGCTGGCGACAGCGCTAGGGAACATTGCCGGCAAATACACGGCGGTACTTGGCTTCGACCAGGGTGCGCAGTCCTGGTACGCTCAACTGCCCGCTTCGATGAACACCCTCACCGATTTGGTGCCCGGCCATGGCTACTGGCTCTACATGACGGAAGACGCGGTGCTGCAGTATCCGTGATCGAAATGATGAGTGAGGCGCCGGCCTTTGCGAGATGATTCTTGCTGGGCCGGCGTAGCCATCCCTGTCATTCTGCCCCAGCCAGGTTGCTGGGGTGCGGTGTGTTTTCCCTTGGCCGGCTTTCTATAAACACAACACGTTGGAGGTAGTCTAATGCGATTCTGGAACACCATCTTACCCAAACAGCAGCGAATACTGATTAGTCTGCTGGCGGTTGCCCTCGCACTGTTATTCCTTGTCCCTATGTGGTTGATACATACACCGAGTGCAAGCGCACAGGGAGCGGCCTGCCTTTCGGGCACAGTGACACCGACGAGTTCATGGGTGACCTATTGGAGCACCGCGACGGTCTCGT
>CAYWAK010000032.1:0-17392 GCA_964455755.1 uncultured Ardenticatenales bacterium | reverse complement strand
GGTATCTTCGTCACAGCCAATGGTTTGTGCTACTCGGCATGGTCGCGCTTGCGGTGGGTGTTGCCCCCGGGTCCTGACACTCTACAACTGGAGTCTGGCGAAAATCAAATTTGCAGTTTGACAAGTTTTTTCCTTGACCACAGATGGCGCAGATTACACAGATTTCCTGGCTGATTTCCCATTGATTCCGTGAAAATCTGTGTTATTCTGTGGCTAAAGCAGAAAACGCCAATGTCCAGTTTATAACAGACCCGACAGGTCTTAGAAGTTACGTTATTTCTTCCACCTCAGGCAAGTCTGGCAGCGGGAGAACTTTCGGGGCCTGCGCAAGCACCTCTCCGGCCTGTGCGACATCGCGGGTGAGCTGCGCGCTCAACGCATCGACCCCCGCAAACTTGCGCTCATCGCGCAGCCTGGCCACGAAATGCACGGCAAGCTGCTCTCCGTAGAGGTGGCCGCCCCGCCAGCCGATCAAGTGGGTTTCCACCGAACGGTCTCCGTTATCGAAGGTGGGACGCGTTCCAACATTCGTTGCGCCGGGTATCCACTGTCCGGCTACCTGAACCCACGTGGCGTACACGCCATCTGCCGGCAACAGCCGGTTCGAGGCCACGCCCAGGTTCGCCGTCGGAAAGCCGGCCGGCCCGCCGCGATGGGCGCCATGAACCACGGGGCCTGCCAGAAGGTAGTAGCGACCCAGCGAGTGCGCCGCGGCGGAAACTTCCCCCGCGTCCAGCAGCGCGCGGATTCTTGAACTGCTGATCTGCTCACCTTCCAGGGTCACGCGGCGGACAGGGTGTACGGTAAATCCCATCTCGGCTCCCAGCTTGCCCAGAAACGGTACGGTGCCTTGCCGGCGGTGGCCAAGTGCGAAGTTGCGTCCCACCCACAGCTCCCGCATGTGCAAATTGTTGACCAGCAAACGCACAAAGTCCTCTGCACTGGTTTGGGCCAGGGACAGCCCAAAGTTCAGGCCGACGACGATGTCCAGACCCAGCGTGGAGAGGGTCTCAATGCGTTCGCGCGTAGACTGGAGAAAGCGAGGCGCTCGTTCGGGAGACAAAACGACTCGCGGGTGCGGATCGAACGTGACCAATGCTGAAACCATGCTCTGGCGTTGCGCCTGCCTGGTTACGTGGCGAATCAGCGCCTGGTGCCCGACGTGTACGCCATCGAAGGTACCAATCGTGAGTACCGTAGGGCCGGCGACACATGCTTGCTCAAACGTGCGGTAAACGACCGTCATCCGTCTGGATCCACAAAGACCTTACGGGGCAGCCACTGATCCTTTTCGGCATCAAAAGCAACCAGAGCCAGGAGGCGCTCACGCGGATCGTAGGCTCTCCAAAGTTGCGAACGCGCTCCCGGACGCTCCGCAGGTCCCGAGGATAAGGACCTGGTCAGCGCCTGGCCATGGAGCAGTTTCTGCGCCTCGCCAGAATCAAAAGTCACCGGGGGGAATGACGATAGTGCCGCATCTAGCGGATGCAGGAAACGTTCCACCTGATGTTCTCGAAAAGCGTCACGAAGGGCCTCAGGAGGGACGGCCGTTTCCACGGTGAATTGCCCGCTGGCGGTACGGCAGAGGGCGCTGAGATGCGCATCGCACCCCAATGCGCTGCCCAGATCATGGGCCAACGAACGGATATACGTGCCCGGGCCACAGGTAACCTCGATAGACAGAACGGGGCGCTGCCACGAACGGATCGTGATTTGTTCCACCGTCACCTTGCGGGGGGCAAGTGTCACCTTCTCCCCCTGGCGGGCAAGTTTGTAGAGGGGGCGGCCATTTCGCTTCAGGGCGGAGTATAGCGGTGGCACCTGCTCAATCTGACCGGTAAAGTGATGTAAAGCCTGTTCGATTGATTGGATAGAGACTGGAATGCACGCCGGCGGGGAAACAGAGACAACGGTGCCCTGTGCGTCATAGGTGTCGGTGCTGCTGCCAAAGGTGATTTCCGCGCGATAGCGCTTGGCGCTGCGCATGAGATACTCGGCAACGCGGGTGGCGCGTCCCAAACAAACCAGCAGAACGCCCTCGGCCATGGGATCGAGCGTGCCGGCATGGCCCACGCGGCGAATTCCCGACCACCGGCGAATCATGGCCACGATGTCGTGTGAGGTTGGCCCGACCGGCTTGTGTACGTTGAGGATACCCTGTGGAATGGAGTCGTTTTGCGATTGCCCTTGTGGTGATGGCATATCGCGAACACTAGCCATCGAATGAAGCTCTCACCTCGGCCAGGACGCGGTCTATCGCCTGCTGCAGCGGGCCGTCCACGGTGCAGCCGGCAGCCTGGGGGTGGCCGCCGCCCCCCAGTCGGAAGGTGACATTGGCAACGTTGTACCCCGGTCGCGAGCGCATGCTCACTTCAACCTGGCCGTCATCTCGCTCGGTGAACAGGATGGCCGCATGTGCCTCACGGGCAGTCGCCAGCACGTTTACAACGCCGTTCGTCGCCGTCCGATCCACACCGCAGGCACGACGTATGGCCACCGTATTGGTGGCCCACAATAGATTGTCGGAAAATTCCATGCTTTCGATGATCTTGCCCCACAGCCGCAGCGACTCCAGGGCATGGTTGTTGAAAACCTGGTCGGTGATTTCGGCCAGCGGAGCTCCGGCCGCCACCAGTTCCGCAGCGATCTTCAGGATGCGCGGTGTGGTGCTGGGTGTACGAAAGCCCCGCGTGTCCGTCAAGGCTCCGGTGAGCAGGCAAGTGGCGATGCGAGCGTCCAACGTAACCCCCAGGAAGGGCAGAAGATCGAAGACCATCTCACACGTTGCCGCGTAGGTAGGGCCGACCCAATTGAGCGTGGCAAAGCGGGTATTCGTGACATGGTGGTCAATGCTGACGACCGTAAAGTCTGCCACCAGCCCCGGCGCAAAGCAGTCTCCGAACCGTGTGGCGTCACTGCCGTCCAGGGTGACAATTAGGTCTTGCGTCGTGGCAGAATGTGCGGAGATCTCGTGGCTGCCGGGCAAGAAGGCATAGATTTCCGGCACCGCATCGGAACAGGCGGGATACACGTGCTTGCCGAGTTTGCGCAATGCCCAGGTAAGCCCCAGGATCGAGCCAATCGCGTCACCGTCTGGGTCTTTGTGGCTAATCACCAAAATGTTTTGGGCACGCAGGATCGTCTCGGCTACCTGTGCTTTCATGTATTCTGCTCCTCGGATATCTCGTCAAGGATGTCAAGCAGGTGCTGTGCTTGTATGTAGCTATCATCGAGGGCGAAGGAAATAGTGGGCGTATAACGCAAATTCAGCCGGGCACCTAGCTCGCGACGGAAAAAGCCGCTGGCCTTTCGCAAGGCACGCATGGCCTCGCCGCGCCGCTCGTCCTCAAGCACGCTGAAGTAGACAGTCGCCTGTTTCAAATCATCTGTAATGTGCACTTTTGTCAGGGTCACGAGACGCAATCGGGGGTCACGTATTTCCTGTTCAAGCAACAAGCTCAGCGTTTCCTGTAATTGTCGACTAACCTGTGAAGCACGTCTATTCATTTTCGATACCCGGTTTATCGAGTTCTTCCTTTACCACGAAGTCACCAAGACCCAAAGCGTACAAGAATGAACAAACGGGGGGAGAAAAGTCCCGTTGCTCACTCGCTGATCCGCCGATTTACAACTAGCAGGCTGTCGGCGAAAGAATGATGGGACACAGGTTCCCCGATAATTTGGCCTGAATATCTGTGTTTCTCTGTGAAAATCTGTGTTCTACAAGGAAAGGCCAGACTTCTCCGACAAGCTGCCAGGGCAGGGTGTCAAATCATACCTGCTCCTGCACATAGGCTTCAATTATGTCACCAGGTTGGAATGCCTCAAATCCTTCCAGTCCAATTCCACATTCATATCCGGTGGCTACTTCTCGAACATCATCCTTAAATCGTCGTAGGGAGGAGACTGTGCTGCTGTGCAGCTCCTGTTCACCACGCCACACGCGAGCAAATGCACCGCGTGCGATTTTTCCGTCGCGCACCATGCAGCCGGCGATTTTGCCGCGGCCTCGAATGTGGAAAACCTCCAGCACCTCGGCTCGTCCGATGGTGACGTCCTGGAAAACCGGTTCGAGCATGCCCGTGAGTGCTTTTCCCACATCATCTACAAGTTGATAGATGACTTTGTATATTCGAATGTCAACGCCCTCTTTCTCGGCAACGGTACGGGCTGAAATATCGCTTTCAACATTGAAGCCAATGACGATGGCGTCGGAAGCTGCCGCCAACATAATGTCTGTTTCAGATATATTTCCTGTTCCCTTGCGCAGTACCTTCACGCGGAGGTTTTCATCGCCAAGTTGTTGAAGGGAATTAACAATTGGCTCCAGGGAACCCTGAACATCCGCTTTGAGGATGATATTAAGCTCTTGCACCTGGCCTGCCTGGAAGCGTGCATAGATATCTTGCAAAGTCATGCGTTGGGGGCGTTTGGTCAGGTCTGCGAGTCTGGATGCTTCGGCTTCTGCGCGCAAGCGTGCCTTGCGCTCGGTGGGCATGACCTCCAGGAGTTCTCCCGCTTCTGGGATGCCGTTGAAACCCAACACTTGAACGGGAGTAGAAGGGGGAGCTTCCTCTATGCGTTTGCCCTGATCATCAAACATCGCGCGCACACGACCACTGATTCTGCCGGCCACAAAATTCTCGCCGTTGTGCAGACACCCGTTTTGCACCAATACAGTCGCCATAGGCCCACGCGTCCGGTCGAGCGTCGACTCCAGGACCGTGCCGACGGCAGGTCGATTGGGGTTGGCCCGAAAACTCGACATGTCCACAACGAGCAGGATCATGTCCAGAAGTGTGTCAATGCCCACCCCTTGCTTGGCGGAGGTCGGGACGACGATGGTGTCCCCTCCCCAATCTTCCGGCACAAGATCGATTTCGGCCATTTGCTGCATGACCCGGTCTATGTTCGCGTTTTCCACGTCGATTTTGTTCAGCGCGACGATGACCGGCACTTGTGCTGCTCTGGCGTGGTCTAGTGCCTCTTTGGTCTGGGGCATAACCCCGTCGTTGGCGGCGATCACCAGAATGACGACGTCGGTGACCTGGGCTCCTCGCGCGCGCATGGCCGTAAAGGCCTCATGTCCGGGCGTGTCGATGAAGGTGATTTTCCGGCCCTGCCGTTCCACCTGGTAAGCGCCGGTGTGTTGGGTTATCCCGCCATGTTCTTCTTCGGTTACGCGCGTTTTGCGAATGGCGTCCAGCAGGGTCGTCTTGCCGTGGTCCACGTGGCCAAGTACGGTGACGATGGGTGGACGCGGCTGCAGGTCTTCTTCACGTTCGTCCGCATACAGGTCTCGCTTTGTTGGAGTGGCTACTTCCTCCTGTTCTTCGCCTACCTCTTCCTCCGTTTCCCGGACGGTGAACCCCATTTCCTCAGCAACAATCGCTGCTGTGTCAAAGTCAATCGTCTGGTTGATGTTAGCCATCACGCCATTCGCCATCAACTCTTTGATGACGCTAATGGGGCTGGCCTCCATGAGATTGGCAAGTTCCCGAACGGTAATCGTTTCAGGAATAACGATGTTGGTATTCTGTTTGCTCATTGACCTGGATCTCCTTCACCCCAAAGCTCCCAACCTTTGACACGCTACAGCATGCAAGGCCGTTTATCCGGCAGTGTTTCCTTTGTATCTTCTGTTTCCTCTTTGGTTGTTACTCTGGTTGTTTCTTCTTCTGTGGGGAAAAAATATCCCCATGCTCTAGGCCGAAGCGGCAACCATATTAGATGGATGTCGGTAAGACTACCCGGACAATGGCTATAAACCGCGGTCTGTGGAAGGCCCTGGTTTGCGCGCATTTCGCCCGGTATCGCTCCGGCCCCACGTGCAAACGAGATTCAGGCTTGCCCTGGAACGCGTTCAGCGGCAGCATGGGGGTGGGGACAACCTAGTTCAGCCGATCAAGTTTTACCAGGTCTTCATGCACCTGTCTCCCGATCTCACTTGTTCCCCATTTCCCCGATACATTTTGTTGACAGCATGCGACGGATCACTGGTCACCAGTATCGAAGTTCGGAAACTTGTGTGCTTGTGCCTGCAACATAGCCCAATCTTCCTCCGACAATTTCGTTCGCAGAGCCCGTTCAATTTGACCTTTGTTTAGCGCTTGTTCCCAACACTGCCTGTTCGCACAGAGGTACGCGCCTCGTCCAGCCATCTTTCCTTTTGGGTCAATCTGTACGCTCCGATCCGCCACACGTACGATGCGGACCATTTCTCGCTTCCTGCGGGCAGTTTGGCAGCCAACGCAGGTTCGCATTGGCTTGTGCTTGCGTGCCATAGATTACCCTTCGTCATCGCCGACTTCGTCGTCGAGTGGTGCGTTGTTCAAAGATTCCAGTACGTTCTCGTCTTTCCAGTTCTCTAACTCTTCTTGCCAGCTCAGCGGTCGGCGTTTCTGTTTCTTCTTCTTGCGTTTCTTGTCTTTGGGGATCAAGTCTTCTATTTGCACCTTGATATCTTGCTTTTCTTGTTCCAAGGCTTTTTGCACCCACGCTGGTATGGCAGGTTTTGCCTTCTCCGGCGGTTTCTCAACCTCTTCCAATTCCTCTTCTACCCCTTCTTGTGGTGTAGCGACCGCCTCTGGAAGGGAGGGTTCGGTAACCGGTTCTGGCAGAACATCCTTTTCCGGTTCTCCGGTTATTTGCTCAGTGGTGGGCAATTCTCCGGTAGCTTCTTGCTCGCCTTCCTCTTTCTCTGCCAATTCTGCTGCGGCAAGCAACAAACGAGCTTCTTCTAACCGTTTCTTCTCTTCCGCGCGTTGTGTTTCCGCCTCTTCCATGCGCCGGCGGGCCTCAGACAAGCGCACCGTTTCCTTGGCCGCCTCGCTGGCGCTTTTAATGTCAATTCGCCAACCTGTCAGCTTGGCTGCCAGACGCGCATTTTGTCCTTCTTTACCAATGGCCAGGGAAAGTTGCTTATCAGGCACTACAACGACAGCCGTGTTTCCTTCCTTGTGGCTTTCATCCAGGTAGACATCCAGAACGCGAGCCGGGCTAAGCGAGTTCCCAACGAAGAGTACGGGGTTCGGATTCCATTGCACGATGTCTATTTTCTCTCCGCTGAGTTCGTTGACCACGCTCTGGATACGACTGCCCTTCATGCCCACGCAAGCGCCCACAGGGTCTACACCCTCCTGTGTAGCGCTCACGGCGACCTTCGAGCGTTGGCCTGCTTCGCGCGCGATCGTTTTAATCTCCACAGTGCCGTTGAAAATCTCCGGGACTTCCAGTTCCAGCAACCGGCGCAACATTTCGCGCCGCGTACGGGAGACAGAGACCTGCGGCCCCCGAGAACCTTCCTTCTGTACGTTATATACGTAAGCACGTACCCGTTGGGCAATACGGAAACGCTCACCGGGTATCTGTTCGCTTTTCGGCAAAACAGCCTCGACTTTGCCCAAGCTCAGCCGGACAAGGCCATTTCGGTCGACGCTCTGCACCGTGCCGTTTACGATTTCGCCTTCGCGATCCTGGTATTGCACGAACAGGGCATCTCTCTCTGCCCCACGGATGCGCTGCAGAATGGCTTGTTTCGCAGCCTGTGCAGCGATACGACCAAAGTTCTTGGGTGTAATGTCTTTTTCGATTTTCTCTCCGAGTTGTGCGTCCTTACGCAGACGTTGGGCATGAGCAAGGTCAATTTCATGATCCTCGTCAAGTACCTCCACAACAATGGTTTTTTCCGTAAATAGATGCGCCTCACCGGTGCTGCTGTCCAGTTCAACAGAGATGTCGGCAACGTAGCCAAAGTCCTTCCGGTAGGCAGAGATAAGCGCCTCCTCCACCGCCTTGAGGACGACATCTTTTGAAAGACCCCGTTCCGCGCATACGCGATTTATCGCAACAATAAAATCGTTTTTCATCAATTGGCCCTTACAACAAGAAAAGTGGGGGCTACCCACTCCTTGCTTGAATAGAAACTATAACAACCTTGCCAATTATAGCATCGTTTGGCTAAACACGCAAATGGTCTTTCAAGGAAAAGGGGCATTTTCCGGTCCACCAGGCCCCCGGCGCGCCACTTTGGGCTGCCCCTTACACAGTGTCCATTCTGTCACAAAGGCAAGCAAAATTGACAAACCGGCCCAACCGTGGTATGGTAGGAGCAAGACGACAACTTGTACCGGCGCTTATTCGGAGGTTGAAGCGTGGTCAAGATTTGCTGGCAAGTGCGGCGTTATCAGCACGATAACGCCCCAAGTTTCCCTTACCTAGGAGGATCAAAACGATGTCAAAACAAAAGCGCCCGAAGGTAGATCGAAAAGCACGTCTGCAGATTCCCCCAAACAATGTGAAGAAACGCCCACCTGCGGAGCGGGTCAAGGACTTTGAAGAAATCTATCCTTTCTTCTATGACCTGGAGACGGCTAAGATCGAGGCCCAGCGCTGTATTCAGTGTCCGGGAGCGCCTTGCACCAAAGCATGTCCCATCCACAACGACATTCCCGGTGCTTTCTGGCTCCTGGAGCATGGCGATCTCATCGGCGCGGCAAACAAATTCCGTGAGACGAGCATCATGCCGGAAGTTTGTGGCCGTATCTGCCCGCAAGAAAACCTGTGCGAAGGATCATGTGTTGTTGGCAAGAAGAATGTCCCCGTCCACATCGGCAAGTTGGAAGCCTACGTGGCCGATTACCAACGTACCAACTTTGGGTTGCCGCCGAAAGAGGTTGCAGCCCCGGTAGGCCAAAAAATCGCTGTTGTCGGCGCCGGCCCGGCCGGCCTGGAGGTGGCCGAAGAAATGAGCGCCAGGGGCTACGCGATAACGGTGTTTGATTCTTGGCCCGAACCCGGGGGCTTGCTCTTCTACGGCATTCCCAATTTCAAACTGGACAAAGAAATCGTCACTACCAAGATCGCTCTCCTGAAAAACATGGGAGTCACGTTCGTCGGCAATACGAAAGTGGGCGAAGATGTGACCATTGATGAGCTGCTGTCCGACGGATACGACGCCGTCTTCCTGGGAATTGGCGCGCCGGTTTGCGCATCGCAAAACGTGCCCGGAGAGGACCTGAAAGGGATCTACTACGCCACAGACTACCTCGTGCGCGGGAACCTTTCTCCGGAGTTGTTGCCGGAACAGCAGCGCACGCCGCTGGTGGTTGGCAAACGCGTTGCGGTGATCGGCGGGGGTGACACGGCCATGGACTGCGTGCGCACTTCCATTCGCCTGCCCGGGGTGGAAACCGTTACTTGCGTCTACCGCCGTACCGAGACCGAAATGCCCGGTCGAGCCGAAGAACGTTCTAATGCCAAAGAAGAAGGGGTCCAATTTGAGTTCCTGACCGTGCCGGTGAAATACATTGGCAACGATGACGGCTGGGTAACAGCCATGGAATGTATGCGCATGGAACTGGGTGAGCCAGACTCCTCCGGTCGCCGGCGGCCAATCGCCATCGAAGGAAGCAACTTCATCCAGGAAGTGGATACTGTGATCCTCTCCCTCGGTTATTGGCCAGACCCGGCCCTGGGCGAAAAAACGGAAAACCTCCAAACGCACAAGTGGGGCCTCTTCGTGGTAGACGAAGAAACCGGAGCCACCAGCCGCGATGGTGTGTTTGCCGGTGGCGACGCCGTGCGTGGTGCCGACCTTGTGGTCACGGCTCTGGCCTCGGCCAAGATCGCCGTGAACGGCATGGACGCCTACCTGAAAGCGAAACGCGAAACACAAGCTTAGCGGAGAACCTCGTTGCGGGTCTTCAGAGTGGTTTCACGAGAATCTCTCTGAAGACCCGATGACTCCTCGGTCACGACCCTCTCCCATTGAATTGGAGAAATCTATCATGTCGGATTTACAAGAATCCTCCAACGTTGGCAACGACGCCGACATGGTACTGCCGCCAGAGGCTGTTGAAGTCGCCTTCATAACGGTGCGAGAAGTGGTGGGGCAGGGTGGCATAAATACTTTGTTGCGCCGCGCCGGTTTGGAAGACTATGAGGGACGTACCGAACTGAAAAAGGGCGAGCAAGTGACGTTCGGCCATATTGGACGCCTGACGCAGGCGATGATAGACCTCTATGGCTTGCGGGGCGCGACGGCGATCCTGCGGCGCGCCGGCCGGGTGCAGTTCCGTACGTGGCGAGAAGCATATCCCAAAGCCATTGGCACCGCCAGGGTTGCCCTGCGCGCGCTCCCCGTCCTCACCCGCCTACGACTGGTTCTGAACAGCGTTTCCCTGGCCGCCGGCCAAATCGCCCACGTCGAGTGCCATATCAGCCAAGACGACGACTACATCTTCTTCGAAGCGTGCCAATGTCCGTATTGCTCTACCCTGCAGGCAGAAAGCCCGCTTTGTGAAACTGCGGTTGGCGCTTTGGAAGAACTCGCCACTTGGGTTAGCAATGGCAAACGTTTCGAGGTGCAAGAGGTTTCATGCCGAGCAATGGGCGACCCGGCCTGTCGCTTTGCCATCTTGAAGGAGCCTTTGGAGTGACCGCGTGTGGCTGCCCGCTACCGGCAGCCTACCAATTGCACATCGTCCACGTACATGGCCGACGCTTTGCCATCCCCATCGTTGAACACGTTGAAGTACAGGCGGAGCGTCCAGCCTTTGTAGGCCGATAAATCCTTCTCGAAGTGTACCCAGCCCTCATCCACAACAGCCGAGTGCATTGGTCTCTGGCGAATGCGATATCCGTCATCCAACACCAGGGCGACTTGTGAGTCGCCCCCGTCCGTGTCCTCTGTCAGGCGGTATGCCCAAAATGACAGCGTGGCCGTGATGGTATCTGATGGAACATCTGCCGTCTGCCAGAAGGAGGAGTAGCTCTCATAATCGGAACTGCCGGCCACGCCAAGTCGCATGGCATGTTTGCCGGAATGTGCTTGGGCGGACTGTAACGTAGCCGGTTTGGGCGTGGCCCCCAGTACCCACCCTGCGGTTCCGTCCTCGAATCCGCCATTCTGTACCAGGTCGCTGCAAGTCCCTGTCGCCGGCAGGAGCACAGCGGATGGGGAAGATGGTGTCGAGGGAGGGCTGGCCGGCTTCACGGGCACGGGACCGCTGCCTCCCGGCGTGGTTCCGGTGCCCTCGCCTCCCGGCTTGGCGGCTATCCCGCGCGGCTCGCAAACGGTCAGATGAACACTGTCCACGTACAAAGCCGTTTTGCCGCCGCTGCCGTCGTTGAAGACGTTCACGTAGATGCGGACGGTCTCCCCGCTGAACTGGGCCAGGTCCACCGTCACCTGTTGCCACTCGTTCCCTTTCAAAAGACCCCGTAGCGGCGTGAGCAAGAGGCGATAGTGGCTATCGAGTACGCGAACCTCCTGCCGGTCGGAACCTATGGTTGGATCGTCAGATACCGGCATCACCCACATATCCAACACGGCACGGACGGCATGCTCGGGAATCTGTACGGTTTGCCAGATGGAAGCATAGTTTCGCGCATTCTGCCCCTGGACGATGCCCAGGCGCATGGCTCGTTTGCCTTCGCGTATGTGATCAGTTTCCGGGGCGACAAACTTGGTCAGCGGGGTTTTGTGCCAGCTGCCAACACTCTCGAACTCTCCGTCGGGCAACACTTCACGGCATGTCAGGTCATTTGACGGCCCCTCCGCCCGCGTTGCATGCAAACGCAAAGGGGAAACCGACAACAAGAGGGCAACAATCCAACCAATCACAGCAATACGAGCGTAGTTGCGCATCCTCCTGCCTCCACCAGTCAATCGGTTACTTGCCTTGTCATCACAATTTCAACTCACTGATATTACATATTATACACCGATTGCTGTCAATTGTAAAGTGGCGGCGGGCTGTCCGTCAAAGTTTTGCGTTTGGAATGCACCTCCTGGCTGTCGCTGCGGTTTCAGCCCTGCCCGCCGATCTCCACGTCGGCGCTCATGCCCCAGCGGAGGCCGGCAGGCTGCTCGTCCAGCTCGATGACGACGGTATAGACCACGTCGCCGCCGACCACGTTGGCCTGGGGCGACACGCGCACCACACGACCGGTGACCTCTTTGCCCAGAGCCTCCACAAAGACGGTGGCCGGCCGGCCCACCACCGCCACACGCGTCACGTCCCGCTCGCTCAGGTCTGTGGTCTCCACCTGCAAGCTGCTGAGGTCGGCCAGGGTGAGCACCGGCTGGCCGGGCTGCACCATCTCACCCGGGTTGGCATAGCGGGCGGCGATGGTGCCGGCAAAGGGCGCACGCAATTCCGTGTTGGCCAGGTCGGCCTGGGCGCGCTGGAGGGCAGCCTGGGCCTGGGCGACGGCCGCCTCGGCCGCCGCAATCGCTTCCGGCCGTGTGCCGGCGGTCAGCAGGTCCAATTGAGCCTGGGCATTGTGCACCTGCGCTGTGGCCGCCGCGATCTGGGCCGCAGTGCCTGGGTGTTCCAGCCGATCGAGAGCTACCTTGGCCTGCTGCAGCCGAGCGCGGGCCGTGGCGGCCACAGCGGCAGAGGGCCTGGCGAACAAAGCATCATAGCGGGCCTTGGCCGCATTGTAGTTGTTGGTTGCTTGCTCCAGGGCCAGACTTTCGGGCAACATACTCACGTCGGACCGTGACGCCAGCGGGTCATACGCGGCCCTGGCCTGCTTGAGCGCGGCCTCGGCATTGGCCAAATCGGCTTCGGCGGCGATGCGCTCTTCTTCGCGCGGGCCTTTGGACAACTGGTCGAGTGCGGCCTGGGCGGCCTCCACCTCCGCCTGGGCCGCTGCGATTGCGGCCGGGCGCTCCGCCTCGGAAAGCTGCGTCCGTTGGGCCTCGGCGACCTCCACGCGCGCACGCGCAGCGGCAATCTCCTGTGGCCGTGCACCGGCCTGCAAATCGCGTAGATGCGCCTGGGCCGCTTCCAGGGTGGCCTGGGCCTGGGCCACGGCCGCTTCGGCCGCCGCATTGTGCAGCACGGCCAGCGAATCGCCCTCTTTCACCGGGGCGCTCACGTCCACGGCCACACTCTCTACCCGGCCGGCGGCAAGGAAGCCCAGGTCCGCCTTCAACGCCGGCACAACCTTGCCCGAGGCCTTCGCCACCCCCCCGTTTGCGTTCAGCGGAATGGCCGGGATGGGGGTAGCGAGCGGGGTGGGCGCCGGGGTGGACTGCCGGCCACAACCCGTCAGCAGGACAAGGACAAACAATGGCGCAAGAAGCCCAGTCCACCTGCGTTTGCTGTTCATGATGTTGCCCCTCCGTTCGGCACGCCGTTGTCAACCACCTCACCGTCGCGCAGCTTGATCACGCGGCGCGCAAAAGCAACGACGCGCGGGTCGTGGGTGGCGAAGATGAAGGCCGTGCCGGTCTGCTCGTTGAGGCGCTGCATGATCTTCATGGCCTGTTGGCCGTTTTCGGTATCCAGATTGGCGGTCGGCTCATCCGCCAGCACCAGTGACGGGCCAGAGGCCAGGGCGCGGGCGATGGCGACACGCTGCTGTTCCCCGCCGCTCAACTGGTCCGGCCGGTGCTTGGCCTGATCGGCCAGGCCGACGGCGTCCAAGAGTTCCATCACACGCGCGCGCCCCTCGCGCGCGCCGACGCCGTTCAGCAGCAGCGGCAGCTCCACGTTCTCGTAGGCGCTGAGCACAGGAACGAGCGCAAAGAACTGGAAGATGAAGCCGATTTTCTCCCGGCGCAGGTCGGCCCGCTGGTTGGCGCTCAGACGGGTGACATCCTGCTCGTCGATTTTGATTGCGCCGCTGTCGGGCTGGTCCAGGCAGCCCATCAGTTGCAGTAAGGTCGTCTTGCCAGAGCCGGAGGGACCGACGATGGTGGTGAACTCACCAGCTTTGAAATCCAGTGTGACATGGTGAAGAGCCGTGGTGGTTACCTCACCGGCGCTATAGGATTTGGTTACGTCCGCGACTTGAATGACGGGCATGAGATGCTCCTTTTCACAAAGCTCGAAGAGCCTCCACAGGCTCCAGGCGAGAGGCATAAAAGGCCGGATAGAGCGAGGCCAGCAGGATCACGACCAACGTACCCGCGGCCAGGCCGGCAAACACGCCCGGCACGAAGCGTGCGTACATTTTGGTGCCCAGGATGAAGGCTCCGCCGCTGACTGTGGCTACGTCGCCGATCTCCAGGCCCACGTTGGCCAGGTACGCCACACCGAGCAATCCCAGCGCGGTCCCGGCGACAATGCCGGCTACGGCCAGGATGGCGGCTTCGAGGAGGAACATGAGCCGAATCTGGGAGGCGCGCATGCCCAGGGAGGCCAGGATGCCGATCTCACGAACCCGCTCAAACACGGCCATCAACAAGGTGTTGGCGATGACCACAGCCACGACCAGCATGACGATGATATCCAGAATATAGTAGAAGCCCAACCCGGTCTGCGCGGTGGTCAGCAAGAGGGCATTGAGGTCCTTCCAGGTGAGCACCTTCGTGCCAGGGCCGCTGAGGGCCGCGGCCACTTCGTCCGCCCGGTACTGGTCATGGAGCATGATGACGATTGCGCTGGCCCGCTCACCGGTGCCGGCAAAGGCCTGGGCTTTGGCCAAGGGCAGGAAGACGCTGTTCTGATCGTAGAAGGGCAGACCGGTGGCGAACAGACCGCGGATGGTGAACACACCCTCTTCGGGATTCCCATCGGCGTTGACGATGTCCAGGGTCACTTTCTGGCCAACGGAAACGCCCAGGCTGTCGGCCAGACGGTTGCCGATGAGGACACCGCTTCGATCATCGGCCGTCAGAAAACCGCCGGTGATGGTGGCCTCGCGGATGGGCTGGTAGATGGGGGAAGCGACATCAATGCCGTAGACTCGCAAGCCCACCGAATCCTCAGCCGTGTTCAGGATGCCGTTGATCCACAACACGGGTGCGGCATTCTGGACTTGTGGCATGGTTGCGGCCTGCGCGGTCAAAGCCGCCGGGTTCTCCAGCAGGTCTTTCCACTTTAGGCTGAGCTTTTCCTCTTCGTATGAATCGTTGCGCACCTGCACGTGCCCGGTTTGATAGCGGATGCTGTATTGCAACGAGTCGGCTATCGTACCCTGGACAAAGCCATTCAGCACGATGAGCAGAGCCAATCCGAGCGCCACCGCGATCAGGGTCAGCACGGAGCGCCGGCGATTGCGCATCAGGTCGCGCACTCCGATGGTCCACAGTTGGCTCCAGGCCATGTCATTGCCTCCTTGGTCCGTGTTGCGTATTGTGTGCTGCGTAATCCCTCATCCTTCGTCCGGCACGCGATTTTCGCCCATGGCCGATAGCGCGCACCGGCGGAGTCAGGGACAGGTCTTTTGCGCTTAGAAGTTCAACTTCTCGGAGAAGTTGAACTTCTTGGCCAGTATCTGTGGGTAGCCTTCTTGGTTCCGGCTTGTCCAGGTTAGGGTCTTCGGGTTGAGAATGCTCAGACATGGTGCAAAGCCTCCACCGGCTCTTTGCGCGATGCCTGCCAGGCCGGGTAGAGTGAGGCCAGCGCGGACACGACGAGGACCAGCACAGCGCGGTTGATGACATTGGCCATCGAGAGACTGGGGTAGATACGCGTGCCCATCAGGGCGCTGATCTCGCCCATGCCCGAGGCATAGGAGATATCGAAGCCGATCTGCGCCAGCCACAGGTTGAGGGCCAGGCCTACGGCGATGCCGATGGCCGCACCGACAACGCCAACCAACGTCCCTTCCAGCACGTACAGCCCCAGAACTTGCCGGCCCTTCATGCCCAGAGCGGTCAGCACCCCCATTTCACGTGTGCGCTCGAACACGGCCATCATCATGATGTTGAGAATGCCGATGGCCGCGATGAATACCAAGACGACGCCGAAGAAGGTAGAGGAAGCCTTTTTGGTCTGAAGGGTCTGCTGTATCTCCGGCCGCAGTTCTTGCCAGGAATCGACCTCATAGTTGGGGAGGGCCGCCCGAAGGGCAGGGGCAATTTCCTTTTCCTGCCCGACCTTTTTCAGGAAGATGGCCACCTCAGTCGCCTGGCCGCGCAGGTTATACAGGCTTTGCGCCTCCGGCAGGGTGATGAGTACGGCGATCTTTTCGGCGTCCGGCATGCCCAGGTTGTAAATGCCGACGATGGTCATGGTACGCTGGCGCACGGTTTGATTTTTCGCGCTGCCGAGCAGGGTGACCCGGTCACCCACGCCGACCTTCAGCAAGGCCGCCAAGCCCCGGCCAATAACGATAGCGTCCCCCTCGCCGGGTTGCAGGAAGCGGCCCTGGCCGATATTCTCCGCCTGCAGGCTGAGGGGCGCTTCGACCTCCGGCTCGATGCCGGTGATGACCACGGGGTACGCCCCTTCACGGCTGCTGACCATGCCGCCGGTGTTGATGCGCCGGGCCGCGGCCACCACGTGCGGTTGGGCCCGGGCAGCCTGTACCACCGCGCCGGCATCGTCGAGGGGCAGGAGGGGGTACCGGCTGGCCTTATCCAGGAATCCCGGCGCGTGCACCTGGATGTTGCCACCGTAGAGACGCACAGCATTGCCGAAGACGGCCTGATCTGAACCCTCCAGCAGGCCATCGAAAAAGAGTAACAGGATCACACCCATGACGATGGCCACCAGGGCGATTGCGGTGCGCCGCCAGTTGCGCCACAAGTTGCGCCAGGCCAGCTTGCTGAATTTTACCATGCACCTGCCTCCTTGCGTTTCACCGGTTCATTCGAACCATCGCTTCAGTGTGTCCAGGTCAATCATGTGCAACGAACCGGAGGGCGCGTCCAGCACCCGCTCCGTCGCCTGCTGGACCACGGTCACCCGCCGCTCAATGAGCGGGAGCGGATCGGTCTGTTCCTCTGCTTGCAAGAGCATCAGCGCGACGGCGTCGGACAGCCATAGGCCAATGGTCAGAACGATCTCCGCTATTTCGTCGGGAAACCCGGTGTGGAAGACGCCTTCCGCACAACCCTGTTGGATGATGCGGGTCAGCAAGGGTGCGGCCTCCTGAATCGTGGCCGCTTCCAGCTTGCGGCGGAGGATAGCGTTTTCGTCGCTGTAAAAGGTCCGTAGGATGCTGAGCAGGAAGGCTTTGTTCTCGGTCTTCCGGGCCAGGGCATCGCTGAAATAGCGGTTGAACTTCTCCAGGGCACCAAGCTGATCATCGGCCACGATGGGCTCGATCAATTGGGTGGCTTCTTGGAGCATGCACTCGATCAGCTCGTCCAGCAGATTGACCTTCGAGCCGAAGTAGTGATAAAAGGTGCCCTTGGCGATACCGACGGCGTTGATGATGTCCTGAATCGAAGTCTGATCGTAGCCTTTGCTATAGAAAAGCGATCGAGCTGTGTTCAGTATCTCGTTGCGCCTTTCGTCGTGTTCCTTGACGATTCTAGCCACGATGGCTGCCTCCATCATCTCTACAGACCGACCGTCGGTCTACCTTGCATATATTATAGCCTGGTTGCAACTGGCTGTCAAGTCCCGGCGGCAGTTCATCGCGCAAAACTTTGACGGACACCCCTCGCAGGTTGACAACTTGCCGGAAGGGCAGTACAATAGGA
>CAYWAK010000031.1:7527-17507 GCA_964455755.1 uncultured Ardenticatenales bacterium | reverse complement strand
TGGCGACTCTCTTGCTGCTCGTCATGCCGTGGAAGCAGCACCGTCTGGCCTAGTACGTGGACGGCGGAAATCCTTTGGCGGCAGGGCTTCGCTGAAATTCACCGTCGCGGTTCATGCCCCTACGGGCAAACATACGCTGGATTCTTCGAAAGGGCAACAAAGCATGACAACAATAGATATTCGCATCGAACGTCCCGGGAAAGACCACAATCGCTATCAATGGGACAGCAACCTGCAAGCCATTCGATATGCGGGCCGCCAAATCGTTGACCGGCCTGCCGATGTGGACGAAGGCGTACTCATTGATGCGTTGGGCGTGGGGGGACATCCCCTGCGCGCGTGGATTCTCGCCCACCAATCCTTTTCCCCGACGGCTGTGGTCGCCACGCGCCCGATTGGTTTGCTGCAAATCGGCGAGGGAAAGCAAGAAGAGTTGCTGATTGTGGGGGTGCCCGACGCCGATCCGGCCTGGCGCTACCTGCAGACCTACGAGGATTTACCTCCGTACCGCAGGCAGGCTTTGCGAGAATACGCGGTCCGGTTGGCCGGCGCCGGCGCTCACGTACGCTGGGGCGGCCCCTCCGAAGCCGTCTCCCTCATCGAAGCCGGCCAGCGTGCTTTCCGCTGGAATCGCGTGGGCCAACATAGTGGCCAGTCGGGACGTCCCGCCTGGCAAACCACACGCGGCACGCGCGAGGGGGACGAGTTGCGCGAAGCCGGTGGCGGGCACACCCTGGCCGAAATCCTGGTACCCCAATTGCCGTACCGCTTCCAGGAGTATGTGGCACGCTGTTTGCTCCCCGATGAGCGAATCTTGTATTTCATTCACCGCCGCCCGATGGGCGGATCGCGCTGGGCCTGGCGCCGTCGACGCATGCATCCCGAAGGCCTGTTGATTGTGACCGACCAGCAGACGCTCTGGCTATGGGACGTCCTCCCCCCCACGCCGACGATTGTGGGATATGGCTATGTCGCCAAGTCGTGCCCCCACAACCGGCTGCTGGGCGTGGAAGTTGCGGAGAGCGCCGGCGGCCCCCGACTGGAACTGATCATGCGGTCGGCCACGCAGGGCGAAGAACAGGTGCAGATTGAGTTTTCCGAGGATGCGCGCCCCTCCCTGCGCCAGACGGAGGCATTCTTGCGCAGCTTCGTACCGGATGAGGGCGAGGAACAGCACCTGCTCCGGCTGTACGAACCGGAGAAGGACGAAACGACCTTCGCAGAGCTAATCGAAGAACACGACGACAAGACGCGCCGCCTTGTCGAGTGGCTGGAAGAAGCAGGTGCTGAGGTGCTGGATGGTCGTCCTGTTTTGGCCCGCTCGCTGGTTCCCGCCTGGGCCGAAGAAAAAGGGAGAGCAGCCATGCTTGCCGTGATGGACGATGAGGTCGTCACCATCCGGGGCGGCGAAAGCAAACAAAAAGAGGTGGAGATCATTCGCTGTTCCCTGGCAAACGCGACTTCGGCCTCGCTCTGCTTCTCGGTGATGGGCAGTTGGATGCGCATTGACGTGCCGGGCGGCGAAGCGATCGAGATTGCGTTCCCGCTGATTTCCGTAAAACCCTTCACGGCGGCCTTCCTGGCCATTCGCCAGCGCCTCGCTTCCATGGCCGGGTAGCTGCTGCAAACGGATCGGCCTCGCACGCGGACTGTCGTCCGCTTTGAGCAAGTGAGCCACCATCACGGGAACCGTTGCGCAAACCCAAACTTTGCCGGCCTCGGCTTGCCGATCGCCTGCTTTCGGGTTATAATTTATTGTTATGGGAAAGAAAACAGCACCGGTAACACCCGTACGTCGCCAATACTTGCAAATCAAACAGGCGCACCCCGACGCCATCCTCTTCTTCCGCCTGGGCGATTTCTACGAAACGTTCGACGAGGACGCGAAAGTCGCCGCGCGCGAGCTTGACCTGGTGCTCACGTCGCGGCCGGTCGGCAAGGGCCAGCGTGTGCCCCTGGCCGGCATCCCCTACCACGCCGTGGAAGGCTACATCGCCCGCCTGATCGACAAAGGCTACAAGGTCGCCATCTGCGAGCAGATCGGCAAGGAGACCGTGAAGGGCCTCATGCCCCGCGAGGTTGTGCGCGTGATTACCCCCGGCACGGTGCTGGAGCCGGCCTTGCTCGACGACCGGCGCAACAATTACCTGGCTGCCCTCCTCCGCGAAGAGGACCGCGCCGGCCTGGCCTTCGCCGACATCACCACCGGCGAGTTCGCCGCCACCGAATTGTCCGGTTCCGAGTTGGCGCAGGAGCTGCAACGGCTCCAGCCGGCGGAAATCCTGGTGCCGGCGGAGAGCGGCGCCACTCTACCGCGGAACGGAAACACACACCCGCCGGTCACCCTGGACGCCTGGCAATTCGAAGCGGAGACGGCCCGCCGTGCCTTGCAGGAGCACTTCGGTGTCGCCTCGCTCGACGGATTCGGCCTGCGCGGCAAGCCACTGGCCATACGCGCGGCCGGTGCGCTAATCCAATACCTGCAACAGACGCAAAAGCGCACCCTGCCCCAACTGCACGAGCTTTCCACCTACACGACCACGCAGTACATGCTGCTAGACGCGGCCACCCGCCGCAGCCTGGAGCTGACCGAGGGCATCCGCAGCGGCGCCAGCGACGGCTCACTGCTCGGCGTGCTCGACCTGACCCGCACGGCCATGGGCGCACGCTTGATCCGCCGTCGCATCGCCCAGCCGTTGCTTGACCGCGCGGCGCTGGAAGCCAGGCTCGACGGCGTGCAGGCCTTCTTCGACAATACCGCCCTGCGCACCGAAGTGCGTGCCCTGCTCAAGGGCCTGCCCGACCTGGAGCGGCTGGCCAATCGCATCGTCACCGGCCTTGCCCGGCCCCGCGACCTGGTCGGCATCCGGCACGCGCTGGAAACCACCCAATTGCTCCTGCAGACCCTGCCTACCGAAATGACGCCGCCTGCCCTTGACCCCTGCGATGACGCCCGCGACCTGATCGCCCAAGCCATCACCGCAGACCCGCCGGCTACAGTCAACGCCACCGGCATCATCCAAAGCGGGTTCTCCGCCGAGCTGGACGGCATCATGGCCGCGGCCCGCGAGGCCAAAGCATGGGTCGCCAACCTGGAGGCCACCGAACGGAAGCGCACCGGCATCAAGAAGCTGAAGGTGGGGTATAACCAGGTCTTTGGCTACTACCTGGAAGTGTCTCGAACCAACACGGACCTCGTGCCGGAGGAATACATCCGCAAGCAGACGTTGGTGAACGCAGAACGCTACATCACGCCGGAACTCAAAGAATATGAGTCGCTCATCCTGAACGCGGAATCGCGCCAGCAGGAACTGGAGCGCAGCATCTTCGGCCAGATTTGCGAGCAGGTGGCAGCAGCCGTTCCCCGCCTGTTGGCCACCGCCCGTGTGCTGGCCGAGCTGGACGTGCAGAGCGCGCTGGCCGAAGTGGCCCTGCGCAACCGCTACACGCGGCCGGCGATCACCGAAGGGGACAAGCTCATCATCAAGGGAGGGCGACATCCGGTCGTGGAGACTACGCTGCAGGACGAGCCGTTCGTCCCCAACGACGTGTACCTCTCCGCAGACGAGGCGATCCACATCATCACCGGCCCAAACATGAGTGGAAAGAGTACCTTCCTGCGCCAGGTGGCGATCATCACCCTGATGGCCCAAATTGGGTCGTTCGTGCCGGCGGAAGAGGCCGAGATCGGGCTGGTGGACCGCATTTTCTCCCGCGTGGGCGCACAGGACGAGATTTCGGCGGGCCAGTCCACGTTCATGGTCGAGATGGTGGAGACGGCCAACATTTTGCATCACGCCACGCCCCGCTCGCTGATCATCCTGGACGAGATCGGGCGCGGTACCAGCACCTACGATGGCATGTCCATCGCCTGGGCCGTCGTCGAATACATCCACAACCACCCCGATCGGCGCGCCAAGACCCTCTTCGCCACCCATTATCACGAGCTGACCGAGCTGGAGAAGATCCTCCCGCATGTGCGCAACTACAACGTGGCCGTGGCCGAGGAAGGAGACGGCGTCGTCTTCTTGCACCGCATCGCCCAGGGCGGGGCCGACCGCAGCTACGGCATCCACGTGGCCCGCCTGGCCGGTGTGCCGCGCACGGTCACCCAACGCGCGCAAGAGATACTCTCCGCGCTGGAGCAAGATTCGCGCACGCCGGCCCAATCGTTGCACAAGCAGCGCCCCGACGTTCTCCATCAGGCGGTGCAACTGGCGCTCTTTCCGACCGGTCCACACCCCGTCATCGAGCAACTGGCCAAATTGGACGTGGATAGCTTGACACCCCTGGAAGCAATTAACATTTTATATGACCTGAAAAAGAAAACAGAAGGGACGACATCATGAGCAACGAGATTGCTACTTTCATTGAACAGTTTACCGCGCAATATGCTCCCCTCTATCGTGCCAGCGCGGCAGCCACCTGGCGCGCGAACACCACCGGCGAGGAGGAGGCGTTCGCGGAGAAGGCCCGCCTGACGAAAGAGGTGCGCACGCTGTTCGCCAATGCCCAGGCCTTTGCGCAACTTTCAGCCTGGCACGAGGGGCCGCCGCCGGCAGACCCGCAGATTCGCCGCCAGCTCGAGTTGCTCTACCTTTCTCACCTGGCCGGCCAGAAAGACCCCGCCACGATTGAGGCGCTGACGCAGGCCGAGAAGGAAATCTCCCAGAAGTTCATCAACTTTCGGGCGGAAGTGGACGGTCACAAGCTGAGTGACAACGAACTGGAAAAGGTGTTGCGCGAAAGCACGGACGACCGTGCTGTCCGCGAAGCCTGGAGGGCGGGCAAACAGATCGGCTCCGAAGTGGCCGGCCAGGTGCTCGACGTCGTCCGCCTGCGCAACGAGGCCGCCCAACGCCTCGGCTTTGCCAACCACTACGCGCTGTCCCTGACCACGTCCGAAATTGACGAGACCTGGCTGTTCGAGCTGCTCGACGAGCTGGCTGTACGCAGCGAAGACCACTTCCGCAAGCTGAAGGCCGAAATAGACGAGCAACTTGTCGCGCGCTTCCAGATTCCGGCTGCTGCGCTGCGGCCCTGGCACTACGGCGATCCCTTCTTCCAACGCCCGCCCCGGCTCGATGACGTGAACCTGGACCCGTTCTTCACGAACCTGGACCCGCTCGATCTTGCCGTGCGCACCTACGACAGCTTCGGCATGGAGGTGCGCCCCATCCTCGAGCGCAGTGATCTCTATGCCCGCGACGGCAAGAACCAACACGCCTTTTGCCTGGACCTGGATCGCCAGGAAGACATCCGTATCCTCTGCAATCTGGAGCCGACGCTACGCTGGAACGAGACGATGCTGCACGAGCTGGGCCATGGCGTCTACGACCGTTACATCTCGCCCGATCTGCCGTTCCTGCTACGCACCCACGCGCACATCATGATGACCGAGGCCATCGCCTTGCTCATGGGCCGGCTGACCCTGCAGCCGCGCTGGCTCGCCGATATCGCCGGCCTGCCCGCCGCCGAGGCCGACCGGCTGGGTGACGCCCTGCAGCGCCAGCAACAGCGCTACCTGACCGTTTTCCTGCGCTGGGTGCTGGTCATCACCAATTTCGAGCGGGCCATGTACCGCGATCCGGAGCAAGACCTCAATACCTTGTGGTGGGACTTGGTGGAGAAATACCAGCACCTGACCCGCCCGGACGACAGCGCCGCCCCCACCTGGGCCGCCAAGATACATCTGGCCCTCTACCCGGTCTACTACCAGAATTACCAGTTGGGCGACCTGATCGCCTCGCAATTTAACCACCACATCCGCACGCACTTCGGCGGACTGGTCGGCAGCGTGGAGGCCGGCCGTTGGCTGATCGACGCGGTGTTTGCCCCCGGCAACAGCCAGGATTGGCAGGGAAGGTTGCAGGCAGCGACAGGGGAATCGCTCAACCTCGGCTATTTCATGGGGTAAAGAGAGGAGGAGACCACGTGTACAATGTTCCGCTCACGATCGGGATCGAAGAAGAATACCAGATCATCCATCCGGAAACACGCGACCTGCACTCCTACATCCAACATTTTTTGGACCAGGGCCAACAGGTCTTTCCCGACGGGCAACTGAAGCCGGAATTCATGCAAAGCCAGGTGGAAGTCGGCAGCTACGTGTGCCGCAACATCCAGGAGGCGCGCCACGAGATCATCCGTCTGCGCCGCGCCGTCTGCCGCCTGGCCGAGGAGAACGGCTTGCGCATTGCCGCGGCCAGCACGCACCCCTTCGCTTCCTGGAGCGAACAAGAAGTCATGGCCGGCGAGCGTTACCGCAAGCTGCTTGACCGGCTGCAAGGCGTGGCCGCGCAACTCCTGATTTTTGGCATGCACGTACACGTCGGCTTCGGTGACGGGCCGGGCAGCCAGGACTTGATGATCGAGATCATGAATCAACTGCGCTACTTCCTGCCCCACATTCTGGCCCTCACCACCAGCTCCCCGTTTTGGCAGGGGCGCGACACCGGTTTGAAGTCCTACCGCAGCGTGATCTTCGAGATGTTGCCCCGCACCGGAATACCACAGTCCTTTTCATCCTACTCCGAATATCAGTCGCTGGTTACGTTGCTGGGCAAAGTGAGGTCCATACGCGACGACGAAACCGGTCAGGCAGACGCCACGAAGATCTGGTGGGACGTGCGGCCGCATCCGAAATTCGGCACGCTGGAAATCCGCATTTCCGATATTTGTACACGCGTTGATGAGGCCGTATGCGTTGCTGCCCTCATCCAGGCGGTCACCGCCAAGCTGATCAAGCTGCGCCGGCAAAACCGCAGTTGGCGCCGGTACCGCCGCTACCACATCGTTGAAAACAAGTGGCGGGCTATGCGGTACGGAATCGAAGGAAAACTGATTGATTTCGGCATGGAAGAAGAAGTGCCCATGACCTTCCTGGTGCGGGAGCTTGTCGAACTGGTGGACGATGTCGTGGATGAGTTGGGCAGCCGCGAGGAGGTTGCCTACGTGGAAACGATCTTGCGTGAGGGCACCAGCGCAGACCGCCAGCTACGCACCTACCGGCAGGCCCTGGCGCAGGGCGCAACCGAGCGGGAAGCGTTGCGGACCGTGGTGGACCACTTGCTCACGGAGACAGAAGAGGGGCTAGGGTAGGGCTGCGGCCAGCCAGGCCGGCACCCGCGCGTGGATGAGCGTGCCCTTGGTCGTGTGCTCCTCCCGTTCCACGGTTCCGTGCCGGTGGACGGCGGCCAACAGGTCACCGGCAGCGTAGGGAATGAGCGCTTCGACAGCCACCAGACTTTCGCTCAACGTATGCTCCACACGGGCCAGGAGCATGTCCAGGCCCACGCCGTCGCGGGCCGAGATCGCCACGCTGTGTGGGTCGCACGCGGCCTGTTCTTGCCAGATTTCAATATCCCCGGCGCTATCAATCTTGTTCCAGGCCACCAGCACCGGTTTGTCGCCAGCGCCAATCTGATCCAACGTCTCCCGGACGACAGCCATTTGCTTGGCGGCTTGCGGGTGGGTGATGTCTACGACGTGCAACAACAGATTTGCCTCGGCGACCTCTTCGAGCGTGGCCCGAAAAGCGGCCACCAGGTCGGTGGGGAGCTTTTGGATGAAGCCAACCGTATCGGTGAAGAGGACTTCCAGGCCGTCGGGCAGGTGTACCTGGCGGGTCGTGGGGTCGAGGGTGGCGAAGAGCTTGTCTTCCACGAGCACGTCCGAATTGGCCAGCGCATTGAGCAGGGTGGACTTGCCGGCGTTGGTGTAGCCGACGAGGGCCACGACGGGCAGGCCGGCTTTGTGCCGCCGGGCACGGTGTCGCCGGCGATGCGCGCGCACCTTTTCCAGGTCGCGTTTCAGTTGAGCGATGCGGCGATTGATTTCGCGGCGGTCGACTTCGAGTTGCGTTTCACCCGGCCCGCGCAAGCCGACGCCGCCAATGCCGCCGCGCGCACCGGCTCCGCCGGCCTGTCGCGCCAGGTGCGTCCACATGCGGGTCAGGCGGGGCAGGCGATACTGGTACTGGGCCAGCTCCACCTGCAGTTGGCCTTCGCGGGTATGGGCGTGCTGGGCGAAGATGTCGAGGATGAGGGCCGTGCGGTCCAACACCTTGACCTTCTCGCCCATGGTGCGCTCCAATTCACGTTGCTGGCGTGGCGAAAGCTCGTCGTCGAAGAGGAGCGTGTTGGCCCCGAACTCGGCGACGTCCTCGCAGAGTTCCTGCACCTTGCCTTTGCCGACGAACGTTGCCGCACGCGGGTGGTCGAGCCGTTGCACCGACTGGCCGACTACCTCCAGGCCGGCCGTGGCAGCCAGTTGGGCCAGTTCGTCCAGAGAGGTTTCCACCGACCAGCGGTCGGGTCTGTTCTTGAGTTCCACACCCATCAGGAACGCGCGTTCCGCTGGTTGGGTTGTTGGTATGGTCATGCTGATAGTATAGCCTAAAATGGGGAATGTGTAAAATCGTGTGATTTGGCGAGTGCGACAAATTTCGCTCAGGCTGCCCCCCCTACCCCCCAAGAAATTCTGGAAGGAACCGCGCTCTGCTTCGCTCAGGATTGGGGGGGATGAATGACCACGCTCACCGATTGGAAGATGGATTTGACAACGTGTGGAGGAAATACTATACTTTCGTGAACATGTATCCATCACACTTTGAGAGGAGAAAACATACCATGACCCGATTCCTGATCCGCAGGTCGCTTGCCTTGCTCCTGCTGGTGTTTGGGCTGGCCCTTTTGGTGGCCGGCTGCTCGAGCTCGAGTGGCGATCAGCCGAGCAGCAAGGTGGAACTCAAGCTCGCTCCGGTATCCACGCTCCCTCAGGACATCCAACAGGGCGACCCGAAGGTTGTTGAGGCGTACCAATTTGCGATCGCCAACCCAGACTATTTGGCTCAGTTCCCCTGCTACTGTGGCTGCGGCGGGATGGGCCACAAGAGCAATCGTGATTGCTACATCCGCGAGGTCAAGCCGGATGGCTCGATCGTTTTCGAGACGCACGCCTTCTTCTGAGGGATCTGCGTAGACATCACGCGTGACGTGATGCGCATGACCCAAGGGGGCAAATCGGCCAAAGAAATTCGGACATACATAGACGCGACCTACAGCAAGTACGGCGCACCGACAGACACCGCGCCGGTGGAGTAGGTGATCGGGGAACGGGGAGCGACCTGACAACGATGAATGATGCGCGGCGCGGAAGACATGAAACGTGAAACGCAGTACGCAAATACGCAGCACGAAACCCGAAACTAGAAACGCGGAACACGCACAATGGCAACACAAGAACGCGCGGTAGTAACCGGCCGGACCCGGCAGATCGTCATCTTGCTCGACAAGTTTGTGGTCTGGCTGGGTCGGCACTGGCTTTTGACCATGAATCTGTTTATCGGTCTCTATGTGGGCGGCGCAGCACTGGCCCCGACCTTGATGGCCGCAGGGGTGGAAGGGCCGGGGCGCGCCCTGTACACGCTGTATAGCTTCACCTGCCACCAATTGCCCCAGCGGTCGTATTACCTCTTCGGGCCGCAAGGCCTCATCTCCAGCTACAACGTGGATCAAGTGCTGGCGGCCGGCGCCGACATCAACAACCTGCGGGCCTTCGTCGGTACGCCGGCGATGGGCTTCAAGCTGGGAAACGCCCACCGTCTGACCGCCATCTACTGGTCGCTGTTCCTGGGGGGCTTGCTCTTTGCCCTCGCACGACGGCGCGGCCGGCCCAAACCACTCCCCGCCTATCTCTACCTGCTGCTGCTCGCGCCGATGTTCTTCGACGGCGTGACGCAAATGATCAACGATGTCACGCCTTGGGGCTGGCGGACGTACAACGCCTGGGCCGTCTGGCTGACCCACGGCGCACTGCCACAGAGCTTCTACGTGGGCACGGCCATCGGCAGTCTGAACTGGCTGCTGCGCACCGTCACCGGCGCGCTCTTCGGGTTGGCCACGGTGGGCATGGCCTACCCGTACCTCGACGAGGGCTTCGCGGACATGCGTGCCCAGGCCGAGCAACAACTGCGCCGG
>CAYWAK010000031.1:0-7427 GCA_964455755.1 uncultured Ardenticatenales bacterium | reverse complement strand
GCTTCGGTAAGCTGTTCACCGAGGAGCAGACCCAGAGTATCGTGGACTATCTGTGAACGTTCCCCTTTTCGTATGATGAATGAGGAGGGCGATTTGACATTCCCCCCGTCTCGTGGTATCATTGCCACGCTTCATGTTAACTTTAGGTGGGTATTTCAATAGAGGCACACGGGATGATCAAGCGTAGATCATCGGACACAAAATTGACACGCTGCACCTGTATAAGGCGGGGACGAACGAGCCTCGCCGGAGGGTTGCGGTTGCCCACTTGATGCGCGACGTGGCGTGATACGGCCAGGTGCGATTCGTTCCTGCAGATAGAGTACACAATCTGCGCCGGGGACGAAACATAGCAGACCTGTAAGAGGGTCCAGGGTTCCGTCCCTGGGCCCTTTTCTTGTGGGGAAGCCGTGGCAAAAGGATCAGCGCACGCCGCCGTGCATGCACCGCTTCGTAGCAGAACTGCCTTACGTCCCTCTGGCCTCATCCTCCACAATGTTTCAAACCCCCGGCGCTACTCCTGCTGTTTCCAGTTCCTTTGGTGATTAGCATACCAGCGGGTTCCGTGCTGCGCGTTCCGTCTTACCGGCACGCAGCACGGCCCACATACAACACAAGGAGTACGCCATGAACGCTATTCGCACTAACAACCAAGATTCAATCGCCGCCGAGATTGACCGGTTGGCAGAAGCAATTGTACAACGCCGGCAAGGCAATATCCCTGAGGAGGACTTCCGAGCCCTTCGACTGCACCAGGGTATCTATGGCATGAGGGGTCTGCCCGATGTGCAGATGTTGCGGGTCCGCCTCCCCGGTGGCCGCCTCAGTAGCGAGCAACTGGCTATCCTGGCCGGTGTCACCCGCAACTTTGGGCAGGGGGCGGCGCATTTCACCACCCGTCAGGATGTGCAAATTTATCACGTGCCTCTGCATCGCGTGCCACAGGCGCTGCGCTTTCTGGCCGGCGTTGGGCTTACCGCCCGCGAGACCAGCGGCAACATTGTACGCAACGTGACGACCTGCCCCCTGGCCGGCGTCTGCCCTCACGAAACATTCGACGTCACGCCCTACGCGGACTTGCTGGGAGACTACTTTCTGCGCAATCCCCTCTCACAGCGATTGCCCCGTAAGTTCAAGATCGCCCTTTCCGGGTGCACCCGCGACTGTGCCTACGCTGCCGTGCATGACCTGGGCGCACTGGCTGCCACCGGCCACAATGGCGTAGAGGCCCGTGGCTTCCGTCTGCTGGTCGGCGGGGGGCTGGGAGCGGCCCCTCGACCGGCGCGCGCGCTGGAGCCTTTCACGCCGGCCGATGACCTGCTTCCCACGGCCGTGGCCATCGTCCACCTGTTCAACCGGTTGGGCAACCGGCAAAACAAGAACAAAGCTCGCCTCAAATTTCTGGTGGAGGAGATCGGCATCGAATCATTCCAGCAGCAGGTGATCGAAGAACGCCGGCTGGTGAAGGCGACGTGGCCGGGTGCGTTGCCATCCGCTGCCCCTGCGGAACCGCCGCTCCCGGCCGCAACGACCGTTTCTGATGACGCGCGTCAGACCGGTACAGACCCCGCCTTCGCTCGCTGGCGGCAATTCAACGTGGAGGCCCAGAAGCAGGAAGGGTACTATGCCGTGCGCATCAAACTGCCGGCCGGTGATCTTACGCCTGCGCAATTGGAGTCTTTGTCTGCGATCGTCAGCGATCTTCCGGAGCAGCGCGTCGTCTTCACGCCAAACCAAAATGGCCTGCTGCGCTTTGTTCCGCCCGCCTGCTTGCCCGATCTCTTCGCGCGCCTGGGCGAAGCGGGCCTGGCCTCCACGGACGGGGGCCACATTGCCGACATCGTCAGTTGCCCGGGTGCGGCTACCTGCGCCCAGGCCGTGACTCGCTCCCATGACCTGGCCGGGGTGCTGGCCGGTCGCCTGGCAGAGCTGAGTGAAGAAGAGACGGTCGCCCTGCAAGGCGTGCAAATCAAGATCGACGGCTGCCCCAACGCCTGCGCACACCATTGGCTCGGAGACGTCGGCCTTTGCGGGATGGCACGGAAGGTGGAAGGACAGCTCGTGCCCTACTACCACTTGTATGTCGGTGGAGGAACGGGCGACGGACAGGCGTTGCTGGCGCAGAGCGTCCTGCGTTTACCGGCCAGCCGAGGGCCGGAAGCGCTGTTGCGCCTGCTGCGCACCTACGATACACGCCATACGGAAGGCGAAACCTTTGGCGAATGGCTACGACGTGAACAGGCCACCAACGGTTTGCTCCGCGACACGTTATCTGACCTGGCCCTGCTGCCGCCCCGCGACGATGAGCCGGCAGCCTACCGCGATTGGGGCAGCGACGAAACCTTCCGCGTAGAAATCGGGGAGAGCGAGTGCGCATGAGACGCGAGGAGAGAAACTCCATGACACGTGAGAATATCGAGCAACTCAACAATCGGCTGAATCTTGCCCGGCCGGACGAGATCATTTGCTGGGCAATCGGGACTTTCGGGGCCGATGTCGCAGCCAGTTCCTCGTTCCAGACCCAGAGCGTTCCCCTGCTCCATATCATCGGCCGCACCTGCCCGGAACTGCCCATTCTGTTCGTGGACACCGGCTACCATTTCCCGGAGACGCTGCGATTTCGTAACAAGCTCCAGCAAATGTGGGGACTGAATTTGCACACAGTGGGCCCCATCCTGACCGGGCCGTGCTATCCAGCCCCGTGCGACCCTGACCGCTGCTGCCACCTGCGCAAAGTCGAGCCAATGCAGCGAGCCTTGCAGCGTTATCGAGCCTGGATCACCGGCATCCGTCGGGACCAGACCGCCCACCGCCGCCACACGCGCGTGCTCGAACCCCAGCCGGGGGGATTGCTCAAGATCAATCCCCTCGCCAACTGGACGCGGGAGGACGTGCAGGCCTACGCCCGGCAACACAACCTGCCCAAGCATCCCCTCTTTGAACAGGGGTACCGCAGCGTTGGCTGCGCTCCTTGCACCCAGCCGGTAGACACCAACGAAGATGATCGGGCCGGTCGCTGGGCAGGCATTGGCAAGACGGAATGTGGACTACATTGGAGGCAAGGCAGGATCGAACCACGGGAGGAGCGGGTATGTACGAAACAGCCTGCCTGGTCGGCGCAGGTTGTTCGTCCCCCCACCTGACATCGGGAAGTGGGTAAGCAACCAAAGTGGATTGGTGGTAACGATTATTGCGAACCGGCTGACCCATACGGCACGACCCGGCCTGAATTTTGGTCTTTGACTGTTCCGTGATATAATGTACAGTGTCCTATGACCATGACCTGTAGTGATCATGAACGGAGGAACCCAATATCTTATGAGATGGAACCGTCTGATACCGGCTTTACTGATCCTTGCCGCGGTCGCAACAGCGCCTCTCGCCCTGGCCGATCCCATCGGGACCATTCACGGTCAAGTCACCAACGGCACCGGCCAGGGCGGCCCTGTCGCCGGCATTCAGGTCGAACTTCTGACCCTGATCAACCGGCAAGGCCCTCCGGTCATCACCACAACCACAACGAATGAAAAGGGCCAGTTCGTATTCGCAGATGTGGACAATAGCCCGGAAAACGCCCACCTGTTACGAACGACCTATCGCGAACAAACCTACTTCAGTGATCTGCTAACCTTCGAAAAAGACAAGAACGATTTGGAAGTGCCCCTCGTGGTCTACGAGATTACCCATGAGAGTAAGGACGTTACCTTTCGGCGCACACACCTCATCGTTGAATTCGACGGAGAGCAGACGTTCGTTGCCCAATTGCACTTCGTGGACAACAACGGCGACCGGACCTTTGTCGGCAGCCAACCGGATCAAAACCTATTCTTTGCCCTTCCCACCGGAGCCACAAACTTGAAGTTTCAGGACCCATCGTTGGATGCACTCGTATCCCGCGTGGATGACGGCTTCTATCTGAATGAATCGCTCACGCCCGGAGAAACCCAGGTTTTGTTTTCGTATTCCCTGCCCTACAAACATCCTGACGACAGCCTGGCCGTCACGCTCACCCATGACGTGCCCGATCTGGTACTCTTGGTCAGCGACATCGGCCAAACCGTGGACGTTCCTGCACTGAGCGCACAAGGCGTACGTCCAGCGCAGGGCGCGAATTATTACGCATTCAGTGGAGGCAACCTTTCCTCTGGAGATGTTGTAAAGATTGACCTGCACAACCTGCCTGTGCCACCATCCACGCCCCCTGGTTCCAATTCAAAGACACCGAACAACGCCAATCCGGGAGTCTTTTTCCCGCCGTGGGTCGGCCTGATCCTGCTCGCAGTTGGCGCTCTCGCTGCCGTCCTCTATGCCATCACGCACAGACCTCAGACCGGGACAACAGCGCGAGCAACATCAGTTCGTAAAGACCGCATGGAGCTGATTGAAAGCATTGCCCGCCTGGACAAACGGTACGAGGACAGGAAAATCGGCCAGGCTACCTATCGCAAAGAACGCGCTGCGCTCAAGAACCGCTTGCTCCGTATCCTGCGTGAACAACAAGGATAAGCGGCAGGCCCCATGAAGCAACGCGCTGCGGCAACGGGGCTCCGCCTCAGGAAGCCGCTGCCTGTTCGGCAATATCTGCTTGCGCTGGCACTCTATGCCGGACTGGCGGTCGGCCTATCCTACCCGCTTCCGCTGCACCTCACCACCCACGTCCCCGGCAGCGCAACCTGGGCCCTCGACGAATATAGCTTTGTGTGGAACCTGTGGTGGTTTCGCCATGCACTACTCGCCCTGGGCCAATCGCCGCTGAACAGTACCCACATCTTTTATCCGATGGGCGTGGATCTGGGCCTCTACACCTTTAACCTGCTCAACGGAGCGGCAGCCCTCCCGCTGATTCCGTTGCTGCCCCTCCCCCTGGTCCACAACCTGCAATGGTGGGGGTCAAGCGCACTCTCCGCTTTCGGCATGTATCTGCTGGCCACGGAACTGCTCTGCGCAGAGCGCCGGATCGACAGCACACACGTGAGGTTTGCTGCCTTCGTTGCCGGCCTTGTCTATGCTTTTGCCAGCTATCGTGGTCTCTTCGTGGCACTGGGCCACTACAGCACCACGGCCGGCGAATGGTCGCCCTTCTTTTTCCTTTACTTTCTGCGCACCCTGCGCCGGCCCACCGCCCGCAACGCAATCCTGGCTGGCCTATTTATGGGCCTGACCCTGCTGGCTTCGCACACCATGGCCGCCCTGACCGCCCTGGCTGCTCTATTCTACCTGCTCTTCTCCTGGCGTACCTTCACCGTGAGGCCTGCGACCGGCAAATCCCGCCCGCTGTTCACACTTGGCGCGCGATTTGCGGTCATGGGCATGGTCACTATTCTGGTCGGAGCGCCGGCCCTGCTGCACGTGGTGCGCGGCACGCTGCAAGGCACATTCGTGCTGAAAGGGTGGGGCGACGCCACCAAACTTTCGGCCGACCTGGCGGGCTTTCTTACACCCACGGCGCTGCACCCCATTTGGGGACACGATTGGGTCGCGCAGCTCCAGCACCTGCGTGAAGGGACAGCCCGCTTCACCGATGTGAACGTTGCCTTCACGGGGTACGGCACGCTCGCCCTGGCCTTCGCGGGCCTGGCCGCATACCGCCGCCGGGCCGCCCGCTGGGCCGCGATTGCCCTGACTTTCGCCCTCCTCAGCCTGGGCCCCCTGCTACACATCAACGGCCAAACGACCTTTGACCTGGAGGGTCTGCAAACAACAGTGCCCCTGCCTTACATCTTGCTGCACTACGTCCCTTTTCTCAACGCCAACCGCGTGCCGGGCCGCAACATCACCATGGTGATGTTTGCGCTCGCCATTCTGGTCGCCTTTGGGACGGCCTGGCTGCTGGGAAAAAGCCCGCTCCGCCGCAAACCCGCGTTCGTGCCGGCGCTGATCACCGGCGGGGTCGCTGCACTGCTCCTCTTCGAGCACCTGACGACACCCGTTCCGCTCACCAACGCGCAAGTGCCAGACATCTACCGCCAGATCGCGGCCGACAAGGGCGATTATGCCATCCTGTCCCTGCCGATCGGCTGGCGAAACAGTTTCGGCGTGCTGGGCGTGGAGAATACGCGCACGCAATACTACCAGACGGTCCACGGCAAGCGGCTGCTGGGCGGGAACACCAGCCGCAATCCGGCCTACCTCTTTGATTATTACCGGCGCTTGCCGGTCATCTCTTCGCTGATTGCCCTGGAGACCTATGGAAAGGTCTCGCCAGAACAAGAACGGCAAGACAGGGCGTTGGTGGAGCAACTTGTCTCATTCTTCGACATCCGCTACGTGGTCATCAACGCCGCCGTCCCTGGCCGCCCCCCCTACGTGGACACGCGCGAGCGTACGGCGCGCTACGTGCAAGACCTTTTCCCGCTGGAGAAAATCTACGACAACGCCGGAACCGTGGCCTACCGCGTGAAGCAAGCGCCGCCGCCGGAAACACTGCACCTCGATTTGGGAACGCCTCAAGGCCTCCTCGCCCTCGGCGCAGGGTGGGATAGAGACGAGACCGTTGCCGGCGTGACTGCCGTCTGGGCAACGGAACGAGAGGCCCGGCTATTCGTCCCCGTGCATGGGCTCGGCCAAAGCCACACGCTGACCCTGCGCGGCCTGCCCTTCAGCTACCCCGCCGCTCCCGACCAGACCCTGGCCGTGCAGATCAACGGTCGCGCCCTGGCCTCCCCGGCCCCAATGCCGCCGGCGTGGGATACCCGCACATTCACCGTGCCGGACGAATATCTTCATCTTGGTCTCAACGACGTTACCCTTCGCTTCGGCTATGTTGCGCGACCCAGCGACGTGCTGCCGGGCGAGTGGACCATTGGAACCACCGGCAAGCAGACGCCGGTGGACATCGAGGTGAACAGTGGTGGTCCAGGTGCTGGCGATCTGGCCTACATCACGGTCGGCGGAGAAGACGCCTCGGCACACAGGGAAGGCTACAACGTTGCCGTCGTCGATCCGGCAAGCGGCGCAGTCGTCATCTTTCGCGGGTTCGACACGACGGCCAACGCCTATGAAGCAGATCGTCTGGCCAAATTCCTGGCCGGAATACCGCAAGGGCACATCGTGGTTGTAGCAGCCAAGGGCAATGCTGCCGAACATCTTACGCCCGAAGCGCGCCAGGCCCTGCAACACATCGGCGCGCTCCACATCCCCACGCCGGGCGGGCCGCAGTCGTACGCCGTCATCGGCGTCCAGGGGGCGGAGCCGGGCAGCGCATTAGAAGCCGCGCCGGCGGAAGGCAACGCCTACCTTCGACGGGGAGGGAACCCTGACCATCGCGCCCTGGCCGCCGCATTTGATTGGGTCGAGTGGCGTTAAGGGGGAACCGAGTCGTTGCCAGGTTTTGCCAAAGCAATGAACCTATGCTATAATAATTGTCGTTGACGGCGACGTAGCCAAGTGGTTAAGGCAGGGGTCTGCAAAACCCCCATCGCCGGTTC
>CAYWAK010000030.1:0-17874 GCA_964455755.1 uncultured Ardenticatenales bacterium | reverse complement strand
ATCCGTGTCCTGTTTTCATTCTTCGTGGTGGGCAATCGCCCATGCTGTCTCCCTTCGAACATACGCTCGCAGAGCCGGAGGGAGCGTTGCGCGAATGATCGGGCCGAGCTTGCCCCCGGAAGTCGAGCTGCTCCCCGGCTGGGGCCGCGCCTCTACCGCAACCTTGGCGTAAGCCGTCCCGTGCGTCTGGCCGGCAAGTACGGGCTGCATGCGGGGAAGCGTCTGCTGTAACTCAGGCCAGCGATTTGTGCGCGGCTTGCAGGGCGGCGGCGAATTTCCGGGCCGCCGGTTCATCGAATTCGCCGGGGCTTAGCACGAGGTTAGCTCGTTCGACCCCGTCACGTATGCGCAGGGTGAGTCTTGGGCCGGCATGATGGAGGGTCAGCGAGGAGGCGGGGAGGCCCCTGCTCGCCTCCATGACCAGTTCGTCGCTCCAACCCAAGGCGGTGAGGGCCAGCCCATCAAGCGGGAACCCGCCGACACCCTTCCCCATCTCCAGCGATTCGCGCCCCATCCGCTCCGCTTCCCGGAGGGCGACGGACAGCGCCGGACTGAAAGTAAGGGTCACGGTCTGCCCGTCTACGATGGCTGCTTCGCCTGTCTGGTTGGGCCGGTCAAGCGAGTGGAATGCCAATCGCGTTTCACGCATGGTCAACCTTTCCGGTAATCATAGAACCCGCGTCCACTCTTGCGACCCATGTAACCGGCGACGACCATCCGGCGCAAGAGAGGCGGGGCAGCGTATCGCGGGTCCTTCAACTCTTCGTACATGGCATCGGCGATGAACAAGGTGGTGTCCAATCCGACGAAGTCCAGCAGAGTTAGCGGCCCCATGGGATGATTCAGGCCAAGTTTTACGGCGGTGTCAATGTCTTCTTTCGTGGCCACGCCCTCTTCTACCATGCGCACGGCGTCGAGGATGTAGGGGACGAGCAGGGCATTTACGATGAAGCCCGGCCGGTCCTTGGTGACGACCACTTCTTTGCCCAATCCTTCCCCAAAAGCGCGCGCCGTCTGGTAGGTCGCGTCGCTGGTCAGGAAAGTGCGTACCATTTCGATGAGCGGCATCACCGGAACCGGGTTGAAGAAGTGAATGCCCAAGACCTGGTCCGGGCGTTCGGTTGCGGCGGCCATGTCCGTGACGGAGAGTGACGATGTGTTGCTGGCCAGGATCGCGTGTGCCGGTGCAACACGGTCGAGCGCAGCAAAGGTTTCCTTCTTTTGCTCCAGGTTTTCGACGATGGCTTCGATCAGAAGGTCCGAATCGGAAAAATCGCCCAGTTCAGTTGTGCCGGAGATGCGGCCTTGCGCGTCATCCCGTTCGGCCGGGCTCAGCTTGCCTCTCGCCACCCCCCTGTCGAGCGACTTCTTGATGCGGCTCAAGCCACGTTCGAGGAATGCGTCATTAACTTCGCGTACCGTGACCACATAGCCGGCCCGGGCGCAAACTTCTGCGATTCCCGAACCCATCAGGCCACACCCAACCACGCCAACTCTCTTGATTTTCATGGATATTGCCTCCTTGCGCTTTCCTGGAAGAGAATGAGAGCACCGTATTTTGCAGTTGGACGGATGGATGTTACGCGCCGGGCGCGAGGCACGCGGTGCATAACGTCCACGTCGTGTGAATTATAGCATGGTTGGCTTCTCAGGTCAATTGCTTTGTTGGCCGATTTCGAGTATAATATTATGTTACTTTTCAGAGCCGCGCGTTACTTGAAACGGGCCAACCAGAACATGAAAAGATTGTCACACCCAATTATGCCTGAATTCATCCGTTTTTCATTTCGAGGGACTATAATACGCCGTACGCTCCTGGCCGTCGAGGAGCAACGCGCGTTTCCTTGGGGGGCGGCATCCCCCGAGGCTACATTGGAGTCGGAATGAAAATCTCACTACTCAGCCCGAAGTGGAACAAGATGGTCAACAGCTACCCATCGTTGGGACTGGGCTATTTGGCCGCAGTGGCCGAACAAGAAGGCCACGAGGTTCGTATCCACGATATGGGGCTGGATCCGAATAAGTCGATGGAGGAAGAGATAGCCGAGGTCGTCGCCTTTGGCCCAGACCTGGTCGGGGCGACGGCGATGACCACGTCGTGGCACAGTATTGAGCAGGCCATAGCCATTGTGAAGGAGCGGATTGGCTGTCCCGTGGTCATCGGGGGGCCTCACGCCACGACCCTGCCTACGATTACCCTGCAAGACCCGCATGTTGATTTTGTGGTCCATGGCGAGGGCGAGGAGACGTTTCGGGAGCTGACCCGCGTGCTGCAAAACGGCGAGCGGCGGTTTAACCAGATTGCCGGCCTGCTGTACAAGGACGCAGACGGTGAAACGGTTCGTAACCCGGAACGCCCGCTGATCCCTGACCTCGACGCACTGCCGTTCCCCGCCCGTCACCTATTCCAACTGGAGCGGTACCCGCTCTACAACCCGAACGGCGAGCAGATGGTCACCATCCTGTCCAGCCGCGGCTGTCCCTATATTTGCAGTTTTTGCTTCAAGGGGATCGTCGGGCGGACCTACCGGCAGCGAAGTCCGGAAAACGTTGTCGCAGAAATCGAAGAAGTGATTAGCCGGTACGCGATTCGCAACTTCTACTTTATTGATGATCTCTTTACGATCAACGTGCCCCGGCTGGAAGCCATTATGGACCACTTCATTGCGCAGGACCTGGACATCCGCTGGCAATGTCTGGCCCGCGTTGACCGGGTGACCGCGCCACTTCTGAAAAAGATGCACCGTGCCGGCTGCCGTGAAATCCACTATGGCGTTGAATCGGGCAACGAGGAAATCCTCAAGGCTACGGCCAAGCATATCAATCTGAGTCAGGTGCAAGACGCGGTCACGTGGACGGAGGATGCCGGCATTCGGGCAAAGGGATACTTTATCCTCGGCCTGCCGAACGACACCCGCGAAACGATGGAACAGACCATCGAATTTGCGGCCGGCCTGGGCTTGAGCGAGGCCATGTTTAGCATCGCAACGCCGATGCCGGGCACGCAGCTTTGGGACGAATTGGTGAGCAAACACCCGGAAACGCAGTATAGCACCGATTTCTCGCAGGCCTACTATTACAACAGCTACACGTCGGAGATTGCGCCTTTCCTGAACATCTCCCAGGTGGATGATGCGGAGTTGAGCGCGATGGCCCTCCGCGCCCGCGAACGATTTCTTGAAGAGAAGCGCCGGCGGCGATACCTGAAGTACTTTGGCGCTACCCTGGGCAACCAATTCTATGCGATGTCCCAATCTGCGACTGTCCGCAAGCTGGGACGAAACATCCTCAACGCCGGGTTGCTCTCCGGATTTCAGCGAATCAAGGAACAAGGAAATAAAGAGGTCTGGACATGAGCCAAAACATCCTCGCCAAGGTGCAACGGCGTACAAATCGTTACCAAAAGCAGGCCAGTATGGCTGCCCGTTGGCTGTCGTACGAAATGGGCCAGACACAGCCTTGGGTTTACCCGCAACGCATGTACATCGAGTCGACCAACGTGTGCAACCTGCGCTGTGTCATGTGCCCGACGGGCCGGCAGGAAATCGTGCGGAAGAAAGGGTTCATGGACTTTGACCTTTTCACGCGGATTGTGGACGAGATGGCTCCGCACGTGGAGACGACTACGCTGCACATTTGGGGTGAGCCACTACTCCACCCGCGCCTCCTGGACATGATCGCCTACTGTCGCGACCATGACCTGCCCTGCGAAATCTCGACCAACGCGACGTTGCTGAACGAAGAGAAGGCTCTGGGCATCATCAACGCCGGTTTGGACAAAATCTATCTGTGCCTTGACGGGGTCACAAAAGAGACGTATGAAGAGGTGCGCCGCCGGGCAAGTTTTGAAACGACCCACACGAATATCCGCCGCTTCCTGGAACTTCGGAACCAGCATGGCCGTAGGCGCCCCCAGGTCAACCTGCAGATCATCCAGATGAGCAAGACAGAGGCAGAGGTGGGCGAGTTCGTGCAGAACTGGACCATCGAAGGCGTGGACCGCATCAATGTGAAGCCGTTTGATTCGTGGGCCGGCCAGGTGGACGAAATCAATTCTTTGCAAACGGAGAATCACGATGGGCTGCTTCCACGGTATGCCTGCCCAAATCTCTGGTATCACGTCCACATTTATTGGGATGGCAGCCTGGCGATGTGTGATCGCGATTTCAACGTAGCCCATCCGCTGGGCAACGTGAAAGACGGGGTGATGAAGGCCTGGCGTGGGGCGCTCATGGCCGATTTGCGCCGCCGGCATGTGAAGAACGATCTGGCGGAGGTCTCGCCGTGCGACACGTGCAAGGAGTGGGCCTGGTGGAAGCCGGCGCCATTCCACGCGCAGGGCAATCGCCCCGACAACACATCCGCGATTGAGATTTCGCCGTCCAATGGCAACGGCCAAGACTTGGGAGATCATTGATGAACATCACCTTCGTTTATCCGGACGTCGAAGGCATACAATATTACGGAACAAAGAAGTTCTATCATGGCATCGGCTATCTTTCCAGCGTGCTGCGGGCGAAAGGGCACAAGACTTCGCTGCTCTACCTGCAAGCGACGCCCACCAAAGAGGACTTCCTTTCCCAACTGCAGGAAAGCTCTCCCGATGTCGTCGCTTTTTCATCGACCACGCACCAGCACCCCTTCGTGGAAGCGTGCGCGGACTGGATCAAATCGTCCGCGCCCGAGCTGGTTGTTGTCTCCGGCGGGACACATCCTACCCTGGCCACTGAAACCGTTTCTACAAACCGGAATATTGACGTGACTTGTCAGGGAGAGGGCGAATACGCCCTGGCGGAACTGGTGGATCGGCTGGGCCGTGGCGAGGCGTATACCGATATCGCTAACCTGTGGGTGCGGAAGGGGGACCGCCTGTTCCGCAACCCCATGGCCCCTCTGGTCGAAGACCTGGAACGCTTCCCGTTTGCGGATCGCGAATTGTTCGATTATGCGGACATCTTGCGGGCAAACGGCGGGTGGGTGGATATGATGGCCGGCCGGGGCTGCCCGTACCAGTGCAGCTATTGCGCTGTGCCGGCACTGCAAAAGCAGTACCGTCCCCTGGGAAAGTATGTCCGGTACCGCGCCGTGGAGGACGTGATTGCGGAAATCGAGTATCTCGTGAACACATTCGATGTGCAGACCCTGAACTTCCAGGACGACGTCTTCACCCTGAAGCACGATTGGACCATTGCCTTTTGCGAGGCGTACGCCAGTCGCTTCAAACACATCCCGTTTTGGATTAACACGCGGGTGGAACGGGTGAACTACGAAGACGTGGTCATCGCGCTGTCCCGCGCCGGTTGTCAGGGCGTGCGCGTGGGTCTGGAATCGGGCGACGAGGAATTGCGCCGCGACATCCTGAAACGCAAAATGACGAACTCTTTCATCAAGGATACGCTCGACCTCTTCAAGTCGCACGGTATGGAGACCTATACCTGCAACATGCTGGGCCTCCCCGGTGAGACGGCAGACATGATCCAGGAAACCGTGGATTTCAACCGTGAACTGGCCCCCACGCAGTTGCAATTCTCCGTGTTCTATCCCTACCCGCTGACGGAGTTGCACGAAGTGGCCGTCCGCGAAGGATATTACGAGGAAGGCAGGGTCCATACCACCTACTTTGACGATAAGAGTGAGCTTTCTATGCCTCAGCTTTCGCAGAAGGAGATCACCGAGGGCTTTGGGAAATTCCGCGAATTGCGCAATGAGCTGGCGTTGAAACGACGCAGTCCCTTCAAGCATAGGCTGTACACCATTCTGCGGCGATACGTCTATCGCAATCACGTCATTCTCTTGCGAAAGCACATCAACGCCTTGGGCGCATTCCGCGCAAGGGTCAGAACTTTGTTGAAAAGACAGGACCCGACAAACCGGCCGCCAGAACAGGCAGAGCATCTTTTCCCGACTGGCGGATGACGAAGGTCCGTTTTCTCGTGCGGATCTTGTAGAAAGGGCAGATAACATTGTGAGTAGATTTAACTATCTGAAGTATGCGAAGCGTGTCTTGTGGAAGCGGGGCGCTTCCCCACTTTATTTTGTTCTCTTCGTAACCAAGAATTGCAATGCCCGCTGCGGGCACTGTTTGTTGGGAGATCACATTCGCCACGCCGGCGAGCTGACGTTCGATGAACTGGAAAAGGTGTCGGCCAGCATGGAGGACATCCTCTTCTTTACCCCAACCGGCGGTGAACCCTGGCTTCGCGCAGACTTGCCGGAGATTGTCAAGGTGTTCCATCGCAATAACCACGTGCTGAACTGTGGAATCCCCACGAACGGCAGCATGCCCGGACGGGTGGTAGAGGGGGCGCGCGAGATTCTGGATTCGTGTCCCGGCATTGACTTGCACATTGACGTGTCCATTGACGGCATTGGCGAGGAACATGACCAGTTTCGCGGATTTCCTGGGCTATTCGACCGCGCGATAACGACGTACAAGGCGTTGCAAGAATTGCGCAAGCATTATCCAAACTTTGATGTCGCCGTCCAAATCGCCGTTTCTGGCTATAACGACGAAAAACTTCTAGATATCTATGACTACCTCATCAACGAAGCGGGCGTCAGCACCGTCTTCACCCTGCTGATTCGCGGCGCGCCCAAGGATCCGGGCGCTACGTGGAGCGCACCGATTGACCCGGCAGCGGCAAACTTCAAGATCGAGAACTACGAGAACTTCCATCGCGTGCTGGAGAAGGACAACCTCTCGCGCGAGTTGCCCGGCTACACAAAAATGCCCTTTGCCGATTTCATCAATGCCAAACGGCTTATCCGCCCAAAACTGATTGCCAAAATGGTCCGTGAGCGGCAGTTCCTTTTGCCCTGTTATGCCGGCTCGTTGGGCGGGGCGATGTACTCGAACGGCGATGTCCTCGCCTGTGAATTGCTCACCGAACGCGTCTTGGGCAATGTGCGCGACTTCGACTACGACTTCGAAAAGATCTGGCAAAGTGAAAAGGCGCAAGAAACGCGCACCTGGATTCGCGATACCAAATGCTTCTGCACCTACGAATGTTTCTTGACGGTGAACATTCTCTTCACACCGAGCATGTATCCCCTGATCATGCGTGAGTGGGCGGAGCTCAAATGGGCGGAGCTCAAACACCGCTGGGTTTCCGGCGGGCCGACAGCCATCGAGGCGGGCCAGCAAAGCCCGGAAACGATCCCGGGCGCCGAGTCGGTGGCCGAAAGCCGGTAAGGCGGCGGGCTGAGACCGCTGCCAAATTGAGAGGAAAGCAAACATGAAAATCTTTCTGGACACGGCCATCGTTGAGGAGATTCGCGAGGCCGCAAGCTGGGGCATCCTGGACGGCGTGACGACGAACCCCTCGCTGGCTGCCAAGGCCGGCGGAAGTTTCAAGGACAACATCGTGGAGATCTGCGAGCTGGTGGATGGTCCGGTCAGCGCCGAGACGGTCGGTCTAACGGCTGACGAAATCGTCAGCGAGGCGCGCCTGGTCTGCAACTGGCACCGCCACGTGGTGGCCAAGATTCCCTGCATTCCCGAGGGGCTAAAGGCCACCCGCGCTTTGAAGGACGACCCCAACGTGCGGGTCAACATGACTCTGGTCTTCTCCGCGAACCAGGGACTCCTGGCGGCCAAGGCTGGGGCCGACTTCGTAAGCCCCTTTATCGGTCGCCTGGACGACACCGGCCACGACGGCATGGAACTGATCCGCGACCTGGTGAACATCTATGACCGCTACGGCCTTGACGCGGAAATCATCACCGCGAGCGTCCGGCACCCGCGACATGTCGTGGAGGCCGCGTTGGCCGGTTCCCACATCGCCACCATCCCCTTCAAAGTCCTACAAAAAATGGTCAGGCATCCCCTGACCGACGTCGGCCTGGACCGCTTCCTGGAAGATTGGAAGAAAGTTCCCGACCACGATACGATTCTCAAAGGATAGTGAAATATGGGCACAAATCGAATCCTGGACTGGGGGCCGCTTGGGCGAACGCGCCGCATTCACGGCCTGGAACATGCCACCATCCACCTGTTGTCTGCGCGTGATCCGTACGTACGGCTCATTGGCCGCAGCACCCCGAAGGGCTTCTATCTCTACGGGCAAGTCTCCACGGAGGAGGTCGCGCAAGCGGCATCGGCAGCGCTCTCGCGTCTGCAAGGGGGCGAAGCAGCTCTGGCCGTGCACCCCCGGTGCGGCACGAACCTGGCCGTCGTTGGCATCCTGGCCGGCATGTCTTCGCTGGTGGCCAGCGCCGGCCGCTCGCGCTCGGCATTACAAAAGCTGCCCCGCGTATTGCTGGCCGCAACTTGCGCCGCCATCGTGGCCCAGCCGCTTGGTGCCCGCGTTCAGGAGCAAATCACCACTTCGCCAGACCTCGCTGCGATGAGCATCACCCAGGTCAGCCGGCAAGAGCGGGGAAATCACGTAACCCACTTCGTCGAGGTGACCTGACCCGATGTTCTACCTCTTCTATGGCGACGATACGGCGCGCAGGCGACAGTTTCTGGACAACTTGATTGCGCGCATGGGCGATCCGGCCATGGCCGAGCTGAACACCAGCCGCCTCGACGGCCAGACTGTCCACGTCTCACAGATCATGGACGCCTGCAACACCATGCCATTTGTCTCCGACCGCCGCCTGGTGATCATCGACGGACTGCTCACCCGCCTGCGGAGCCAACGCCCCCGTGGAAAGAGGGCCGAATCGGGGAACAGCCAAGACCCAGAAAGCCGGCTGCTTCGCTATCTAAAAGAGGGCATGCCCGAAACAACCCGCCTGATCTTCCTGGAACCAGGGACTCTGGGAAAAAAGTCGCCTCTTGCGCAAAGCCCTATCGTCAAGCTGGCCCAGAAGCTATACCCAAACCACGTCAAAGGCTTTATCCAGCCCAAAGGCCGCGACCTGACGGACCGAATCCTGCAGACGGTCCGCGACAACGATGGGGCCATAGACCATCAGGCGGCCAGCGAACTGGCCAGCCTGTGCGCCGCGGATTGGCAGCGGACAGAAAACGAAATCGAAAAGCTACTTCTCTACGTTCATGGAAGCCGGCCCATCAGCACGGAAGACGTACGAGAACTCGTAGACGACGCCCGGCAGACGAGCATCTTCGATCTGGTTGATGCGGTTGGCTTGCGCAGGCGAGACGCCGCCCGCCTCCTGATGCACAAACTGGTTACGGAAGGAGCCGCGCCGCCATACCTCATCGCTATGATCACGCGACAAATCCGAACCATGCTCAAGATCAAGGCCCTTTTGCAACGAAAAGTGTCACCCGACAAGATCGCAAGCCGTCTCCGGCTACACCCCTACGTCGCCAAGAAAGGGGTGGGACAAGCACGCAATTTCAGCGGGGGGCAACTGCGCCGGGCAATCGCGAGCCTGTTCCGCGTAGACCTTGCCATAAAGACGGGAGAGGTGGAGCCCGTCATGGCCCTTGACCTGCTGATCGACGCGCTTTGCAACGATCAGGCGGTCAGGCTGCCCGCCCCGCCAACGTCTTCACTCATCCCCGATCACGGTGAACTTGCGCGCGGGATTGTGCCAGGCGGGTGAACCGCCGGCTTGAAGATACCCTCCATATTGAGCCGCCGGCTGGCCTTGTGGCCAACTTCCCGCTCCCCCCGCGAACTGTTGTCCCGGATTAATGATGACCACGGGCGGCGACGGTCTCTGCCCTTCCCACAGATTGCTCTCATACCTGCCCCGCTTCTGCGACCGGTCTGTACCCTCGGCTTGCTTTCGCAACGATAGCATGAGCGCGGCTCCCAGCACGATCATGCTCGCCACAACGACCAAGCCGGTGGCCAAAACTGTAATTGCCTCCGTACTCATCCGGTAGGCAACGACCGCCCCCCACGTGCCGGAGAAAAACAGCACGACCAACCCTGCTAGCTTTCTCATGACGTCCTCCTTTTTCTTACCAATGTCCGACCATCGTCCCGGTTCATGCGTCCCGTGTCATTGCGTGGCCACGGCGGTCTATGATTCCCCGACGTGCGCTTTGCCATTTCGTTCGGGTCCGCATAGGCAGCTTGAAAGCGGACCGACTTGCCTCCGGTCACGGCGATGAAATCACCCCGGCCCAGCAGCCTTTCAGCGCCGATCCCTTTCAGGCCGGCGCCAATCTTGGAATCCTCGGCGCTCAAGACGCGGCCGACAAGCCGGAGCGGGAAGTTCGCCCGAGCGAGGCTTCCCACCGCCTGGCTGCTGGGCTTTTGTGTGCTGGCGATTATGTGAACGCCTGCCTCTCGCCCTCGCCCACTGAGCCGCGCCAAGGCGACTTCAACTTCGCGGCCGCCGGCCAGCATCAGGTCGGCCACTTCGTCAATGAATAAGGCAATTCGCGGTCTGTCAATCTCTTCGCGATCTCTCTTTTCCATCAGCTCCACCAGCCAATGGAGAAGCCTGACAGCCTCTGCCACGGGCGACCCCAACTCCTGGGCCACAACATGCTGGGCGTCGGCCAGGGGACGTAGACCGCGGCCCTTCGGGTCAATCAAAACGAGCCCCCAGTCCTTTGGGTGGTTGTCCAGAACGATTCCGTAGCCGATCGTGCGCATCAAGGCAGTCTTCCCGCTGCCGGTGGTGCCAGAAATCAAAACGTGCGCCACCTCTGGACTGGTCAGCCGGACGAGAAGCGGGTGGCCCTCCTCATCCAGCCCGAGCATGACCATGTCGGGCGGAATCGGTTTGATCTTTTCGCGAAGGGCAAACATGGACAAACCGTGGAAGGAGTTGCGGGGCACCTGTATCTCGATTTGCCCCCCCCGCCTGTTTATGCGCACATCCTGGCTGCCGAGCGCCATGGCGATTTCATCCTCCAGCGCGATCACCCGTTTCAGTCGCGTGCCCTGCGCCGGCGATATGTAGAAGCGGATGAACCTGGGCGCCACCATCCCCCCGTTCACGCGCGCCGGAAGACGGAAATGCGCGAGCACAGTTTCGATCACGTCCGCCTGCTGGTTCAACAAAGAATCGGAATCCATGGTTGGCCTCTCTAGTAATGGGAACAGATGTTCTACTTCCATTATACCTGAAAGCGAACGTTTTGTCAAGAGCCCCACACCAGCGCATTCACCGACTAAACTGAAACAGTCACCGCTCACCGCGCCTGTTTGTAACCCGTCCTGGATTATGGTATAATGAGTGCATGCAGAGAGGTCGCTCGTTCGGGGGGGACTTGTGGCGTGTCAGTTCCCCCCAAGACCCAAAGGAGCTTTAGAATGATCCAGGTGAGCATTGACAGTATCCGCGTCAGCCTTATTTCACAACACCGGGTGATTGTCTTGAAAGATGATAAATCAGAACGCTTCCTGCCTATTTGGATTGGCCCCTACGAGGCAGACGCGATCACCATCTCGCTGCAGGGAATCCGGGTGGCGCGTCCCCTGACCCACGATTTGCTCCATCTGGTCGTGGAGGCCATGGGAGCAACCGTGTCCCACGTGGTTGTCAGCGATTTGCGCGACGAGACGTTCTATGCGGTCGTGTATTTGGACACCGAGGGCGAACCCATCGAGGTGGATGCCCGGCCCAGCGATGCCATCGCGCTGGCCGTACGGGCAGACGCTCCCATCTATGTGGCGGAGCATGTTCTGGACATGGCCGGCATTGTTCCCGAGGTGGGAGAGACTGTACTCTCAAGCGATGACGATGAAGCGCTTTCCCCGTTTAAGGATTTTGTCGAATCTCTTGACCTGGATGATTTGGATGACGCATAAGTATCTACGCATTGTCTGAGACCTTGCTCGGAAAATGGGGCCCCTGGCGGGGCAGTTTACAAAAGGACATCGGAGAAGTTGAACTTCTAAGCGCCAGTCTTTTCCCCACAAGATGGCACAGAGTACGCAGAGTTCTTAGCTGCTCTTGTATTGTTCTGGGAAAATCTGTGTTACTCTGTGGCTAAAATAGAAATTGTCAACGTCCAGCAATTGAATTGAGCGCAGAGAGCGATACCGGAAGCGGATTCTAATGCCCGTAAAGACAGAACGTGGAGTGCCCCATAACATAGAAGCGGAAGAAGCCACTTTAGGCTCTGTCCTCATTGGCCCAGATGCCATCTCGAAGGTTTCCGAATTTCTGCGTCCCGAAGACTTCTACCGGGAAAAGCATCGCCTGATCTTCCAGTCAATGCTGGCTATGCACATCCGGGGAGAAGTGATAGATTTCGTCACGCTCTGCAACGAATTGGAGCGAGAAGAGGCCCTCGAAACCATTGGGGGCGCAGCGGCAATCTCCGCCCTGCTCCACGTGGTGCCAACCGCATTTCATGTCGAGCACTACGCGCACATTGTCGAGCGCACCTCTATCCTCCGGCAGATTATCACTGGCGCTGGGAAGATTGCGCGTCTGGCATACGACGACAATGAATCCGATGTCCGGGAAACGCTCAGCAACGCGGAAAGAATCCTCTTTGACATATCGCAAGGGCGATCCTCCGAATCGATAACCCATATCGGTGAGATATTGGGCAAGTATTACGAACACATTGACTACCTGTTTTCGCACCAGGGAGAATTCACCGGCGTTCCTACCGGATACTACGACCTCGACAAATTACTTGGTGGCCTGCAGGCCGGCGACCTGATTATTATTGCCGCGCGTCCTTCCGTGGGCAAGACCAGCATGGCGCTAAACATCGTCGAAAACGTGGCCGTGAAACAGGCCGGCTCGGTAGCCCTCTTCAGCCTGGAAATGAGCACCGAGCAAATCGCCCAACGCCTCATCTCCAGCCATACCGGCATCGACTCACAGAACTTGCGACTCGGCAAGATTAGCGATGCGGAACTTGATCGAGTGGTCCATGCCATCGGCGTCTTGAGCGAATCGCAAATCTATGTGGATGCTACGCCGGCCATCTCCCCGCTGGAAGTGCGCAGCAAAGCGCGCCGCCTGGAAGGGAAAGTAAACCTGATCCTCGTGGATTACTTGCAACTGATGCGGTCTGGCTCTCGTTCTGAGAATCGTGTGCAGGAAATCAGCGCTATATCGCGTTCCCTCAAAGCCCTGGCTCGTGAAACCAAAGTGCCCGTAATTGCCCTATCCCAGCTTTCACGCGAATTGGAACGCCGCCAGGACAAACGCCCCATGCTTTCGGACCTGCGCGAATCAGGCTCGATTGAACAGGATGCCGATGTGGTTATGTTCATCTACCGCGAAGATATGTATCTTCCGGAAACTGAGCGCCGCAACATAGCCGAAATCATCGTTTCCAAGCACCGCAACGGCCCCACAGGCAACGTCAAATTACGGTTCATCAAAAACCTGGCCAAATTCGTAAGTCTGGAAACGATCAGTGACGACACCGCCCATGATTCCGGATTACGTGTGGACTTTTAATCATGGAACCTTTCTCCGGATTTCCAGCCGGCAAGGTGCAACAGACCCCGTTGCCGGACATGTTCTTCAGTCAATTGCTGCCGCAAATGGACGATCTGGCAGAATTGAAGTTGACCCTGCACGTTTTTTGGCGGTTGTATCGCCAGAAAGGCGAACCACGCTTCGTGGATGAGGAAAGCCTGCAAAGAGACACCCTGTTACTGGAAAGTTTGCGTATGCCGGGGCGTTCCCCCAAAGATAGTCTTGCCGAAGCTTTGGAACGAGCCGTGGCACGCCAAACGCTGTTGAGTCTTTCCGTGCGCGCGAACGACGAGGATCGAACCTGGTACTTTCCAAACACAGATCGGGGCCGCCGCGCGGTAGCCCGTTTTCGCGCCGGCATTTGGAATATGGAGGATGTGGCCGTCATCCCCGAGACGGAAACGCAACCGGAGACCCGGCACAACATCTTTTCCCTCTACGAACAAAATATCGGCCTGCTTCAACCGATCATTGCAGAGGAACTACGGGAGGCCGAAGAGGCCTATCCCCGGGAATGGATTGAAAGAGCCTTTCGCATAGCCGCCCAACGCAATGTCCGGCACTGGCGTTATGTCCAGGCGATTTTGAAGCGTTGGGCAAACAAGGGAATGGACAATGGAGAAGATCGAGGAGATACTGAAGAAGAATGGCGTCGGCGTATTGAGCAGCAGTTCCGGGATTCAATCGAGTAGCGAGCGTTCTCCCTCGGGCGGATACCCATTGGACGAAGCGGCCTGCCCCCTTTGCCGGGGAGCGGGCTATGTGCTTCGGGATGTGGCCGTTGGCCACCCCGACTTCGGTCGCCTGATTCCTTGTTCCTGTCGCCGCATGGCCCTGGCCGAGATGCGCCAGCAAAAGCTCCTCAAAGCGAGCAATCTTGGGCCGTTGACCCGCATGACCTTCGAAAGCTTCCAACCGGATGGCCTTGGCTTGCGTGGAGATCAACAGCGAAGTTTGCACATGGCCTACGATGCCGCAAAGCAGTTCGCTTCCGAACCGGAGGGATGGCTCGTCCTGGCCGGAAGCTATGGGTGCGGCAAAACACACCTGGCCGCAGCGATTGCCAATGAATGCCTGGCTCGTGGCGTGCCGGCCCTCTTTGTTGTCGTGCCCGACCTCCTCGATTACCTGCGCGCCTCCTTCGCCCCCACGAGCCAGATCGGCTATAGCCAACGTTTCGAAGACGTGCGTAACGCGGCGGTGCTCGTTCTTGACGATTTCGGCACGCAGAATGCTACGCCCTGGGCCCAAGAGAAACTTTACCAAATCCTTAACCATCGCTATAACGCGCAACTGCCCACGGTGATCACCACCAATAACGATTGGGAGGAGATAGATATCCGCATCCGCTCCCGCATGGCAGATCCGCAAATCTCTACGATCATGAAGATTCAGGCCCCTGATTACCGCAGAATTGGCGTTGACGAGGAGGAAAACACCCTCAGCATCCTCCCGCTACTTTCGCGCATGACCTTCGACACGTTTTCCTTGCGCAGCAAAGAGCTCACCGTCGAAGAGGAGGAAGATCTCAAGGCGGTAGTGAAGCTGGCCAAGGAATTTGCCGCTCGTCCGCGAGGCTGGCTGGTGCTGACCGGCGATTATGGGTGCGGGAAAACGCACCTTGCTGCGGCGATTTCGCATCATCGCATGAACCTGGGTGAACGTCCCCTTTTCATCGTCGTGCCGGACTTGCTGGACCACCTGCGAGCTACGTATGATCCGCACAGCCCGGTGCGCTACGACAAACGTTTCGAAATGGTGCGCAATGCCCCGCTTCTCGTACTCGATGACCTCGGCACGCAGAGCGCAACGCCTTGGGCACGAGAGAAAATCTACCAAATTTTCAACCATCGCTACAACGCGCAGTTGCCCACGGTGATCACGATGAATCGCATAGAGGGTACGGATCCCCGCTTGATAACCCGGATGTTGGAAATGCAAGGCCTTGGCCTCGGCTCCATTCGACAAATCAAGGCTCCCACCTTTCGAGGCCCGGGGGCGAAGAAACAGAAAACCACCCGTGGGGGGCGTGGCAAAGGGCGCCGCCGCTCCACACAGGAATGATGCCTGCCAATCCATCCCCCGCTCGGCGACGGCAAGGGGCACACTCGTCTGCGCTTCGCTCGTGGGCCACGTCAGGCCCGCGCATGGACATGATTTGGGGCGTCTTGCTCTCTGCTCTGTTGCCCCTCCTCTTCTTCTGGCCCCTGTGGACGCCCAAGTTGGCGGACCGGCTGTCTATCGTAAAAGGCGACTTTACGCATCAATACTACCCGCTGCGCGCATTTGCCGCGCGCGTGCTGGCTTCCGGACACCTGCCGCTTTGGAACCCGCATATCTACGGCGGCCAGCCGGCCCTCGCCGACCCGCAAATGGCCGTACTCTATCCCCCGAATCTTATTACGGCCCTCATCATAGGCCACCGCTTTTCCCTGTACGTGCTGGAATGGCAGGTCATCGCCCACTTTATGCTGGCCGGCCTGTTCATGTTCTGCTTTGTGTACCGGCGTACCGGCAAGCTCTGGGCCGCCGAGCTTGCGACCATTGCTTTCACATTTGGAGGGTATCTCACCTCGTTTCCGGTTCAGCAAGTGACAATCCTGGAGACCATTGTCTGGCTGCCTTTGGTATTGCTCTTCCTTGATTGGGGGCTGGACGGCATCGCCCCCGGCCGGATGACGCAAGGCGCAATCCTGGCCGGCCTGTCGCTTGGGTTGGCCACGCTGGCCGGCCATCCGCAAACTGCCCTTTATGTCTTCTACGTGGGCTTCGCGTATGCGCTGTGGCGCTGGTTTGAGTCGCAAAACGGCCTGCGCTCCGCAAAAGCGGACTCTGGCCCCCGCCGGCCCTGGCCGACGTTGCTGCCGTTGGCACTCTTTCCGGCCGTGGCGCTGGGATCGGCCGCGGTGCAATGGCTGCCGGCCGCCGAATTCATCGGCCTCTCCTCGCGGCAGGCTGCGACCTATACGTTTTCCTCGACCGGACTCTCGTGGCACGAGCTTAGCGTGCTGCTGCTCCCCAATTTTTTCGGAGGCTCGCCCCTCTACACCGGAGTCATTGCCCTGATCCTGGCCGCTTGGAGCTTGCTCGCGGCGCACCACCGGCGGGAACGTTGGTTTTGGGGAATGCTGGCTTTGCTGAGCTTGTTGTTGGCTTTGGGGGGAAACAGCTTTCTCTACAGCCTGTTCTATCTGGGCGTGCCGGGCTTCGCCCAGGTGCGCGACCAGGAACGGGTGCTGGCCCTTTTCGCTTTGGCCGTGGCCATGTTGGCCGGCATGGGAGCACAGAGCCTGCTCTCACCATTGCCGGGATGGGCGCGGCGCCGGTTGCGCGTTTTCCATCGCTGGCTGGGGCGCGTCTGGCTGCTAGGCTTGTTGCCGGCCGGCTTCCTGTATGTTCTGCGAGCGAACGCGCTGGCCGGTGGAGGCGGAGACGCCGGCATCCTGGAAGCCTTCCTCGACCGCTACATCTTTCTGCTGATCGTGGTTGCACTGGCTTGGGGACTCCTCTTGGCCATCCGCCGGCAACGAAACAGCCGCTTGATAGTTGCTGCACTGACGCTGGTCCTACTCTTCGAATTGTTTACCGTCAACTGGCACTACAATCTCGGCGAAAAAGCAACGCGGAGCGTCTTCCCCCCCTCGGCGGCAACCGCTTGGCTGCAGAGCCATGCCTCCGATGGGCGGATCGCCAGCGCGGGAAAACTGCCCGCCGGCGATAATGCCGGCTTGATCTATGCCTGGGAAGACACCACCGGCAATGACCCGCTGCGTTTGCAGCAGATCGTGCAGTTTGCGAAGAATGTTCATACCTGGCAGCGTTGGCGTCTGCTGCATGTGACCTATGTCGTATCACGCAAACCGCTGCACGATGAGGGTCTCGATTTTCGATTCAGCGATGACCGCGTAGCCGTCTATGCGCTATCTGACCCCTTGCCTTTTGCGTGGCTGGTGCATGACGTGGTCGCGCGGGAAGATGGGCCTGCTACGTGGGAGACGCTGAACGATCCGCAGTTCGACCTGCGGCACGCGGCGGTCGTGGAGCCGCCGGCCATCGCGGGCTTTGGCGGGACAGGGGAGACACCGGACGACCGCGTGATCGTGGTGTCGCGGGAGAATGAGCGGGTGATTTTGGATGTCGAGGCGGACCGGCCGGCGCTTCTGATCCTCAGCCAGGTGTTTTACCCCGGCTGGCTGGCGCGATTGGACGGGGCCGGGACGGTGCTTTACCGCGCAGATGGGCTTTTGCAAGGCCTGGTTGTGCCGGCCGGAAAGCATCGTGTGGAGGTGGTCTATCGACCGGCTTCCTTTACCTGGGGCCTGCTGATCACCCTGTTGACGCTTGCCGGCTGCGGCGTTGCCCTGGGTTGGGCATGGTTGGGTCGACGACGACAGCAGGAACGGTAAGGAGCCGTCCGGTAACGTAGAAGAGAGACAGCGTGGGCGATTGCCCACCACGAAGAATGAAAACAGGACACGGATTTTTTATCCGTGTCATCTGTGTCCTATTTACACAGGAGCGGAACGACAATGGAAGCACAGGTGGCCG
>CAYWAK010000029.1:17076-18410 GCA_964455755.1 uncultured Ardenticatenales bacterium | reverse complement strand
ACAATCCACAGTATAACAGAACCTGGCATGATCGGCAAGAGCGAGAGACACCGGGCGTCGCCGTTATTCTCTTGCGCGGCAATTCGAGAAGATGATAGTCGCGGGCATCCTGGGGGATAACCGCAAGTCCCGTGGGGGGGCACCGATTTCGGATGCAAAACTTTGACGGACACCCCTTTTTGACAAGCACATACCGTTGTGGTAAAATGTCCCGTAATCAGGGCAGAGGGTTTCTATCCACAAGAGGAGTGAAGCATCCCATATCTCTTAAATTGGGCCAGACTCTGCACCGTTGCTCTCAGCAGAGCCCGATTTGCGAGATTTTTTTGTTGTAATTTAACAGGGTGGTGAGCTATGATCGAAGTATCAAACCTAACCAAGTACTACGGTGATTTCGCAGCCATCGAAGATTTGAACTTCCATGTCGAAAAGGGTGAGGTGTTGGGGTTTCTTGGCCCGAACGGTGCAGGAAAAACGACCAGCATGCGTATCCTCACCGGTTTCATGCCTCCCAGCGACGGAACTGCGAAGATCGCCGGCTACGACGTATTCGCGCAATCACTGGAGGCACGCCGCCACATCGGCTACTTGCCCGAAACCGTCCCTCTCTATCCCGAAATGACCGTCTACGCCTATCTCGACTTTGTGGCCAAGCTGCGCGGCGTGGATGACCGTGACGACCGCATTTGGGATGTCATGGACACTTGCTGGCTCGAAGATCGCGCCGACCAACTGATCGGCCAACTCTCCAAAGGATACCGCCAGCGCGTAGGACTGGCCCAAGCACTGATCCACAACCCCGATGTGTTAATCCTCGACGAGCCGACCATCGGATTGGACCCCAAACAAATCATCGAAGTTCGCGGCCTGATCAAGGAGCTGGGGAAAGAGCACACCGTGATCCTCAGCACCCACATCCTCCCCGAAGTCAGTCAAATCTGCAATCGCGTGATCATCATCAACAAAGGACACCTGATCGCAGTCGATTCGCCGGAGCGTCTCAGCGCCCGTGCCGAAGGCGCAGAACGTGTCCTCCTGAAACTACAACAGCCTGCCGAAGAGACACCGACGTTGCTCGGTACCATCGGGGGGGTTGCCTCGGTAGAGCCGACCGGTGATAATGGCTTCGAAATTACGTGTGATGGCGCTGCCGACTGCCGCCCAGAGATCGCTGCCACCGCCGTGCAAAACGGCTGGGGCCTCCTGGAAATGCGTTCGATCGGGGCCAGCCTGGAAGATGTCTTCCTGCAGCTCACCGCTGAAGAAGAAACAGATGAAGATGAAGACGCAGTGTAGCAACAGCAACGTAGAGCATCCGCGCGACACATCATGTA
>CAYWAK010000029.1:0-16976 GCA_964455755.1 uncultured Ardenticatenales bacterium | reverse complement strand
ATGAAGACGCAGTGTAGCAACAGCAACGTAGAGCATCCGCGCGACACATCATGTATTACGCATCTTGCTTCTACACTACGCGATCAGTTACAGTTCTCGCTCTTTCATTGGAGGTGTGACGTATGCGCAATACATTCACCATAGCCCAACGGGAAATCTATGCCTATTTCGTTTCACCCATCGCCTACATTGTTACTGCCGCTTTTCTGGTCATCGGCGGTTACCTGTTTTCTCTCATTCTCTACTTTTCCCGTGAAGCCACGATGCGCTTCATCTTCGGCAACCTGAGCTTCATTCTCTTGCTCATCGCGCCGATGATCACCATGCGCCTGCTGGCCGAAGAGCACCGCTCTGGAACGATTGAGCTGTTGCTTACGGCCCCGGTGCGAGATTGGGAAGTCGTTCTTGGCAAGTTCCTGGCCAGTCTGACCCTGTTCCTGGCCATGATTGCCCTGACTCTCGTTTATCCGCTGGTCTTGTTCGTTTTCGGCAGCCCGGACAGCGGGCCGATTCTGTCGGGCTACCTGGGCTTGATTCTGGCCGGTGCTGGCTACCTTTCGGTGGGGGTATTCACCTCTTCTCTGAGCCGCAACCAAATCGTGGCCGCTGTTCTGGGCATTGTTTTGCTGCTCGTCCTATGGCTGGCCGATGCCGCAGGGAGCTTCATGGGCGGCGGTCTCAGCGGTATACTCAGCTATCTCTCCCTTTCCAGCCACTCCTCGGACCTGACACGCGGTGTGATAGACACCAAAGATGTGATCTATTACCTTAGCCTTGTTGTTGCATTCCTCTTCCTGTCTGTACGCTCTTTGGAAAGCAGACGATGGAGCTAATCGCGAGGGTTTCATCATGAACAGACTGTACGAAAACGTCAAGAAGACAAGCCTTTCCGTCGGCCTGGGTGGGGTGGCAATCCTGATCATCGGGATACTCATCTGGGTAATCACCGGCCAGTTTAACGTGCGCGTAGAGGCTCCCCTGGCCATCGGGGTGGCCCTCATCGGGCTGGCTGTGCTGACCAATCCGGCCACTGTGCGCCAATCTGTCACCGGCCGCCAGGCACGCTACGGATCAAACGCGGTAATTATGTCGGTCGCGTTTCTGGGCATCGTGAGCTTGCTGAACTTTCTGGGCGTGCGACACGCCAAACGCATTGACCTGACCGCAGAAAAGCAGTTCTCGCTCTCTGCGCAAACCACGCAGGTACTGGCCGACCTGAAAGACCCCATTCACGTGACGGCTTTCTTCCCGCAAACAGACAGCCGCCGGCAAAACGCCGAAGACTTGCTCAAAGAATATGCCGCCCGCACAGACAAGTTTACCTACGAGTTCATAGACCCTGACCTGCAACCGGCCCTGGCCCGCCAGTTCCAGATCACCAGTTACGGAACACTGGTCTTCCAACGTGGAGACAAGACCCAGGACATTCTCGGCCTGCAAGAGCAAGACTTCACCAGCGCCATCATCAAAGTCTCCAGGGAGACGAGCCCGGTCGTCTATTTTATCACCGGCCACCAGGAGCGAGACCCTGAATCAAGCGAACAAAGTGGCTACAACCAGATTAGCAGCCTCTTACAAAAAGACAACTATGTGGTCAAATCGCTCAACCTGGCCGTGACCGACACTGTTCCGAGCGATGCCGCCGTGGTTGTGCTGGCTGCCCCACAACTTCCTCTTGCGAACGAAGAGTTGCAACGGCTCACAGACTACGCGGACACAGGTGGAAAACTGTTGGTCATGTCCGACCCCAAGCTCCCCAACCCGCTGGGAGACCTTCTGAACAAGTATGGAGTCGCCTTTCGCAACGACGCCGTGATTGACCCTTCGAGCTCTTTCTTCGGAGATGTCGGCTCACCGCTCGTCTCTCGCTACCAATTCCACCAGATCACCAAGGACATGGGCGGCCTGACCAGCTTCTTTCCCCTGGCTCGCACGCTCGATTTGCCGGCGGACAAGCCGGCCGACGTGATCGTCACCCCGCTCATCCAGACATCGCCGGATAGTTGGGGCGAGACCGACTACGAAAACAAGCAAGTCAGGTTTGATAACGGAAAAGACGCCAAAGGGCCCCTTACAATTGCAGCCGTAATCGAAAAAGGAGGAAGCAACGCGCCGGCAAACAACGGGCAAACACCATCGCCCAAAGCGCGATTGGTCGTCATCGGCGATTCCGACTTCGTTTCGAACGGTGTGCTGCAGTCCGTGCGCGGGGCATTTGGCAATACCGACCTGTTCCTAAACGCCGTCAACTGGCTGGCCGAAGAGGAAACCCTGATCTCCATCCATCCGAAGCCGCCTGCACAACACTCCCTGATCCTCACACGCCCCCAGAGCAACTTCATCTTTGTGGTCACGACGATCTTGATTCCGGCACTGGTCTTGCTGCTGGGCGGCGTGATCTGGTGGCGGCGGCGTTAAAGGGGAGGGCACGATGAACACGCGAAACACAGTTATCCTGGTGGTTGTACTCGTCGCGCTGGGGGCCTATGTGTACTTCGGCGAGATGAACGGAGGTCAACCGGCACCGGCCACCCCCACGCCGAGCGCGGCCACGCTGTGGGACTATCCGGCAGACAGCATCGCCCGCCTCGAAGTGCATGACCTGCAAACGCAGGAGGAGGCGCGGCTGGCCAAAGATGCCGGCGGGGCGTGGCAAATCGAAGCGCCGGTAAGCGACGCAGCCGATTCCACCCGGCTGAACAGCCTCACCGGCCGGCTCGCGAAAATCACAACCAGTCGGGTCATCACAAACCCGCCGGCCGACCTGGCCCCATTTGGGCTGGTCACACACACGATGCTGGTGGATGTCGGCCTGACCGGGAATCAAACGGTAACGCTGCAAGTCGGGGATAAGAACCCCCAAGGTTTTTCGTATTACGTGCAAAAGAAGGATGATCCGGCGATCTACCTGATTACCAGCAGCTTGATTGATGACCTGCGCCGGCTGATTACGGAGCCGCCGCGCAAGCCGACGCCCACGCCAACACTCACGGCCACACCGGCTATCACGCAAACAAGCACGCCGAAACAGGTGACAACATCGACGCCAACGACCAGCCCGTGATGTGAAATTCGCGCGTTTCGTGTCGAGTAAACCAACAACGCGCGACGTCGTGTCGTTATCTCGCCACTTGCACAGCAGTCTACAAGAAAATGGAGAAATACATGTATGCCTTGATTCTTGCCGGTGGCGTAGGAACGCGCTTATGGCCGCGCAGCCGTCGTACACGCCCCAAACAATTGCTGGACTTGCTGACCGCGCGCACCATGTTGCAGGTCACCTATGATCGCTGCGCCCCGTTGTTTCCGCCGGAGAAAATATTCGTTATCACCGGTCGCGCCTACGTGGACGAAGTCCGCCGGCAATTGCCCGAACTTCCCGCCGATCAGGTGATCGGAGAGCCAATGGGCCGGGGCACCGCGCCGGCCATTGGCCTGGGCATTTTACACGTGCGTCGCCGAGACCCGAACGCCGTCCTCTTCTCCCTTCATGCGGACCACCACATCTTGCGCGAAGAGAGTTTTCGAGACACTTTGCGAGCAGCGGCGGACGTGGCGCGCGACGGGTTCCTGGTCACGCTGGGCATCCAACCGGCCTACCCGGAAACAGGATACGGATACATCGAGAAGGGCAACCCCCTCGGCAGCGCCGAAAATCATCCGGCGTTCCATGTGGCCCGCTTTACCGAAAAACCAAATCCAGCGACCGCCCGCCAATTCGTAGATAGCGGGCGTTACCTTTGGAATAGCGGCATCTTTGCCTGGCAGGCTTCGACAATTATGAACGAAATGGCCCGCTGGGTGCCGGCATTGCACGAGACCCTGCTGGAGATTGAAGCGGCCTGCGCGGTCGAAGCGGAAGCCACGGTCCTCGACCGCCTCTGGCAAAACGTGCCGGCAGAATCGATTGACGTCGGAATCCTGGAACGGTCCGACAAGGTTGTCGTCGTGCCGGCGGACGTCGGGTGGAGCGACGTGGGCAGTTGGGCCGCCTTGCTCAACATCCTGCCCAGCGACTCCGATGGCAACGTCTCAATCGGTGACCACTTGGCGATGGACACACGCCAAACGCTTGTGTATTCTGCCGGCCGCATGGTCGCGACGTTGGGCGTGGAAGACTTGATTGTCGTAGACACAGATGATGTCGTACTGATTTGTCCAAAAGACCGGGCACAGGATGTGAAAAAACTGGTTGATGAACTGGCCCGGAAGAAACAGGATCAATATCTCTAGGCCGTAAAAGGAGCCTTTATGTCTGAAGACAAAACCATAGCGTACTGCATGAAGTGTAAAGAGAAACGTCCGATGAACGATGCGCAGCCCGTCTTTACCGCCAACGGGAGACCAGCCACGCGAGGGGTGTGTTCCGTGTGCGGCACAGGCATGTTCCGCATGGGAATCACGCCCGCACACGAAGGCATGACCCCGCCACCGATCGAAGCGCGGCCCAAACGCAAGAAGCGCGCGGCGCGTAACGGAAAAGGAAAACGGGGCGGCGACAAACTGGTCATCGTCGAATCGCCGGCAAAGGCGCGAACCATTGGCAAGTTCCTGGGACGCGGGTATGCCGTCAAAGCCTCTGTCGGACACGTTCGCGACCTCCTCCGATCTCGCCTGAGCGTGGACATTGAAAATGACTTTGCTCCCACCTATCGCGTACCAAAAGAAAAACGGGAAGTCGTCAAAGAACTGCAGAAACTCGGCGCACAGGCCAGCGAAATCTATCTGGCCACAGACCCCGACCGGGAAGGAGAAGCCATCGCCTGGCACGTCGTGGAAGCGGCGAAGATTCCTGGCGACATGGTCCGGCGCGTCGTGTTTCACGAAATCACGCGCAAGGCGGTGGAAGAAGCCTTTGCCAATCCGCGCGAGATCAATGTCCAGCTCGTGGACGCCCAACAAGCTCGTCGCGTGTTGGACCGCCTCGTTGGCTACCAGATCACCCCATTGCTGTGGCGCAACGTGCAGGGAGGCCTTTCGGCCGGGCGCGTGCAATCTGTCGCCCTGCGCATCATCGTCGAACGAGAACGAGAGATCGAAGCCTTTGAAGCGGTCGAATACTGGTCCCTGGGGGCACGCCTATCCAAGCGAGACCCGGCGCTGCCCAAGGCCAAACGTGCGTTCCTGGCCGCGTTGCACCGCCTGCATGGCAACAAACCCGACCTGAAGAACGAAACTGATTCCAAAGCGGTGGTGGACGCCCTGGAGGGCGCGTCCTACGTCGTCACCTCGGTCAACCGCAAGGAGCGGACGCGGCGGCCAGCGGCTCCCTTCACCACCAGCACCTTGCAGCAAGAGGCCTCTCGCCGTCTGGGTTTCGGTGCGCGACGCACGATGCGATTGGCCCAACAACTGTACGAAGGCATTGCTCTGGGGCCTGAGGGCCGGGCCGGCCTGATTACCTACATGCGTACCGACTCGGTAAATGTCTCCGCCGAGGCAAAGGCAGAGGCCCGCAAGTTCATTACCGCTCAGTACGGGCCGCAGTTCTTGCCCAAGAAACCGCACTTTTACAAGACTCGCGCCAAACGTGCCCAAGAAGCGCACGAGGCAATCCGCCCGACCCGCATATTTCGCACACCCTCCTCGGTCAAGGGCTTTCTGAACAAAGACCAAATGCGGCTCTACCAGTTGATCTGGAATCGGTTTGTTGCCAGCCAGATGGCCTCAGCGATCTACGATCAAACCGCCGTAGACGTTATCGCCGATACCGAAGGACGCGTCCCGGCCGACGCGGATCACGTGCCGGAGGCGCTGCTCTCCAACCTGGCCAAGAAACCGGACTTCCTGTTTCGGGCGACCGGTTCAATCATTAAGTTTCCGGGATTCCTGACCCTGTACGAAGAGACCCAGGCGAAAAAAACTTCGAAAAAAGAGGACAAGACTTCGGCCACGAACAAGATACTGCCTCCGCTCGCGGCCGGCGAAGTCACCGACCTCATCGAGTTGCTCCCCGAACAGCATTTTACGCAGCCGCCGCCCCGCTATTCGGAGGCATCGCTGGTAAAGACGCTGGAGGAATACGGCATCGGGCGGCCCAGTACATACGCCCCGATTGTGGCCACGATCCAGGCACGGGGATATGTGGAGCGGGAACAGCGACGACTACACCCGACCGAACTGGGCTTCATTGTCAACGACTTGTTGGTGAAGCACTTCCCCAACATCGTTGATTACGGATTCACGGCTCAGATGGAAGAAAACCTGGACCGCATCGCCGAAGGGGAGATCGCCTGGGTGCCGGTCATCAACGAATTCTATGGCCCTTTTTCTGAGCAACTGGCCCAAGCCGAGCAACAAATCGAGAAAGTGAAAGTTGAAGACCAGCCAACCGGCGAGATGTGCGAAAAATGCGGGCACCCCCTGGTCATCAAACGGGGTCGATTCGGGAAATTTATCGCCTGCAGCAACTACCCAGCCTGCCGCAACACAAAACCTCTCCTCGAACCCATCGGTGTTTCGTGTCCGAAGTGTAGTAACGACCTGGTTACGCGCCGCACGCGCAAAGGTCGCATTTTCTATGGCTGCTCGACCTATCCGACGTGCGATTTTAGCTCCTGGAAGCGTCCCCTGCCGCAACCTTGCCCCAAATGCGGTGGAATGCTTGTCGAAAAGAACAAAAAACAGGCACACTGTACCCAATGTGAAGAAGATATTGAAAAGCGTGGACTAAGGAGGTGACCCCATGCGTATGCCCTTGCTAGCAGGAAATTGGAAGATGAACAAGACAGCCAGCGAAGCGATACGATTTTTCGACTCTCTGGTCTCGGAAGTGGGCAACCCTGTTGACCGTGAAGTGCTGATCTGTCCTCCGTTCACGGCCCTCTATCCCTTGGGCCGCATGATTCGCAAGTCGAACGCGCCGATCCGGCTTGGTGCGCAGAATCTTTATCCAGCCGAAGGCGGCGCTTACACCGGTGAGATTTCGCCGGCCATGCTCCGCGACGCCGGCTGCACACACGTCATCGTCGGGCACAGCGAGCGGCGGCAGTATTTCCGCGAAAGCAACGAGTTCATCAACCGCAAGATTCGCACAGCCCTGGACAACCTGCTCACCCCGATCATTTGCGTCGGCGAATCGTTGGACCAGCGTGAGGCCAGACAGGCCGAAGCGGTCGTAACCGCGCAGGGACGCGCCTGTCTGGACGGTTTCTCCGGCCAGGATGTAGCCAAAATGGTGATTGCGTACGAACCGCTCTGGGCCATCGGTACGGGCCGCACGGCGACGCCGGCCGATGCACAATCCATGCACGCCGCCATCCGCGCGCTGCTCGCAGAGCTGCATGGCCGCGACGTGGCCAACGCCGTGCGCATTCTCTACGGTGGCAGCGTGAAACCAACCAACGTGGATACGCTCATGGCCAAACCAGACATAGATGGCGCTCTTGTCGGCGGCGCTTCTCTGAAGGCGGACAGCTTCGCCCGCATCGTGCAGTTCCAGACCGGTGGCTAACCCCGTGCCGGATACAGACTACACGGTCCGGCTACCGGCTTTTGAAGGGCCGCTGGACCTCTTGCTGCATCTCATCGAACGCCGTGAATTAGACATCACAGCGATCTCTTTGGGTACTGTTACCGACCAGTATCTGGAGTACGTCGAGCTGCTTGAGGAAGTGGAACCCAGCACGCTGGCAGACTTTCTGACGGTCGCTGCCCAGCTCATGCTCATCAAATCTCGTCTGTTGCTTCCCCAGCCAGAACCAGAAGATGTGCCAGAGGAAGAGGACCCGGCGGAGGCCCTGGCGCGACGGCTGGAAGAGTACCGCCAGTTCAAACAAGTGGCTGCTGGACTTCGCGACAGGGAAACGAAAGGGTTGCGGGCGTACAAACGTGGTGGGCCGCTGCCAGACTTTCCAACCCGGCCCCTTTTGGAGGGAATCGCGCCGGCCGATTTGGCCCAGACGCTGCAAGCGCTGCTGTCTCAGCGTCCAAAGGTGGCTTCCGTAAACCGGGTGATACGCCCGCTACGGGTGACCATCGCCGAAAAGATCGAGTTGCTGGGAAAGATTCTGGCGAAACGAAAACGCGTACACTTTCACCAGCTCCTGCGCCGTACCTCAACGCGACAGGAGGTCATAGCCACGTTCCTGGCCATGCTGGAGATGATCAAACGGCAGCATCTCGTTGTGCATCAAGACCATCTATTCGGAGAAATCACGCTCGAGCTGGCCCCCGACCCGCCTTCGATGCCTGCTGATGAGGAAAAGGCCGATCAGGATTCCTGAGGCATCGACGAAGACGTCAAAAGGGCGGCCGTGTCGCCCGGCCACGAATGTCTGGTGAAACTCATCGCTGATGGCGTAGAGCAAGGCCAGCGCAAAGCTGTAAGCACCCATTCGATGTGTGATCTGCTCCCGCAAAGCCCGCCAGACCAAAGCGGCCAACACGGCATAGACGAAGGTGTGTGCACCCTTTTTGATGATGAAGTCGAGCCAGTTCTGGGATGCCTGAGGGAGGTTTGGCTGCGCCGAGAACCCGAAGATCACGCCCATCCAGAGGATCACTGGTCCCCACAGCCGGAGCGCCTTTCGGATGGAGGGCTGTACCGGCCGGCGACTTTCAGCTTCGTTCTGCACCGGTTATCCCCGCCTCCAGCCGTGCCGGTGCGGTGCCGCGAAACACGTCCCGCAGCAAAGCGTCTTCGGCACGGGTGAGATCCACGCCCCGGCGAGCGGTGACACGGCGGGCCGTATCGAGCATTTTTTCCAGCCGGTGTTCCACCAACCGGTCGGCACCTCCCCAGGAAAAACTGGGAATCCACTTTGCAGGGAATCCTGCTCCGAAGAGATTGCAACCGACGCCCACCACCGTACCGGTGTTGAACATGGTGTTGATACCGGTTTTCGTATGGTCGCCGGCGATCAGGCCCACAAAGATGGATTGGCTGTCAACCTCTACCCCGTTGATGGGAACTTTTACCGTGCTGTAATTGTTCTTCAAATCGCTGGTGTTCGTATCCGCACCGATGTTCACCCAGCTTCCGATGTAGCTGTGACCGACGAATCCGTCATGTTGCTTGTTGCTGTAGCCTTGAAAGATCGATTCGTCTACCTCGCCACCGATCTTACAGACCGGCCCAATCGTCGTCCCGGCATAGATTTTGGCCCCAACCTTGATCTTTGATCCGTCGCCGATGTGGGTTGGCCCTTCGATCACCGCCTGGGACATGACCAAGACGTTGCGTCCAATGACAATCGGACCGCTGCTCGCATCCAGCACGACCCCCGGCTTGATGACACTGTCTCTGGCAATGACGATGTTGTGCGCATTGATGAGATGTGCCCCTTCGTTCACGTTGCCCTCAATTCGGCCCAGGATGCCGGCTTCTGCCGCCTCGCTTTCAATGCGATGCGGATTGCGATGCACCAGGTTCCAAGGATATTGCACCATTTCGGTTTCCACTTCCTGAGCGGGCAAATCGCCGAAGTCTTTGCGGCGCAAGGGGCTCCCCAGCCGTTCGCGGATGTGTTGCAGATTGGCCCCACTCAGACGCGCGGCAACGACTGCCTCCCCTTGCACAAAGAGAGCATCGGGGCCTTCCAAGGAAATGCGTCGGGACAATGCCGGCCCGGCGAGCACGCGGCCGTTCAGGAAAAGTGCGCGCTCATGTTCGACGCGGTTCACGGCAACGCCGGTCCCGCGTTCCAGGACCGTCGGTTCGATCAATCCGCGGCAGGCATAGACCACCGCGGTTCCCGGATAAGCGGCAACCAATTTCTCTCCGAGAGTACTCAATCCGCAACGGAGGTCCCACACCGGGCGGGTCCATGTGAGGGGCAAGAAATTCTCCACGCCTTCGTCTTCAAAGAGAACCAGCGCCACAGATTGTTCACCCATTTTCGCGAACCTCCCCAAGCAGGCGAATGATCGGTTCGGTGTTGGAGGGTCTCACGTGTACCCAGGCGTCTCCAGGCGAACCGTCTTCCCCCTGGGTGACGATCTTGATTCCGTCAACCAAGTACACGTTCCAGGCATTTGCAGCCGCCATTCGTTGAAGGACGTGGGGCAAAGGGTCTGGCACGGTCGCGGAGAGGAGAAACTCATCGGTCCCTTGCTCGCTGCTCAGGGCGAGCGTGCAGGTGCTTCCGTCTCCCCGTAAACGCAAAGTCTGCCCCTGGCCGCTCAAGATGAGGGCCGGGGTCTCCCCTGTTTCGGGCCGTACCACGGGGGCGGTCTCGCTTTGTTTCCAACGAGCGGCAACATCGCGCAGGGTCTGGGCCTGGGCATCGTCACATTCCCAGCGAGCCTTGCCCATTTGCCACTGCGGCAGTTCAGCCACCAGTTGGGATAGCGGTTTCTTCTCCACGGCCATCAGGCTGAGAATAGCACCCATCGCGGCAATGCCGTCGCGGGCCAGATTCAGTGGCGGAATGATGACTCCACCGCTTCCTTCGCCGGCAACGACCACGCGATCCGGTCCTGCACGCAAAACGCCAGAGACAACGAAGGCTTCACCCACCGGTGTGCGAATCACTTGCACCGGGCGGTCTGCCTCATTGGCCAAATCCTCAATCGCGTGAGTCGTGGAGACGTTCGTGACAATCGTGTCTCCTTCGGAACGGCGCAGGAGGTATCGCGTACAGAGGGCGATGGTCCGTTCCTCACCGATTGGCCGGCTTTGTTCATCCACCAGCGCCAACCGGTCACCGTCCGGGTCGAAAGCAAACCCGATGTCGGCCTCCGAACGCTTGACCATGTGGCTGAGGGAAACGATATTCTGGGGCAAGGGTTCTGGCGGGCGGGAGAAGTCGCCGGTGATTTCGCCGTGGATCACAATAACGCGGCATCCGCTGCGAGACGCAAGTTCGGAGGCGAATTGGCCGGCCGTGCTATTGCACGCGTCTATGATGACACGCAGTTCAGCGCTGCGTATGGCTTCGGCCTCGATCCAGCGTCCCACTAAGTTGACGTGGGCGTCCAGGGCGTCCTTGCTGGCGTCTTGCGTCCAAGGTATCTGTCGAAAGTCGGCTGTGATAAAAGCGCCTGTTTCGCGGATTTCGCGCAGGGTGTCCCAACCAGACATGGGAAAAAGAAAACCATCGGGTGTCAGGAACTTTAGCCCGTTCCACTGGGCGGGGTTATGGCTTGCGGTGATCATCACGCCCCCGTACAAAGAGCGGTCCATGCGCACCAAGAGTTGCAAGGTTGGGGTCGGGGCAATGCCGAGATCAATGACGGGGCAGCCGGCAGAGAGCAGACCGGCCGTTACCAGACGATTAAGCAGAAGGGATGATCGCCGTCCATCGCGAGCAATGGCCACAACGGGAGCCGTCTTGGTTTCGCGGACGAGGTGGGTGCCGTAGGCGCGCACCCAGTCGAGCACAACGTCCGGGCCCAAGGTTTCACTGCTCCCTGCTTCTGTCGTTCCACGTAGTCCAGCAATGCCGAGTTTGATTGTCATGAGATTGTCCTTTGATTATTGCACCTACATAGCTTCCAAGGGGACAAGGCGAGAGCATTCTACCACACCACCCAAGGATGTGCAAATAGAATGATTTGCTCTGTGCGTTAGGCTGACGTATAATTATAGCGGGAAAGACCCTACGAGCGGTCGTGTGCCAGACGATGGACGACGGGCAGCAGACGACATGTGGAGCGGTGAGCGTGGAGCGTAAGGCACGCCTACGTGACACCTGACACTTTATTTTCATAGCAGCGGGAGGCCCCGATGGAATTTATGCACTTTACCGAAGAGCACGAAATGCTCCGAGAGATCGCATACGACTTTGCGCGAAATAAGGTGCGTTCCATCATCAAAGACTATGACCGCCGCGCTGAATTTCCGCAGGAACTGTTGCCCAAAATGGCCGAGCTTGGTTTCTTGGGCGTTTGCGTACCGGTGCGCTACGGCGGTGCGGGGATGGACTATGTTTCGCTGGGTATCCTCTCCGAGGCGCTGGAATGGGCCGATTCGTCCGCGCGGGAGACGATAGCCGTGCACGTCGGGCTTAACAGTTTGCCCCTTTTCCAATGGGGCAACGAGGCACAAAAGCAAAAGTATCTTGTTCCCCAATCGCGCGGCGAGAAGGTCGCCTGTTTCGGGTTGACCGAGCCGGGGGCCGGCTCCGATGTGGCCAATCTTTCCACGCACGCGCGCCGGGCCGGCGACCGCTACATTTTGAACGGTGAGAAGATGTGGATCACGCTGGCCGACGTGGCCGATCACTTCCTCATTTTTGCCAAGACCGACCCGGCGGCACGGCACCGCGGGATTTCGGCCTTCATCGTGGAGCGCGGGTTTCCCGGCGTCACAACCGGCACCATCCACGGGAAAATGGGGGTGCGCGCCAGCAACACCGGCTGGATTGCGATGCAAGACACGGAGGTGCCGGCGGAGAACCTGCTGGGCCGCGAAGGGGAAGGGTTCAAGATCGCCATGAGTGCGTTGGACAATGCGCGCTATACGGTGGCCGCCGGCGCAGTGGGGGTGATCAAAGCCTGCCTGGAAGAATCGGTGCAGTATGCAAACCAGCGGGAGACTTTCGGCCAGAAGATCGGCGCACACCAGTTGGTGCAGCAGATGATCGCGCGGATGGCCCAACGGCGGGATGCCGGAGAATTGCTGGTCGCCAAGGCGGGCTGGCTGAAGAACAGGGGCGTCCGCAATACGCGCGAGACGTCCATGGCCAAGTGGTACTGCACCGAAGCGGCGCTGGCCTCGGCCAACGATGCGGTGCAGATCCACGGCGCGTATGGTTATTCGGACGAGTACAACGTGGAACGCTATCTGCGCAACGCCAAGAGCGCAGTCATTTACGAAGGGACAACGCAGATTCACGAGTTGGTGCAGGGAGCGTATGCCCTGGGCTACCGCCAGGATCGCCCGCTCCGCTGCGAGCTGCCGGCCTACGACCGGTCGTACTGGCAAGCGGACCCGTAGCAAGCACCGGGCGTGGAGCGTACTGCGTGTTGTGAGCAGCTCCGGACGCGACGGAATGGGGATTCCGGCGACCACCGCTTCCCGACCGACCGGTAGGTAGGATTGACAGACCGGAAAGTTTGTGGTACAATCGAACGTGAACGGTACTGCGTGATGCGCATTGCGTATTGTGCGGGGACCGCGCCACAGGAAAGTGACTGATCACGCAGCACGCAGTACGTCTTACGTTTTACTGAACGGCCTATCACCCACACAAGAGGAGGAAAGTCAATGATTGATTTCTCGCTCACCGAAGAGCAACAAGCCTTGCGCGAACTGGCTCGCGATTTCGCACGCGACAAGATCGCCCCCGTGGCCCAGGAGTATGACCAAACCTCAACCCATCCGCAGGACCTGATCAACGGCGCGCACGCTTTGGGACTGATGAACCTGACCGTTCCCGAGGCGTACAACGGCGGAGGGCTGGGCGCGCTGGAGGACTGTCTGGTAGCCGAGGAATTTGCGGCAGGCTGCGCCGGCGTCGCGACCACGATCATGGGCAATTCACTGGCCCTGACCCCGATTGTCCTGGCCGGCACGCCGGAACAATTGGAGCAGTTCGTCGCCCCATTTTGCGCCACGCCGAACCTGGCCGCCTTCTGTCTGACGGAGGCCGGCGCCGGCTCGGACGTGGCCAGTATGCGTACCACCGCCCGCCGCGAAGGGGACGAGTATGTTCTGAACGGCAGCAAGCGGTTCATCACCAACGGTGGCGTATCGTCGCTCTACACGGTCTTTGCCACGTTAGACCCCTCGCTCAAGCACAAAGGAATTTGTGCTTTCATCGTTCCGGCCGGCACGCCGGGCCTTTCTTTCGGAAAAAAAGAGGACAAAATGGGACAGCGCGCCTCGGATACGCGCGAGGTTATCTTCGACAACCTGCGCATTCCGGTCACGAACCGGCTGGGCCAAGAGGGCGAAGGGTTCATCATCGCCATGAAGACGCTGGATCGCGCGCGCGCCGGCGTCGCTGCGCTGGCCCTCGGTGTGGGCCGCGCCGCGATGGAAGCGGCTCTGGAATATGCCCAGCAGCGCCAGCAGTTTGGCCAGCCGATTGCCGGTTTCCAGGCCATCCAGTTCATGCTGGCGGACATGGCTATGAAAGTGGAAACAGCGCGCCTCATGGTCTGGAAAGCCGCCTGGCTTACCGATAACGGGCTGCAAAATAGCCTGGAATCGTCCATCGCCAAGTGCTACGCCAGTGATATCGCCATGGAAGTGACGACCGATGCGGTGCAGATCTTCGGCGGATATGGCTACATCAAGGAGTATCCGGTCGAGAAATATATGCGTGATGCCAAGTTGATGCAGATTTACGAAGGCACAAACCAAATTCAGAGACTGGTCATCGCGCGCAATCTACTGAGGAGGTAACGGTCTGTGAACATCATTGTCTGCATGAAGCGTACCCCGGACACGGCCACGAAGATCGCCGTCAAAGATGGCCAGATTGACCCGGCTTGCCTGGATACGTGGATCATCAACCCCTACGATGAATACGCCATCGAAGAGGCTTTGCAATTGAAGGATCGGGCAGGGGGTGGTAAGATCACGTTGGTCAGCATTGGGCCGCCGGAAGCCCAGGAGACGATCCGCAAAGGGTTGGCCATGGGGTGCGATGAGGCCATACACCTGGTTGACGATGCCTTCGCCGGGCTGGATCCCCTCGGCGCGGCAAAAGTGCTGGCCGCAGCGATCCAGAAGGTGGGCGATTTCGATCTCGTCTATACCGGCTGGAAGGGCGTGGACGAGGATCACGGTCAAACCGGAATCTATCTGGCGGAGTTCCTGGGTTTGCCGCACGTTTCGATGGTCGTGAAGATTGACGATTTCGGCGATGGTGAAGCGCGCGTCGAGCGGGAGGTCGAAGGGGGCCACGAGCTGGTGCGCACGAGCCTGCCGGCCGTCTTCACGGCCCAGAAAGGGGAGCACGAGCCGCGCTACCCCACGTTGCGCGGAATCATGGGCGCCAAGAAGAAGCCTTTCCAAACCTGGACTGCCGCAGATGTTGGGCTGGCCCCGGCCGATTTGCAGGCGGTGCAGGAAACCCTTTCGGTCACGCTGCCACCCCAGCGACAGGCCGGCCACATTGTGGAAGGCGAGACGGTGGCGGAGAAGGCCCGCGAATTGGCCCGCTTGCTGCGAGAAGAAGCCAAGGTGATCTAACAACAGGCCGACAAAGGAGATATTCATGTCCACGAACAATGTTCTGGTCGTCGCCGAACAGCTCGACGGCCAGTTGAAGCGGATTTCATTGGAGTGTGTTGCGGCGGCGGCAGACATCGCCGGAAGCCTCGGAGGCCATGTGCAGGCGATGGTGTTGGGAACCTCCTTGCCGGCGTCGCTGGCCGAGCAATTGGGTCAAGCCGGCGCGCGGACGGTCTTTGTGGCGGACGATGGTTCGCTGAAAAACTATGCCCCGGAGCGGTTTGCGCAGATTGTCGCCGACACCGCGCGCAACACGAACCCCGGCGTTGTGCTGTTCGGCGCGACGGCCCGTGGCCGCGACCTGGCTCCGCGTGTGGCTGCGAAGTTGGGCGTTGGGCTGGCGTCCGATTGTACCGGTTTTGCCGTGGAGGATGGCCGGCTCATCATCACCCGCCCGATATACGCCGGGAAGGCGATTGCCCGGGTCACGTTGCAGAGCGTCCCGCAGATGGCTACCGTGCGGCCCAACATCTTTCCGCCGGCAGAGCTTGCCACGGACAGGCAGGCGGCGATTGAAGCAGTTGCGGTGGGCGAAATCACCGCGCATGCCGTGGTGGAAGAGTTCCAGGCCAAAGGGGGGGACCGTCCGGAGTTGACCGAGGCGAATATCATTGTTTCGGGCGGACGGGGCATGGGCGGCCCCGAAAACTATCCGGTCATCGAAGCATTGGCCGACGAGTTGGGGGCGGCGGTGGGCGCTTCGCGCGCGGCGGTGGATGCCGGTTGGCGGCCCCATTCCGACCAGGTCGGGCAGACCGGCAAGACCGTTTCACCCAGCCTATATGTGGCCTGCGGGATTTCGGGCGCTATCCAGCACCTGGCCGGTATGCGCACATCGAAAGTGATTGTGGCGATCAACAAAGATCCGGATGCGCCGATTTTCAAGGTGGCCGATTACGGGATCGTCGGCGACTTGTTCGACGTTGTGCCGGCGTTGCACGAGGCCATTCGTGAGCTGAAGGCATAATACGGCAGGGTCAATAAACGTTCCAGCGGTTGGACGCTTCGTATCTTGGCAACTTTGTGATACAGAGAAGTCGCTCACGAGCGCCCGGCGCGCGCCACCAAGTATGAAAATAGGGGATGACAAAGAATCACAGATGGAAAAGAACACGGATAAAAGACCAGAGGATAGAAATCCGTGTTTCCTTCTATCTGTGAGTCCAATCGTCTATCTTCGAAGCAGACACAAAAAATCGGCGGAAACGTGCGTCGGATTAGAGGGGGCTGCCTGGATACCTACTATTTTTTCGGGGGTATCCGCAACTCATCTCCGACCCGCAGATTGCTAGGGTCTATAAGGTCGTTGGCCATGATCAGGTCATCAACGGTGACGCCGTACTGCTGAGAGATTGACCATAATGACTCGCCGGCCCGCACAACATGGATCTCCATAACCGGTGTAGCTGTGGGTGTTGGGCGCGGCGTATGGGTAGGGAGCAAAGTAGCCGTGACCTCGGGGGTCAAGGTAGCATCTGCGGTGGCCTGTGGAGCGCCAATCAGGCCGCAAGTCCTCGTCAGAGCGATGACCCAAAATAGAATTAATGCGGTGACAACAAGCCGGGCAATACGATCCATTTTGTTTTCCTACCAAACAGATATTCTCTCAATTCTTCAGAGTATTTGTTTACCGCTGAGACGCAGAGGGCGCAGAGCAGGGGCGCAGCATGTTGCGCCCTACCTTTTTCAAACCCAGGACGCGTCTGCGGACATTCCTCATAGACAGATTCCAACAATCCTGGTCCAAGGGCACGATGCACCTCTATTGTTGAGCTGGTTGATCTCCATGACTTCCTCCGCGTTCTCCGCGTCTCTGCGGTGTATCTGAGAGCGGTAAACCTAAACAGCG
>CAYWAK010000028.1:0-19118 GCA_964455755.1 uncultured Ardenticatenales bacterium | reverse complement strand
TTGTCATCCCCTATTTTCATACTTGGTGGCGCGCGCCGGGCGCTCGTGAGCGACTGCTCAGAGAAGTTGAACTTCTCGGCCATACGCTGGCGGTTAAGAAGCCGGCTGGTAGATGATCGTGTCGGGCTTGAATGCGGCCCAGGCAAACCAGAAGTGGTCTCCGTGAATGATGGGCTGCAGGCGCTGACCCTTCAGGGGACCGGCGATAGCCTGTCCGAGAACGTTCCAGGTGCTTCCGGTTTTCGTGTCGGCAATCGTGCCCCCTTTTTGCTCGAAGAGGAGCTTTTCGCCGTCGAGAACCGGGTCGAAGACGCCGGTTGCACCCACGTCTGCGCCGCGCGCGATCTCGCCGGCGCCCAGCGCGCTGCTCGTACCGGTCGTGTAGAAAACTACGAGGTCGTGCCCCCCTTGCGAATCGTTGATGACGGAAGATTCCGCCAGAACGCGGTATGGGTAGGCGACGTCAACGGTTTGCTTGCCTACGGAATCATTGAACGTGACGGTGACGACGCGTTCCATGGCCTGGAGGCGGCCATCCACCTGGCCGTCGAAAAGAAAGGGTCGGCTGCCGATGGTGTCGTAGCCGGCGTAGGGGTTCCGGCCATAGCTGCGGTTAAATCCGGTGTCGCGGGAGAGAACGCGCCCTTCGGGGTACGCCGCCTGGAAGTCGGCAAAGCTGACAAGGCTCGAAGAGAAAAAGGAGAGTTGCGTACCGGTCATCTCCCCGATGATGGCTTCGCCGGTGAACTGCTGCCACAGGCTCTCGGTGGTGCGGTCGTACATCACCAGGTCGGAATTACGGAGCAGACCCGACGTGCCAAACGCGAAAACTTTCCCGTCCAGCCGGCGATCAAAGGTGATGGCAGAGTTACACAGGGGGCAAAAGGTGACGATAACCGGCACGTCCCCCACTGTGTCGTTCACAATCTCGTGCCAGATAAGGATTTGCAGGGGGTAGGCCCGCGCATCCCCGTTGATTTCCAGGGCAATGACCGGCTCGTTTCCGGACAGCCACTGCCGGGCTTCTTGCTGGCCGATGAACTTCGGTTCGTCAATGGACGGAATACCGTCACGGGGCGGCCCTCCGGAAAGCAATTCGGCGTAGTCAATCGTGTGTTTGTTCCAGTTTGTGCCCCAACTCTGCGTGGCCGAACGCAAACTGCTGGAGCGGTCGTCTTCGGTCAAAACAACCCTCTCGCCGCCGGCTGCTCCTGGTGTGGCAGTGCCTGAGCCGGTTACACTTGTTGTGGAAATTGTAGCTGTGCTCTTACCGGCGTCTGGTTGTGGCGATCGGGCGGCGTTATCGCTGATTGCACCGGCGCATGACGCCAGGAAGAGGGGGATTGCCACGCCGAGGAAGCGCCACGATACGCGTTTCTTCATTTGACTGAACATGATCTCATCCTTTGCTTAGAAGTCCAACTTCTCAGAGAAGTTGAACTTCTAATTTCCGCCGTTGCCTGCGTGGGCATGAAGGGAGGCCTACGCGAACGAGCAAGGGCCTCCCTTCAGCCTCGATCAGACTAGAATGCGGCGTATGTCAAGGCGACAACGATTCCGAAAACGATATGGCCCATCAACTGGCCGGCCATAGTCATGGGGCCGGCTTCCATGCTGGGCGGGCGGGGGTGCATACGCATCATCATAGGCATCGTGCCGATAACGACGACGGCGTGGATGACGCCGAAGATAGCGCCCCAAAGCCAGGAGACACTGCCGATTCCCACACTCCATGCCAGAGCGTAAACGATGGCAAACACAATCCCCATCATGAAGTGGACTACAAGGCCAATGATCGTGGCCGTACCTTCATCTTCCGAGAACATCGAACCCAACATGCCGATGATGTCCATCTTTGGCATACCCATCATCGGGGCTGCTTTCATCAGCAGGGTCATTACAAATGTGCCGACGACGCCGGCTACGACTGCTCCTACAATACTCATGGTTACTCTCCTTTGTGGTGTGTGGCCGGTAGCCACGCAAGTGGAAAACTTGTGCCGTGTTTTAGACAATTATTGCTATTGCGTGAAGTTGTGCCAGCTCGTTTGCTGCCTACACACCACAGACGATGTGGAGAGAGGGATTCTTACAAGGGGATCAGACAGGTGTGCGTCGCACGTTCAGATTGAATGAATTGAGAATAGCCCTTCATCCCATGAAGGCGAACACCCACGCCGCTCCGTGGTGATAGACCGGCCGGAAGTGGGGGCTGGCGATGAGAGCACCGGCGGTGAGTGCACCCCCTTTGGCGCCCACGTACACGTGCGTCACCTTTTCTGCGCGCAACGTCTCCAGGAAGCCGGCATCGTCCACCGAGGATAGCGTGGCGGTTTCTTTTGCCAGACTGGTGATCCGGCGAATGTAGTCCGGCGACCCGTAAATATAGTGGGACATGGGCAAAAGCGCGCTCCGGCCGGTCAGCGGGGTGAGCCAATATCCGCCATCGCTCCCTGTGTAAACGTCGTTTTGCCAGAAGCGGGTGTTGATGATGAAGCGGGCATCAGGGGGCAGGGTTTGGTCTACCCAGGCCAGGGCCGCCTGATCGTCTGACGTAGCCAGCGCGGTCACGGGGTTGACCACGTCCACCAGGCTCCACGCTCCCCAGAGGCCCACCAGCACGATGGCCAGGGCAGCAGCCGGTTCGATGAGCGCTCGCGAACGTGGTGAGATCCGCCGGCGTGCCATCGCCAGGAGGTCGGCCAGCAGGTAGCCGCCGAATATGGCCATGGGCAGGAAGAGGCTGATCACTGCGGTGGCATTGTTGATCAGCCAAATCGGGCGCAGCCCCACGAGATTGGGGTTGGCCGCCAGCCCAACCAGCCCGACCCACAAAACGACCGTGAGCATGGCGCGGTTGCGCCGGAGGATGGCCCAAATCATGCCGCCGGCCGCCAGCGCCATCAGCGAGCCGTTGTGACGGATCCACACGAATTCCCACGGAAAGGCGTTGTAGGTTGGGCTGCTGGCCAACCCCTGGTTGTTCGCCAGAAGGGGCAGAACCATCTGCCGGCCCAGGTTGACCAGCCAGGGAGCCGTAAGCAGGGCCACGGCAACGGCCAGCCACGCCGCCCGCTGCCAGGACTGGACGCTCAGCCGGCGCTTGGTCGCCGTTTGCACCAGCAGGTCGGCGAACACGAACAATGCGTAGTAGACCAGCACGCGGTAATGGGTCAACAGCAGGCCGGCGACACACAGGGCAGCCAACGTCAGGTGGCGCGCGCGGTGAGTGGATGTTTGGAGCCATTGCTGCGTGGCGACCATGCAGATCGGCAACAGGGCCAGACCGGTCAGTTGTGTGTAGCGTCCCCAGCTCACGTAATACGCCGGCATGAGCGAGACCAGCCCCACGATGAGCATGGCGATCAGCCCGGCCAGCCGCCGGCCGGAGAGGTGGCGCACGAGTACGTACACGGGCAAAATCAGCAGCGCGTTCAGGGTCTGCCCCAAACCGAGCAAGACGCGCGGCACGCTCAATCCGGTGAGCCAGGCGAACGTGGCGGCCAGCGCATGGAAGCCGAAGTGATAGACGAAATGGTCAACCGGCATTAGCGGGCGGTACGTGGCCGGGACGCCCCCTTGCTGCAAAAAGAGTTGGGTCACGCTGGCGTGGAAAACCGAATCTACCCACAGAGGGAGCACGATGTCCCTGATTTCCAGGTAACGGACGGCGACGGTGAGCAACAACACGAAGCCCCAGAGGAGCAGGGAGGATTTGCTCGTCCGGGCAGACGGTCGCCAGGAGCCGTGCCGGTCGCGCCGCAACCGCAACGTGGCGACGGCAGCGACCGCCAGCGCCGCGAAGCCGGCGACCAGCAGCGGCCGGTTGATTTGCAGGTGCAGAGCGTGTGCCCAGAGGTAGGCCAGCGGAATCAGGGCCAGGCTCAGTCCAAAGGAAAAGGCCAAAACCTCTGGGACTTCCGGTGACCTATCGGGCAGGATCAAGGCGTAGGCCACAAAGCCGGGCAAAAACAGGAGCAACAGCAGGGGGATGGCCAGCCAGCCGTTGCCGGCGACGCCGTCAGCCAGGTAGCGCAGCAACATGGGGACGTCCTCTTCGTAGTACGTGCGGAAGGTCCAGTCGCCCGGAGCCTTCTCACTGCCGACCCACGTTTCGCCACCGGCGAAGACGTCGAACGCAGATTGCTGCAGGGAAACGCGCGCCGCTTCCCTGCCGGTTGCCTCCAGCAGATAGCGTTTTCCACGCGAGTTTGCTTGTAGCGGGAAGGAGAACTGGTAGAATTCGTTGGCGCGCAGATCGGCCAGAGCGGCGGTGTCCGTGGCGACAATCGTGGCCGCCGGTGTGTCTTGCCGCAGGGTCAGGGTGATTGCCGGGCCTGGATAGGGGGCGTATGTCGCGGGCAGGCTGGCCGGCATGATTTGCACGGCGCGAAGGCGGTCGTGATCCGCGACGAACGACTGGGCAAGCGGGTCGCCGTTGCTAAGGGCCGGGGTCGCGTTTGTGGAAAGCGGCTGTTCCCTGTCGAGCCGCAGACGATAGGGCGCACATGAAAGAAGGAGCAATGCTCCCAAGAAAAACGAAATCAGGATGTAGGTTGGTTGGGCAAAGCGAGTACGCACAATCCCTCAATAGGGCAGGTCGACATACAATTGTCCCAGGTCTATGGTTTTGTCCGCCTGTACGGTAATCAGGAGATCGTGTCCACTGTCCGGATCCGGGATGAGCATTGCGCCAAGGGGTGTGCGGATCACCAATGTGTAGGTGCCAGGGGTCACATCCACGAAGACAAAGTGCCCGTCCGTCCCTGTTTTCGCTTTGGGCGCGGTGTTCATGTCCAGGGCGGCGACAGAAAGGGGGCCGCCCCCGCCAGACAATATCTCGGCCAGGAATAGGTCCGCGTCCGTGATTGAAACCTCTGGTTTGTTTTCCCGGTTGAGCGCGCCCGTTATCGTACCGCGGTCAGGTTGCGAGGTGGGCACGGCCGTGGGCGCCGGCGCGGCTGCCGTCGGCGTAACATCCACGACCGGATGGATCGTTGGCGCGGGAACGGGTTGCCAGTAGCAAGCGCTGGTCACCAGGGTCAACAGAAATAGAATCGGTATCGTTCGCTTGAAAGCCAAGAGTTTTTGTCCTTTCCAAGTTTCAGGGCCTGGAGCCAATTTTACCACGGCGTCACGCTTTTGCCAAATATAGTTTTCTGGTGCGTGAACGTTGACACATTACAAAAAGCAGTGTATAATTATAACAATTAGTTGAAATGGAAAACTGTTTCGAGGTACTCCTTTGCACCTGAGAAAGATTGAATTACAGGGCTACAAAAGCTTCGCCAACCGGACGGACTTTGCCTTCAATGGTGGCATAACGGCTATCGTTGGACCCAATGGCAGTGGCAAAAGCAACATCGCGGACGCTGTGCGGTGGGTGCTGGGTGAACAACGACAGAAATCGTTGCGGGCGCGGCGCACCGAAGATCTGATTTTCGCGGGAACCGACCGGCGTGGTCAGGTCGGAATGGCCCAAGTCTCCATGACCCTCGATAACAGCAACAATTGGCTCCCCATTGATTTCGCCGAAGTAACCATAACGCGTCGCGCATACCGCTCTGGAGAAAATGAGTATCTGCTGAATGACACCAGAGTCCGTCTGCAAGACATCACGCATCTCTTGGGTCAGGGGGGGCTAAGTAGCAACACATACACGGTGATTGGCCAAGGGATGGTAGACGCCGCACTCTCATTGCAGCCCGTCCAGCGCCGCAGCCTCTTTGAAGATGCTGCCGGCCTGGCCGTGTACCAGGCGAAACGGGACGCCGCTCTTCGCAAACTGGCCAAAACCGAAGAGAACCTGCAACGCACGCTGGACATCATCCACGAGATTGCCCCCCGGCTGGGCCGGCTCCGGCGACAGGCGGAGCGCGCCGAAGAGTACGGCCAACTGGATGAGCAACTTCGTGACCGCCTGCACCTGTGGTACGGCTATCGCTGGCATCAGGTTAATCGCAGGATTCACAACTCCGAAGCGCAGTTGCGCCAGGAGCGCACCGCGGAAGGCGAATCTGCAGCGGCGCTTGCCGAGGCAGAGAGCCAGCTAGCAGATATTCGGAAGACACAGGCAGCCCTCCGCCAAAAGCTTGAAGCTGACCGGGCGGCCCAGACACAGCTTCGTGAATCCCTCGAGAATCACAACCGCGAGCTTTCGGTCATGCAGGAACGATCTCGACTGGCGTCGCAACGTCAGGACGAGTTGACCACCGAAATCGTCGCGCTGCAAGAGGACATGCAGGCGCAGCAAGCGCGAATTGCAGAGCTGGAACGAGAGCTCGCCAATCTGACAGAACGGATGGAGACCCAGAAATCCACCCTCGCGGAGCGGGAAGCCAATTTGGCCGAGGCCGAAAAGCGGACGCGCAGCCTGAAGGAATCGCTTGCTCAGTTGCGCCGTGAGCGCGCTCAGTTGGCCGCGCGTCTAACCAAGACCGATCGCGACTTGGCCCAGCTTCTTTCCCGGCGAAAGGAAGTTGAAAAGGATCGCACAGAACACCAACGAATCATCCAGGAGCAAGAGGAGAAGACAACCGCCATCGCCGAGCAGATGGTGACCATGCGCGCCGAAGCGGCCAAGTTGGCACAGCAAATGTCCGCGCTTTCCACACAACATGCGGAAAAAGAAGCTGTCCTGCGGGCTGTTCAGCGCAAAAAGAAAGCTTTGGAGTCGCAATTACAGGAGGTCGTCTCTGAACTGCGCGCACTCCAGGCTCGCTACGATTTGCTCAGCCGCCTTCGGAAAGAGGGTGCGGGCTTCGATTCGGGTGTGCAAGCGCTCCTGCGTGCAACCGATAGCGAAGGGTTCAAGGGATTTATCGGTCCCGTCGCGCGCCTCTTCCGCGCGCACGAGCAAGCCGAGCCGGCTATCCAGGCCGCCCTGGGCGACAAAGCCCAGGCCATCGTGTTTGACACCTGGGACAATGCCGAGAAAGCCCTGCTTTGGCTCCAGCAGGCAAATGCCGGCCGAGCCCAACTGCTGATCGCCGATCAACTGCCTGCCCCACCCCGCTACCAGGTGCCCAAGAAGCCCGGTCTGCTGGGCCTGGCCGAAGATTTGGTCGAATATCGTCCGGAACATGCGGCAATTATCCACGCTTTGCTGGGCGTCGTGCTGGTTGTGGATCACTGGGACACGGCTCGACAGTATCGGCAGGCCGGTGATCTGGCCGTCGTGACCATCGCCGGCGAACGGATTGGTTCGAACGGCACGTTGGTCGCCGGTAGCGGCGATCAGGCGGCCACGAATATTCTGGCCATGGAGCGTGAATGGTATCCGCTGGCAGAACAGATCGAGACTCTCCAGAAGCGGCGGCACCAGAGTCAGCAGCGCCTTGAAGAAACGGCGCGCAGGGAACAGGGCCTTTCAACGCAATTGGCTACCTTGGCCGGTCAACGGGCTGCGCTTGAAAAAGAGTGGAATTCGCTCCGCCAGAACCTGGAAAAGGCCGAACGCGAGCGGGAACGGGTGACACAGGAACTTGAATGGCGCGGGGAACTCAGGGAAAAGGCCGAAAAGGAACTCGCGAACCTGGTACGGAAGCAAAAGACGGCTGAACAGATACTCGTTCGCTTGCGCGGCGAGCAACGCGAGCTGCAACAACGTCACGCAGAGTTGGAGGAGCAACAGGCCGGCACCCGTGTGGAACAGGCTCAAGAAGAAGTGGCTCAGGCACGAACGTTGCTGGCCCTGCTTGGCGAGCAAATACAGACTCATCACACACTTTTGCGCGATCAGCACCAAACCATCGACAGAACAACCCAACAACTGGCCCGACGAAAAGAAAAACAGGCACAACTGCACGCTCAAACCGAAGATTTGCAATCCAGCATGCAGAATTCGGAAGCGCTCCTCTTGGAATCTCGTACGACGTTGCAATCGCTGGCCGGTCGCGTCAAGCCGGCACTGGTGGAGTTGCACGACCTGGAGGACGACTTCGTTATCCTGGAAGAAAAGGTCTCGGCGTCCCGCGAGCGCCTGCGTGTGTGCCAGGAAACGACACACCAAATCGAACTTGGGCACACACAGGATAAGGACGCGCTGGAGCACCTCGGCAAACAGATGATTCAGGATTTGGGACTGGTAGAACCGGAAGAACCGCCCGAAGGGTTGCCCCATCAATCTTTTCTCCCGTTGGAATCGTTGGTCACTTCCCTTCCATCCGTCTCCGTCTTGCCGGATGGATTGGAAAAGGATGTGCAGCGCTTGCGGAGCCGCCTGGGTCGCATGGGTGCTATCAATCCCGATGCGCCCAAGGAATATGCCGAGCTCAATGAACGGCACAACTTTCTGAAAACACAGTCTGATGACCTGACCAAAGCGGCCCAGGACCTGCGCCAGATTTCCGCAGAACTGGATGAGGTCATGCGCGAACGGTTCCGAACGACGTTTGAGGCCATTGCAGAGGCCTTCAAAAGCTACTTCACCCGCCTGTTCAACGGGGGAGAAGCGCACCTCATTTTGACCGACCCTGACGACTTGACAAACACGGGAATAGACATCATGGCGCGCGTTCCGGGAAAACGGCAACAGTTGATCTCCCTTCTCTCCGGTGGCGAGCGATCGTTGACGGCGGCAGCCCTGATTTTTGCGCTCCTGGACATCAGCCCCACCCCTTTCTGCCTCCTCGACGAAGTGGATGCCATGCTCGACGAGTCAAATGTCGGCCGCTTTCGGGAAACGCTGGTTGATCTTTCCCACTCTACCCAATTCATTGTCATCACACACAATCGTGGTACAATCGAGGCCGCGGACACAATCTACGGCATTTCTCTCGGTGATACGGGAGCATCCCGCGTCGTTTCGCTAAAGCTCGACGAAGCGGTGCGCATGGCCAAATGACCGGCAAGCTCGTCCTGATTACCACCGGCGGCACAATCGCCATGCGCGTGAAACCGGACGAGGAAGGCGCAGTGCCATCGCTGGGGGCGGCCGACCTGCAGGCCTTCTTACCGGCAGACATCCAAACCGGCTTCGAATGGCGCGTGGCCGAGTTTTGCAACGTGCCCAGCACCCACCTGACCCTGGACGATTTGTGGCAACTGCGGTGTACGGCCGGCGATTGGGCCGGCCGGCCCGATGTGCGTGGCGTCATTATCACGCACGGCACCGACACGATGGAGGAAACGGCCTATCTGCTGGATCTGACGCTGCCGGCAAGCTGCCCCATCGTCCTCACCGGCGCGATGCGCCACACTTCCGAAGCGGGTTACGACGGGGCGGCCAATCTGCTCGCTGCAACCCGCGTGGCCCTTTGCCCGGAGGCGCGGGAGCAAGGGGCCGTGATCGTCATGAACGGCGAAATCCATGCCGCGCGTTACGCGAGCAAGATGCACACCCTCGCCCTGAACGCCTTCCAATCGCCGGGCTGGGGGCCAATCGGGCACATCGAGGGGACGCGCGTGATCTTCAACCGGCGGATGGCACGCGAAGTGCTACCGGCGCAGCGTCTCGAACCGGATGTGCATCTGATCAAGCTGGCCGCCGGGATGGACGAGGGGTACCTCAGGCACTTGATCGCCCGCTCCGTGCGCGGAATCGTGATCGAAGCGATGGGTGGAGGCCGCGTGCCCCCCTGGTGGATGCCGGCCATCCGGGAAGCGGTACAAGAGGGCATCGCCGTGGTCATTGCCTCGCGCTGCGCGGCCGGCCTCGTCTACGATACCTACGGCTTCCCCGGCGCTTACCGAGATCTGGAGGCCGCGGGCGTCACCTTTGCCGACGGCCTCAACGGACCGAAATCACGCCTCAAGCTGATGGTTCTTCTGGGTGCGGCCTGATGGGTGACGAGAGTCGGGTGAAAGAAATGTACGGCCAGCCTGCGGAGACAACCTTGCGTTGGCCCGCCAATCCACCGGCGCGCCTCTACCAGCGTGCGGCGGACGGGTTGCTTCTGGGGAGTGTGGCCCTGGCCGCCTTCGCCTTTTTGCAATCGCGACCGCAATTACTGATCGGCAGCGCAGCCGGGGTGGCCGTTGCCTTTCTGCTGCAACGCTGGGAGCAGCGGCTCGGCAAACAGGTCGCTGCCGAACGCGAGCATGTCTGCCGCGAATTGGGCTGTGTGATGATGGGAATGGCCCATCAGGCCGGCGGTATCCCCTACATGAAAACCTACCTGCGCCCTTCCCAACCGGTGGTGCTGGGTCTGAGCGATACCCATCTGACCGTGTATCTCGATGATCCCTTGCGGGTTTATGTGACCATCCCGTTTGAAGATGTGATTCACGTCTTCACGGGTCTGCCGGCGGAAGCTGATGCCCTCTGGGATGAGGACAGCCTCGATGTGGCGTTACCTTCGCCGGCGAACAGCCTCAGCGTCGTGGCGCGGTTGGGCAGTACAAAGGCCTACCGCCTGGTGTTCCACAACTTCGAGACCGGAATGTCCGCGACCGAATGGTACGAGCAGGTGAAGGCCCGCTTGGCTGCGTAATTTCTGATTCACCTGCGTTCCCCAAGAACGACCGCTCTCCAACTCCCGTGCTTGCCGATTTCCCCCTTTTCCGCTATACTCCGTGCTGCGTGGAGTGCCGGCTGCGCTTCACGTTTGATGTTTTTCGGCAAACTGACTTCTGAAAACCGATGACCGATAACCGGCTGCGTACAAAAATCGCGATTCTTGTTGCGTTCATGCTCTTTTCCGTGTCCGTCACCCACGCCGGCCCGCCGGCCCCGGAAGGCTGGTTGACGACTGTGCAACACCGTGGCGGCCAGGACGACATCGTGATGCGCGACCCGGCCGGCCACAGCTACGTGCTCACCGCGCCCACCGGCGACGACCGCGACCCCGCCTGGTCGTCCGATGGCCGGCGACTGGCCTATGCCTCGCGCCGCCAACGCAACTGGGATGTCTACGTCCTGGACATGACCACCGGAAAGAATCGGCGGATCACGAACAACCCCCATTACGACGCTCATCCCACCTGGTCACCCGACGGTCGCTACCTGGCCTTCGAATCCAGCCGCGAGAAAGACCTGGACATCTTCGTCGCCGACTTGCAGACCGGCCAACTGCGCGATCTCACCGAAAAATCGTCGGCCCACGACTATGCGCCGGCCTGGTCGCCTGATGGAGAGTGGATTGCCTTCACAAGCTGGCGTGACCGCAACCGCGAGGTGTATGTGATGCGGCCGGATGGCACAATTCTCATTAACCTGACCCGCAATCCGGCTCAGGATGAGCGCCCTGTTTGGTCCCCCGATGGACGTTGGCTGGCCTTCGTCTCCGACCGCGAGGGAGAGCGTGCGGTGTACGTGATGCCCTTTCCGTTGCACAAGGATGAGGAGCCGCGTCGTATCTCCTGGTCCGGCTACGACGAGTCGCCGGCCTGGTCACCCGATGGGCAGTGGCTCTGGTTCGTCTCGCCGCGCACCGGCAGGCGTCCACTCTACGCCGTGAATTTGCGCGATCCCCAGGCCACGCCGCAACGAATGACGCCGCCTGATGCCGACTACCGCGCCCTGGCGAACAGCCCGCAGGCCATCGCCGGGACCGATCTGTTGACATTGCCCACCCGCGCAACGCCGCAGCCCCTTTTCCACGAAAACGCAGAACGGCAGACGGGGGACGGCCCGCCGTATCGCCTGGTCGAGCTGGCCGATGTGGATACCAACAGCGCCCGGTTGAGCACGCGCGTTGACGATAGCTTTCGCGCGTTGCGTGCCCGCGTGAAGGACGAGGTGGGCTATGATTTTCTGGCGCGCCTGAGCGATGCCTATCGCCCCCTCGACTTCGATAGCGACGGCTCCGACTATCTGAGCTGGCACAAAGCAGGCCGGGCCATTGATACGCTGGTGGACCTCGACCGCCGCTCCGGTCACCCCATGATGGAAGTGGTGCGCGATGCCCGACGCACCGAAACGTTCTGGCAGGTCTATCTGCGCTGTGCCCACCAGGATGGCTCGTGCGGCGAACCGCTCACCGACGCGCCGTGGGACCTCTCCTACAAGGCGCGCTGGGAGGATGCACCCGGAGAAGGCGGACATCCCCAATCAGCCACCATTGGCTACTACGTGAACTTTGGGCGGCTGGCCGAAGATTATGGCTGGACAGCCATCTCTTCGTATGAAGATGAGACGTTCAGTTGGAAGGAAGACAAGACCGCTATGGAATACTGGCACTTTCAGAACATGGACAACATGACCTGGTATCAGGCGATGCACGAAGTACATGGCGACCAGACCATTGCCGACCGCTTTACCTGGCAGGACGCGGTGCAGCACGACGTGTCCCCGTTTATGCGCGTAGCCAAAGGGCTACCGGTGCCGGCCGCGTCCTGGAGATCTTACCGGTTGGTGATGCCATGAACGTCAAGTCACGGGTGCAGGATCAATTTGGGCGCTACGTCGGGAGATATGTAGACAGTCCGGTTCATGCACGCGGGGCCAGTCTGGTTCGCCTGGTGGAATTTCTTCAGCCCAGGGAGACCGATTTGGTGCTGGACATCGCCACCGCCACCGGGCACACCGCCTTGACCTTTGTGCCACACGTGCTCCGCGTCGTGGCCACCGATCTGACGACTGAGGCCCTGCCGGAAGCGCGCGCGCTGGCCGAATCGCGCGGGCTGGTAGTGCCGTTGCTGGCTGCAGCCGATGCGGAGCGGTTGCCCTTTCCCGATGCCACCTTCGACTTGGTCACCTGCCGGTTGGGCCTGCACCACTTTCCACACCCGCGGCAGGCGGTCGCCGAAATGACGCGGGTGTGCCGTCCCGGCGGATCGGTCGGGCTGGTGGATAACGTGGTGCCGGAGGACGAAGAGGCCGGCGCGTTCATCAATGCCTTCGAGGATTACCGCGACCCCTCCCATTTTCGCGAACATCCCCTCTCCGCTCTCAGACAGTTCTTGGAAGAGGTAGGCGTGCGGGTCACCCACACCGAAGTGGAACCGAAAACGATGGACTTTGTGGCCTGGGCCTGGCGCATGGGCGTTTCCGAAGAGGGACAGGCCCACTTGCGAGCGATGTTGGACCGTGCACCGCCGGCAGCACGCGCTTCGTTGCAACCCCGTCTGGAAGAGGGAGCGCTCAAGTTCAACCTGCTGGAGGGGCTGCTTGTTGGTGTGAAGAGGGAAGATTGACCAACCAAGTCGTGGAACGATTTGAGGATGGCTCGCTGCCCCGCTGGGTACGCTTTGCGACGGGGCACGCCCGGCTAGAGCGTATGCCGGGCACGATGCGTTTTGTCGTGGACGGGGCACGCTCGACCGGCCTGTCCGACGCGCAAATTGACGATTACCACGGCCTTGCGCTGCGGTCATACCCCTGGCGACCGCCCGTAAGACTGGAGGTGCGCGCGCGCATGTCCCATCCGGCGGAGCAATTGCGGGGTACGGCCGGCTTCGGCTTCTGGAACGATCCCTTCACGCAGCAGGGAGCAACCACCTCAGCGCCAAATAACGTCTGGTTCTTTTTCGCCTCGCCCCCCTCGGACATGCGTCTCGTGCCCAACGTGCCGGGGTGGGGATGGAAAGCGGCCATGCTTAACGGAGGCAATCCACCCGGCTGGATCGTTCGCCTGGGGGAGTCGATTCTGCGGCTGCCGGGACTCGGTCGGGTGGCCCAGCGCGCGGCGCGCACCCAGGTACGGGCCGCCGAATGCGTCCTGGAGGACGTGTCGCCGGCCGACTGGCAGGTGTATCGCCTGCACTGGTCGGCGCATGAGGTCCGCTTTTGGGTGGGTGACCGTGAGGTCCTTCGCGCGGAAAACCCGCCAACCGTCCCCCTGGGCTTCGTTGCCTGGATGGACAACCAGTGGGCCCGCTTCACTCCCGCCGGCGAATTTGCCTTCGGCCTGCTCGATGTGCCGCAGGAGCAATGGATGGAGGTAGACTACGTGCGCATTGACAAGGATAAATGATGAACCTTGAACGGAGCAGAAAGAGTCGAATAGGCGGTACACGCTGCGCAATACGCAGCACATCTTCGCCTGTCACGGTAAGGTGCAGAGGGTCATGACCGTATCCATTTGGCAGGACGAAGCAGACAGTCTGCAGCGCACGTGCGACGTGGCGGTCGTTGGTGCCGGCATTGTGGGATGCACACTGGCCCGCTTGCTCGGCGACGAGGGCCTGAACGTGGTGCTGCTGGAAGCGCGACACGTGGCCGCCGGGGCGACCGGGCGCAATGCCGGCATGGTTCTCACCGGCCTGGCAGAACACTACAACCGCGCGGTGCAGACGTACGGGCGTGATCGTGCCCGCGAAGCCTGGCGGCTGACCGTAGAGAATCGCCGGCGGTTGCTCGATTGGGCCGCACGGCTGGATGTGCCGGTGGAACGAACCGGCAGCCTGCTCCTGGCCGTGAGCGAACCGGAGGTGAGTGATCTGCGTGAGTCGGCGCGCCTGCTGGCGGAAGATGGCTTCCCCGCGTCGTTCGAACCACGCGACCCGCTGGGGCGTGACTTCCGGGCTGCGTTGCTGCAGCCGGACGATGCGGCCATAGATCCGGTTGCCTTCACCACAACCCTGCGGCGCAGCGCGCAGGCCGAACTGCTCACCGGCTGTGAGGTGCGCGCCTTCGACCGCGATAGCGAGGGCATGATTGTGTACGCGCGCCAGGCAACGATACGGTGCCAGACGGTGGTGTTGGCCGTGAATGCCTATGCTCCATTGCTTGATCCGTACTTCGCCGGCAAAGTGTATCCCACGCGGGGCCAGGTGCTTGCTACTGCGCCCTTGCCACCATTGCTCGTGCGTCCGGGCTACGCCGATCACGGCTACGAGTACTTCCGGCAGCTCCCGGACGGACGGTTGCTTCTCGGCGGTTGGCGACAGAACTACCGTGCGGAAGAGGTTGGCTACAGCGACGAAACAACCGGCCCGATCCAGGCGGGGCTGGAATCTTTCCTGGCCCACCACTTTCCGGAAGCGCAGGGCTCGATCACCCATCGGTGGGCCGGGGTGATGGGCTTTTCGCAAGACGGCTTGCCCTTGGTCGGCAGCCTGCCACGTGAACCGCGCGTTTTCTTTGCCGTGGGCTTTACCGGTCACGGTTTGGGGTTGGGCATTGTCGCCGCCGAACGGCTGGTGAATTTGATGTTACGAGGCGAACAGCCGGGATTGCTTTCCGCCCGGAGGCTGGGATAGAGATTGGACAGCGCTGCAATGAAGGATGATGCCCGGAAGCAGAAACGCATGAAAAGCCAAACAAGCTTACCGGCCAGCGGAATCATACTCGCCGGCGGGAAGAGCACCCGCATGGGTCGGGACAAAGCCTTCGTCGAAGTGGGGGGCCGGCCGCTCATCGAGCGCGTGCTGGAGCGCGTGCAGCAAGTGGCAGAGGAGACAATCATCGTCACCAACAGCCCGCAGCAGTATGCCCATCTACCGGCCCGTTTGGTGCCGGACGTCGTGCGTGGCCGGGGGCCGCTCGTCGGCATCTACTCCGGCTTACAGGCCGCCCGGCACGACCTGGCCATCGTCGTCGCCTGCGACATGCCCTTCTTGAAGCCGGATTTGCTGCGGTTCATGCTGGCCGAATCTGCGGAATACGACGTAGTTATCCCGCACACAGCCGTGTCTGCCGCGCCGCGTGGCCTGCACGCCCGCCCCCCCGCCGGGCCGACCGCCAAGACGAAAGGACTGCATCCCTTGCACGCGGCCTACCGGCGGACCTGCTTGCCGGTGATCGAGAAACTGATCGACACGGATGACCTGCGCGTGATCGCCTTCCTCGCCGCTGTGCGCGTGCGCTACATAGAGCCGGACGAGATTGCCCGCTTCGATCCCCGCCGGCAGTCGTTCTTCAACGTCAACACGCCGGCCGAATGGGAGCAGGCCTTGCGCATGGAAGCGGGCGATCCGTGACAGAGCTGATTGCACATCTCCGTTTTCTGTGCTATGATACGAGCGTGTGAGGCGAATGATGTGAAACGTGTAGACACAAAACGCGAGGGAACACCTACAAGGAGTCTACAATGTCACAACGAAAAGTATTGATCACCGGCGGGGCCGGCTTCATCGGCGTGAATCTGGCCCACCGGCTCATCGGCCGGGGCGACGATGTCACCATCTTCGACAACTTGTCGCGCCGCGGCACCGACTTGAACCTGGCCTGGCTGCGTGAGGATTTCGGCGAGGACGGGTTCCTGTTTGTGCACGCCGATCTGGAAGATTACCCGGCCCTCTTGCAAGCCGCGGAAGGCGCGGAGGTCGTCTATCACCTGGCCGGGCAGGTAGCGGTGACCACGTCGGTGACCGACCCGCGCTCCGATTTCATGGCCAACGCGTTGGGCACGTTCAATGCGCTGGAAGCGGCGCGCAACGCCGGAAACGACCCCATCTTTCTCTTCGCCTCGACGAACAAAGTCTATGGCGGCATGGAAGAAGTCCGCATCGCAGAGGACGAAACCCGCTACCGCTACGCCGACCTGCCCATGGGTGTGCCGGAAACCCAACCGCTCGATTTTCACTCCCCGTACGGTTGTTCCAAAGGAGCTGGCGATCAGTACGTGCGCGACTACGCCCGCATCTACGGTCTGCGCAGCGTGGTCATGCGCCAGTCGTGCATCTATGGCTACCGCCAGTTTGGCGTCGAAGACCAGGGGTGGGTGGCCTGGTTCATCATTGCGGCCGTGTTGGGCCGGCCCATCACGATCTACGGCGACGGCAAGCAAGTCCGCGACGTCCTCTTCATCGAAGACCTGCTCGACGCGTACGACGCAGCGGTCGAACACGTGGATGACGCTGCCGGGCAGGTTTACAATATTGGAGGGGGCGCCGAGAACGTGATGGCCGTGTGGGCCGAATTTGGCCCACTGCTGGAGCGATTCATGGGCCGGCACATCTCCGTCTCGTATAACGACTGGCGGCCCGGCGACCAGCGGGTCTACGTTTCGGACATTCGCAAGGCCGCGCGAGAGCTGGAATGGCGTCCGCGCGTTCCTGTGGGAGAGGGCGTACGCCGGCTCTACGATTGGGTTTTCGAAAACAAGCACTTGTTTGTGCAGGGCACGCAAGAATGAGAATCCTCTTCGCCCTCACGTACTACCGCCCTCACGTCAGTGGCCTGACCATCTATGTGCAGCGTCTGGCCGAGGCGTTGGCCGCTCGCGGTCATGTGGTGACTGTGCTTACCTCACACTACGATCCCGGACTGCCCCGCGAAGAGTGGATAGATGGGGTGCGCGTGGTACGTGCCCCGGTGCTGTTCCGCATCAGCAAGGGGGTGATCATGCCCACCTTCGCTCCTCTGGCCACGCGCTTGATCGCGGAACACGATGTGGTGAGTATCCATCTGCCGCAGTTCGAAGCCGGTCTACTGGCCTTCCTCGGTCGCTATGTTGCGCGCCGGCCGGTTGCCCTGACCTATCACTGCGATTTGCATTTGCCGCCGGGTGGCTTCAACCGTCTTGTGGACCAGGTCGTCTTTGTCATGAACTCGCTTGCCGGCCTGTGGTCCGACGCGGTGGTGGCATACACCGAAGACTATGCCACGCACTCGCCCTTCCTCTCCCAGTTCCCCGGCAAGCGCCGGGTGATTCCCCCGCCGGTGGATATGCCCCAGCCGCCAGAAGCACGTGTGACCGCTTTTCGCCAACGCTTTGACCTGGAAGGCAAACCGGTACTCGGCTTTGCCGCCCGGCTGGCTGCCGAGAAGGGGGTGGAATACGTCCTGGAGGCGCTGCCCCTCATGCTGGAAGAGTTGCCCGACCTGCAAGTCCTCTTCGCCGGCCCCTACCGGCACGTGCTAGGCGAGGAAGACTACTACCGCCGGCTGCAACCTCTCTTGGAGCGCTATGCCGATCACTGGACGTTCTTGGGCACACTGGCTCCGGAGGAGATGGCCGATTTCTACGCTGCCTGTGACTGCACGATCCTGCCGAGCATCAACTCGACGGAGAGCTTCGGGCTGGTACAAGTCGAGGCCATGCTCTGCGGTACGCCGGTGGTGGCCAGCGACTTGCCGGGGGTTCGCGTGTCGGTGCGCACGACCGGCATGGGCCGTATCGTCCCCATTCGTGACCCGCAGGCCATCGCCGAAGCGGTTGTAGACGTGATTCGTCATCGCGCGGACTTCGTCAGACCGCGAAGCGAGGTGTCCGGTCATTTCAGCACCGAGCGTACCGCCGAGGATTATGAGGCCCTGTTCGCAGATAAGATCTCCCGCGTAGCCCTCGAGGGGCGGTTGTGGGGGCCGGCCAAAGCGCTGACCGGGCTGGCCGCACTGGCCGGGCTGGCTTGGGCGTTTCGCTCATCCGGGCGAGGCAAGAGACGTTAGGCGATCATCTTCTCCAATGGACTATCTAACCCTCCACCTGCGTGAAGTGCCCGCTTTCCGCGCGCTGCTGCGGGGCATCGAGTGCCGGCTGTTCGAGCAGGCCGGCCCGCTAGAAACGCCGGTGCTCGACCTGGGCTGCGGCGACGGCCACTTCGCGAGCATGGCCTTCCGCGCGCCCCTCTTCGCCGGCTTCGACCTGGACGAGCTGTCTGTGCGTGAAGCGGCGACCCGTGGTGTCTACCATCACCTGCTGGTGAGCAGCGCGCCGGCCATGCCCTTCGCCGAGGCCAGCTTCGCCACCGTGGTCAGCAACTGTGTCGTCGAACATATCCCCGATTTGGAAGGCACGCTGGCCGAAGTACATCGCGTCCTGCGGCCAGGGGGACGATTCCTCTTCGGTGTGCCGAGCGACCGCTTCGCCGGCATGTTGCTGGGCAGCACGCTGCTGCGTCGCGCGGGACTACACGGGCTGGCCGAGCGCTACGGCGGCTGGTTCAACACCCACTCCGCGCACTTCCACACCGATCCGCCGGACGTATGGCTGGCGCGACTCGACCGGCTGGGATTCGAGGTCACCCGCTGGCAGTATTACATGACGCCGGCCGGCCACCGCGCATTCGACCTGGCCCACTACCTGGGCCTTCCCAATTTGATCAGTCGCAAGTTGACAGGAAAGTGGGTGCTGTGGCACAATCCCATAACGTTGCAGCTCATGGAACAGTGGCTGAGGCCTTACTACGAGGCGAGTCCGCCCGACGAAGGGCCATACATTTTCTTCGAGGCCAGACGCAAATCGGCGAACTGACGGAATCATGCTCGATTTGCACTTCCCCGAAATGTGGGTACAATGTAATTACGCATTGGAGCAAAAGCCACACGTGGAGTAGCCTTTCCAGGCTGC
>CAYWAK010000027.1:2255-19488 GCA_964455755.1 uncultured Ardenticatenales bacterium | reverse complement strand
ATCTGTGTCCTGTTTTCATTCTTCGTGGTGGGCAATCGCCCATGCTGTCTCCTGTTCTTATGTCGTTAGTACCGCCTGTTTGGGTCCGGCCTGTCCGGGTTAGGGCTTGTTGAACTCACCACAGAGAGAACCGTGCTTACTCCCCCTTCTCCGCGTCTCTGCGGTGGGAGGTTGGGTTTGTCATGGCCGGTGGCGCCGTTGCCGGGACGAGCAATCATCCTGGCGGCGATGAGAGCAGGACTGCGGCCGACCCCGCCGGCAGCGATACTTGCGTAACCGGTGTGTAGGTCACGGTCCAGCCGGGCGGCTCTTGCCCGTCGCCGGGGATGTCTCCGCCGCCGGAAGGCTCGGCCTGGTAAAATGTGCCGCCCAGGTTGACCGTTTTCGAGCCGGGGCCGGGATTGACAAGCACCATCCCGTTGCTGTAGGAGCGTGCATATACGCCCCAGCCGGCGTTATAGAGGTCGTCCAGACTCGCGGGGATCGCCCCACTGTACGAGCCGATGGGGATTTCGTATTCCGGCCACCATTCCGGATCGAGCCCCGTGTCCAGGTTGACGAATGTGCGCGATCCCTTGATGAGCAAGTAGCTGCCGAGGGTGAACATGCGGGTGGTGCTGTTGTCGGTGCGGTACGATTGGGCCAGGATGATCTTGTTCTGGCGAACCAGGCTCAAAACGCGATTCAGTTGTAACCGCCAATCGTCTGCGCTGAAGGCGGCCCAGGCGTCGTAGCCGAACCCTTCGATCATCACCCCGTCGGTTCCGCTGTAATCGGTGGGATTGCGGGTGGTGACCCACGTCCCGACGTTGGGAATGAAGGCGTAGCGGCCCCCAAACTGGCCGACGACAAAGGCCGTAAAGTCTTCGATTCGCCGGCCCCAGGCATTTTCAAATTCGCTGTCAATCGGCGGGAGGGCCGGGTCGAAACTGTACGCGCCGAAATAATTGGGCACGCTGAAACTATCGGCGAAGAGGCCATCATCGTCGTTGGCCGCCAGTTGGCGTAACACCTCGCCGATCCAGTAGCTGCGCCAGCCGGGATCGTTCAGCTCCATAACGTACCAGCCCCAATCGCAGTTCAGCACACGCGGCTGCTCGTTCCAGGGGAAGAACCAGTTTGACTGTACGACGTTGTCTCCGGGCCACTCCACGACCCACTGGTTTCCTTCCACAATGCGGAGTTCCGAACCGGTCGGCTGGCAGCCGTTTTGGATGGCACGATAGCCCAGACCCAATCCCAACCGGTAGTGGAGGATCAAGAAATTCGGGTTGTAAGCGCGCAAGCGGTCCGCTTCGGACCGGACCATCTTTTGTGTGCCGGCGTAATGTGTCGCCGCAAATTGCACCTGAGCGTTGGACATTCCCTCGGTCAATTGATCGTTGAACACATGGACACCGGCTGTCGTATCGGGCCAACTGCGACCGCTGCCGGATGGCGTTGCTGTGGGCGTTGGCGTGGTGGTGGGTGTGGCCGTAATGACGCACGATTCGCCCCAATGGGCCGCAACGGTCATCACATCCACAATATCAATCGCGCCATTCAGGTCGAAATCGTAGGTCGGGTCGTAGGAATCATCGCCTACTTTGCTGCCCCAGTGCGCGACGTCCTGCATGATGTCCGTGATGTCAATGACGCCGTCGGGTTGCAGGTCGTAGCGGCAGGCGCCCGATGGTGTCGGTGAGGCGGTCGACCCGGTTTGCATATCCGCTCGCGCAGGAAGGGTTTGGGCCAGAGACGGCCCGGCCAGCGTTGCCAAAATCATGAGCAACAAGCCGATTCTCGCGTACGTTCGTGTCATGCCCTGCACTCCTACACCGCTTCCATTTGGAGAATCCCTCACCGATATTGTACCACAAAAAGCGATTGTTGTCGTTAAGACAAGAGTCCCATACTTTTTTGCATCTGCAACGCGCATGGGGTATAATAATCCATTACTTGGCGACGCCAAAATCGTATGGCAGACGACGATGAAGGGGGCTGTTCAATTATGCTGGACCTGGCAGAGGTGCTTGCCACAGAAACAGATTTCCGGCAGGCGGTACAAGGTGCCGTTCCTTTCCGACCCATCTACGTGAAGATCAAGCTAACCTGGTTGTGCAACCTGCGCTGTAAAATGTGCAACGTGTGGCGGCAGAGCCGGGAGAACCGCCTGACCTTGCCGGTGATCCGCTCGCTGGCCGGCGAACTGGCGGCGCTCGGCACGCGAAAGGTGCACCTCTCCGGCGGCGAGGTGCTCATGCGGCCTGACATCTTCGAAGTGGTCGCGGCCTTCGCCGACCGGCAAATCCAGGTGAATCTGACCACTAACGGCACGATGTTGACGCCGGAACGGGCCGCGGCATTGGTGGAGAGTGGCGTACACAACGTCAGCATCTCTCTGGACGGGGCCACGCCGGCTGTCCACGACGACTTGCGTGGGAAGGGCAACTGGAAGCGCACCATTCGCGGCATCCGCAATCTGCGACGTGCAGCCAAACATGGCCGGCGCAAGCTGCACATCCGCATCAACTTCGTGGTCACGCGGCGAAACTTTCAGGACGCCGGCGGGTTACCGGAGATCGCACACCAGGCCGGCGCCGACCGGCTGACCCTCATTCCCGTGGATGACGGCGACGGCCGGATGCGACTGAACAAATCGCGCATTCGCACATTTAACGAAGAGGTGGCCCCTTTCCTGGCAGACCGTGCCCTGGCCTACGGGATGATCGCCCAGGCTTCGGAGGCCTACCCTTTTGGCCGCGAAAAGCAAGCCGTGGAGTTGAGCAAGTCCGGCCTCTACGCGCGCGGTCTGTACGAAACCCAGCCTTGCTACATGCCCTGGCTACATGCCATGATCGGCCCCAGAGGAGAAGTGTTTCCCTGCTGCATGTTGCGTTCGACGCGACATTTTGGCAAGTTCACCGGTGGCAAGCAGTTTCGCAAGGTCTGGGCCGGCAGCGCATTTCGAGAATTTCGCCGCCAAATGCTCCTCCCGGAGGAGCGTCCGGCCACCTGCCGTTCCTGCGACGATTTCCTGGAAGAAAACCGTTTCCTGCACGGCATTTGTGGCCCGTCTCTCCCCGGTCCGGAATCAGTTGCCAGCAGCTTGTCGGAGAAAGAATAATGGGACACATTCGCTACGCTAACTCAACATGCTAAAGGAATCGGCCTCCTCTTCGCTGTCGAAGGCGAGAAAATCGTCGTCGTCCATCGTGTCGGGAATCGAATCCCACCGGCTGTAGATTTGCTTCTGGACGGGCGTCGGCAGCGGCTCCAACGCTTCGGGGGTGAACGGTTGCCCTTTCTCGAAGCAGTCGCGACAGAGGAGGCCGGCATCTCCGATACGGGTGTGCGGCTCGCAAGCGGTCCGCCCGCAGTTTGTGCATTTGTGAGACGCTTTTTCTTCGCACCGGCGAGGGAGAAGGTACCCGATAATGAGTTCGCATTGTTTTGCCATGTTCAACTCCTGGTGATAAAAAGATGAAAATCTGTCTGCTTGCCGATACTTATCCGCCCGATGTTGGCGGTTTGGCTGTTTCTGTACGGCGTAACGCCGGCAACCTGGCCCGCGCCGGACACACGGTCCACGTCGTCTCGCCGGACGCGGCGGCAGCCCCCGGCACGTGGCACACGACGGACGACGGCCCGCCGGTCGTGCACCGCTTCGGCCCCGGTGCCCGCCGGCGGGAGACACTCGCCGCGTGGTTTGACGGCATCGCAGCGTTGCATGTGCGTCATGAATTCGACCTCTTCCACGGCCACTTCATCGTCTATGCCGGCTATGTAGCCGTGGCAGTGGCCCGCTACCTGGGCAAGCCGGCGGTCATCTCCGCACGGGGCAATGACCTGGATGTTATGCCCTTCGACGACCGTCGTGCACCGTTCGTGTTCAAGGCGCTCGAATGGGCCGACGCAGTCGTTGCCGTCACCCGCGACCTGGGCCGGAAGGCACAGGCCCTCTCGGGACGCACGGACGTCCGCGTCATCCACAACGGCGTGGACGCCCAACGTTTCGCGCCCCAGGCCTCGCCGCCGGCCTTGCGCGCTACGCTGCAACTGGACGAGCGTCCCGTCATCGGCTTCACCGGCGAAGCGCGGGCCAAGAAAGGGCTCGGACGGATGTTGCGCGTGTTCGCCCGGCTGAACGAAACGGTCGCCGCGCACCTGCTCCTCGTTGGCGGCGTTCGCAAGGATGACCGGGCGATGGTCGAATTCTTTCGCCAACAGCATCCCGATTTGTCGTTGCACGTCGTGCCCCCGCAACCGAACGAAGCCCTCCCCCCGTACTATGCCCTTTGCGATGTTGTGATTCTGCCCTCCCTACGGGACGGACTGCCCAACACGCTGCTCGAAGCGATGGCCTGCGGCCGGCCGGTCATTGCCAGCGCGGTCGGCGGCATGTTGGACGTGCTGACCGACGGCGTGGACGGTATCTTGCTGCCACCGGCGGACGATTCCGCCTGGCTGGATGCCCTGCGCCACCTGCTGCACGACCCGCAGAAACGGGAGCAACTCGGCGCAGCCGCCCGCCAGACCGTCCTCACGCGCTTCACAACAGAACAAGAACTGGACGCGACCCTGGCCCTATACCACGAAGTGGTGGCCGCCCATTATTGAAAATAGCCATTACGGTAAAATTGACACGTGGAACAGGCTTTCGAGCCTGTCAGCAGCCTGGAAAGGCTACTCCACGTGTGGCTTTTGCTCCAATGCGAAAATAGACGGTGGCTTGCGCCGGGTGTCACGCTCGACGCTCGATGCACCATGTTGTCCGTCATCTGCTGTCTGCCAAGCCATCCGCCCATTCGCTCATTCGCACAGACCATCATAGACCGCCAGCAACCGTTCGCCGGCTTGTGCCCAGGTGAAGGCGTTGCGCACCTTCTGTGCCGCCCGCCGGCCCATGGCCTGCGCATCCTCCGGCCGGCTGAGCAGGTCAATGACCTGTTGGGCGAGTTCGGTGGCGTTGTCCGGCTCAAAGTAGCACACTTCCCCTTCGCCGAGCAGCTCGCGCACAACCGGCAAGTCGGCGGTAACGATGGGACGGGCCACAGCCGCGTACTCCAGCAACTTGATCGGGCAACAACCCTGGCTGACGTTCCGGTCTGAATAGTTCAGCGGCGCGAGACAGACCGTCGCCTTCTCCAGATAACCGGGCATCTCTTCCGGTGCTACCGGTTCCACAAAGCGGACATTCTCTTCGTCGAGACCGACTTTGCGCGCCAGCTTTTGCAACCCCTTTTGGTGGCGCTTCTTGACCGGGCCGATCAAGTGCAGCTCGGCATCCGGGTGCGCGGCCACAATGATCGGCATGGCGCGGATCAGGGTGTCAATTCCCTGCCAGGCGGCCAGCGTGCCGGCATAGACCAGTCGCGGCGGTTGGGCATTCCACCCGTTTGCCGGCTGAAACTGCGCCGGCGACACCCCGTTTGGAATCACCGTGATCGCCGATCCGTCCGCGCCCAGGCTGCGCAGATACGTGGCCGTCACCGACGAGACGCAGATGACCGCATCTACCTGCCGGAGGATGGCCTGTTCTTGAGCCTTCAGTTTTTTAGGGAGCGCAGTCTCCTTGATGGCCGGATAGTGATATTTCAGCTCCACGCTGGGCAGCCCGTTGGCTTCGAAGATTGCGCGGTACGGGTAGCCGAGCTGTTGCCGTGCGCGAAGCAAGGCCGCGCCGCTCCAGATGTCCCGGAAGTGGACGACGTCGTACGCGCCTTCGTGCTGGCGAATGTGTTCCCACACCGCATCGCCGAAACGCAAGGCGCGCTGCAGGAAATTTGGCTCGTCGCTGTGGAACCGGACAATCTTTGCGCCGGCCCAGGTTTGGCCGGCCGACGTGTCCTCCAGGCCCACCGTGAACAGGGTCACGCGACAGCCCCCCTCCACCAGCGCCCGCGTGAAGTGGGTGATGTGGCGGCTGGCCCCCTTTGGCGAGGGGACGACATCGAACGCGGCATACAGGACCTTGGTCGTCATTGCTTTCGCTTATGTCCGTCGCCGGGCGTCAGGCGCCAAATGTATTGCGTACTGTGTGTTCCGACGCTCGACGCTCGACGCTTCATGTTGTCGTCTGCCCTTTGACTACTGGTTTCAAAGCAACACATGGTGACAGTACGGACAGCGGTCTACGCCGATCTCCAGTGGCCCACCACAGGACGGACAGTGCATCAGCTCCGGCTGGTAGTCCGGTTTGATCTTCATCATCTCGGCCTCGACACCGGCGAGTTGCTCGCGCACCGCCCGGCTGCGGTTCAGGAACACGTCGGCGGTGATCTCCCCTTCACGCTGCATGCGCTCGATGTCGGCCAGCTCCTCGCGCAGCATCTTCTTGCGGGCGCGCAAGCCCTCCAGGGTAATGTCCTGCGCAGTGTAGACCAGCTTTTCCGGTTCGTCTCCCACCATCCGGCTGAGGATGACGGCGACGACAGCAATGATCAACGCGACCAGCAGTCCCAGCGTGATCGGGCTATACCATATCGGAGGTGTTACCAGAGCCATCTTGATTGCCGACACGCCGCTGTTCGTGCCGATCAGGAATGCGCTATGCTTGCCGAAATCTCCAGTGTCCATGGTGCTCCCGGCCGCGTCGTAACTGCCGATCAGCGAACCGCCCGGCCCGTCGAAAACGTACACCTTGCCGGCGGCCACCAAAAGTTCGTTCCGGCCATCGTCGTTGTAGTCCAGCGTGGAAAATTCGAGCACCTTGCCGGTCACGCCGCGCCTCCAGAGTGCCTTGCCGGCCAGCGAATAGACGGAGACGCCGCCGTGCTTTCCCCCCAGCACAACCTCTGTTTGGCTTGGGTCACCGTCTATTTCCAGGAAGCGGGCCTCGTTCACCCGGCTGCCGATGAAGACCTGCCAAAGGGGGTGGCCATCTTTGGCAGACATCATCCAGACCTGGCCGTTCAGCCCACCCAGCAGAATCTCGCTCGTGCCGTCGCCGTCCATATCGTAGGCCCGTAACCGGCGAAGCGATTCGGGAAAATCTTTCTGCCAGATCGGCTCGCCACTCCCTTCGAGGACCACGACGTGGCCGCCGTAGTCGCCCGCGGCCAGGTAGGTGTGACCGCCCACCTGTACGTCGTCGCTGCCTCGCACATAGAGGTTCGTGTGGCTCGCGGTGGGGAAGTGGTATTGCCAGCGGACATAGCCGGTGTCTCCGTCCAGGCAGACGAGGATGCCGGCGTCGGTGCCGAAGATGATTTCCCGTTTTCCATCCCCTTCGAAGTCGAGAGATGTGCCACGCGTGGGCAGTCCCACGTCCGGCACGCGGCTTTCCCACAACGCATCGCCATTCGCGGTGTAGGCCGTCACCAGCAGGTTGGTTCCCTCTCGCCGGGCGACGGCAAAATCATCTACGCCATCGCCGTTGAGATCGCCCATCGTCGACTTGGCGTTGCTGACGTCCTGCCGGAGCAGCACCTTGCCCTCCGGCGAGGCAATGACCACCTGCGCCGGCGTTTGCACGAAGACCTCGTCTTCGCCGTCGCCGGTGAGGTCAATCGCTTTCAACGTTTCGGGCAGGCCGCCGGCAACCGCTATGTCCCATTGCTTCTGGAACGTCAACGAGGGCTTGTTGACGAGGCCGGTTATGTGCAGGGTGACACTGCCGGCCAGTACAAAAAGGATCAGCACGACGGTCAGGGTGAGAATCATGTTTTTCATGGTTGTGCTCCCAACATGAGCAAACTTGTATCAGGCAGATGTTATAAAAGCGTCACGGAAATTTCGAATTTCGGATTGCCGCGTGTGGCGTTTGAACGTTGGCGCGTTTGCACGTTAGAACGCTCTCCGCTCCCCACACCACGCTCTCCGTTCCTGCTCCCCTCGTTCATCCTTTGTCGTCCTGCGGATGCAGCCTTTGGAAGAGCGACGGGCCGGCCGCCGGCGGTGCCGGTGCTGTCGCCGGCCCCGGGCCAATCGGTTCCAGGTGACTGTACAGGGACTTCAGCGTCGCCAGCATTGGCGCAATGGGCAGGGCGCTGTCTTCGTGCATGGTGTTGACTTCTGCCTTCACGGTGAATATCCCGCTTCCACCCGCAACTGTCGCGTATTCCAGGGGATACCCGCTGCGTGGGACACCCCCGACGCGATACAAGTTGGGGTTGACCACCAGTTTTGCGGCCAGTTGTGTGTGATGGGCCACTGTGCTGCCTGCTTTGGTTTTGACTTTGTCGGTCAAGACCAGGCGCAACAGGTTGCCATCTACCAGTTTGATCTTCGCCCGGAACCAAGGGTCGCGGTAGTATACCTTCTGTTTTCCGCTCAGGTTGCGGGATCGGCGGAACTCTTTGTCCTTCTGTTTGGCACCGCTCAAGTCCAGTTGCCCGACCACACGGCCCTTGCGGCCGGTGTCATCACGCAGAGTGTAAATGATCTGCTTGGCCGAGGCAAAATGCGGACGCATTTCTTTCGATTGGTAGCGCGAGTTCAGGAAAAAGCCTACAAGAAGCGCCGGAAACCCGACAGCAAACCCGACGAAACCGATAACAATGGCCAAGGGGCCGACTACGGTGGAGGCAAAGAAGATGAAGAGAAAGAGTCCAAAGAAGGTGAGTGCGCCGCATCCCATCAGGATGTTTCCGGTGGTACGCAATCGCTTCCGTCTCTGCGCAAGTCGGTAAACATCTTGCTCCATTTTCTCCATTGTATCGAGGATCACCTGGGGGTGGTGGGCCATTTCCAGGTAAACGTCTTTGCCACTCATTTATCGGATACCCTCCATACCACTATTCTTGGGTCGTCAAAACATCCAAGGCCATCATTATGCCAATCACCGAGGATTGCGATGAGATCTGCTTGGTGGTGACCAGGCGGCGGATATCGGCCAACGGCACGCGATGTACGCGGAGGTCTTCCGTAGGGTCCAGGTGCGGCGGGCCGTTGGGGCGCGTTTCCTGGGCCAGGAAGTAGTGCATGCGACTCGCCGAGCGGTTTGGGTCACGCACCAGGCTGACGATGTGTTGCCAGTGTGCGCTGACGTACCCGGTCTCTTCGGCCAGCTCCCGTTTCATGCCGGCCAGCGGTGACGGGTCGTCATCATCAAGGTAGCCGGCCGGCAGGTCCAGCATGTTTTGGGCCGGCCCGTGTTTGTATTGTTCCACCAAAATGACCTGCTGATCGGTAGTGACCACGAAGGCCATGACCACATCCGGCTCTTCGCCCCAAAGGTAGTCTTCGATCACGTAGCCGTTGGGGAGTTCGACTTGCTGCTCCCACAGGCGCAGCCACGGCCGGTTGTCAACGATGAGGCGCTGGCTGCGTATGGTCCACGGGGCCGGGGAACGTGGTTTCATCCTACCATCTCCGCAAAGTTTTTCAGGATGCGTAGGCCGTTGTCCTGACTTTTTTCCGGATGGAACTGGATGCCAAAGACATTCTGCCGCCCGGCGACGGAGAGGAAGTCTATTTCGTAATCGGTGGTGGCCAGCACCAGGCTGGGATCGGTAGGGACGGCGTAATAGGAGTGCACGAAATAGGCGAAGCCGTCTTCCGGTAGACCGGCGAGCAGGGGACTCTCTTTTTTTCGGTGAATCTGGTTCCACCCGATGTGCGGAACCTTGCCGGAGATGCGTAACTGGACCACCTTGCCGGGGAAAATCCCCAGGCCGGCGTGTCGTCCCATCTCTTCGCTCTCCTCGAAGAGGAGTTGCAGGCCCACACATATCCCCAGGAACGGGCGACCGCTCCGCACCGCGTCATGGATCGGCGCGATCAGGTCGAGCGCGCGCAGGTTGTCCATGGCGTCCCCGAAGGCCCCCACGCCCGGCAGGACGACGTGGCTGGCGGCAGCGATTTGTGCGGCGTCGCGGGTGAGCAGGGCCTCGCAGCCGATGTACTGGAAGGCTTTCTGCACGCTGCGCAGGTTGCCCATGCCGTAGTCAATGATGGCGATCACTCCAGGACCCCTTTCGTGGACGGAATTTGCCCGGAGCGGCGGGTGTCCAGGGCGACCGCTTCGCCCAATGCGCGCCCCAGTCCCTTGAACGCGGCTTCGGCGATGTGGTGGCTGTTGTCGCCGCTCAGCAGACGGACGTGCAGGGTGATGCCGGCGTTGTGCGCCAGAGCGCGCAGAAACTCCGGCACCAGTTCGGTATCGAAGTGGCCGACTTTTTGCGTGGGGAAGGGCAGGTCGCAGGCCAGGTAGCCCCGTCCCGACAGATCCACGGCGACCAGCACGAGCGCTTCGTCCATGGGCAGGGCGACGCTGCCGTACCGCCGGACGCCGGCGCGATCGCCCAACGCCGCACGCAGGGCCTGGCCCAACGCAATGCCGGTGTCCTCGACGGTATGGTGGTCGTCAATCTCGATATCGCCCTGACCATGCAGCGTTAGGTCGAAAAGGCCGTGCCGGGCCACGTGGCTGAGCATGTGATCCAGGAAAGGTACGCTGCTGTCAATCTCGTATTTGCCCGTGCCGTCCAGGTTGAGTTCCAGACGGATGGCCGTCTCGGCGGTTTCGCGATCAATTTTGCTTGTACGCACGGTATGTTTTTCCTTGCTGCCCTATCACGTTATCCACAATCCCCAGCCAGGCGGCAACAATGCGCGGGTCCCACTGCTGGCCGGCGCCGTTGCGCAAAATGTCCAGCGCTTGTTCCACAGACATGGCCTTGCGATAGGGCCGGTCGGAGGTCATGGCGTGGAAGGCGTCCACTACGGCGATGATGCGCGCGCCTCGGGGAATCGCTTCGCCGCTCAGGCCGGACGGGTAGCCGGTGCCGTCCCAGTTCTCGTGCTCGTGCTTGATGCAGTCCACAATGTCGCCCAGTTCAGAGATGGGGCGCAAAATCTGTTCGGCAACGAGCGGGTGTGTCTTCACGTGCTCGTATTCTTCCGGAGTCAGGGGGCCGGGCTTGTGCAAGACCTCTTCCCGTACCCCCACCTTGCCGATGTCGTGCAACTGGGCCGCGATGCGCATGTTTTCGACTTCATCGACAGAGAGACCCAGCGCGCGGGCCAGGGCGGTAGTAAAGATTGCCACACGGTCGGAGTGACCGTGTGTGTACGCGTCTTTGGCCTGGATGGTCATGGCAATGGATTGGATCGCCCGCAGATAGAGATCGCGCACCTGCTGGAATAGCTGGGCGTTGCGAATGGCCGCCGTGGCCTGGTCGGTCAGGATAGATAACAGATTGATGTCGCTCTCGCTGAAGGGGGACGCCCCCTTGCGCCTACTCAGGTTGAGCACGCCGAGTGGCTTTCCATTGCTGGTCAGGGGCAGGGAGATGAGCGGCACCGACAGAGCGGACCCCGCGTTTGGCAGATGCAGACGTTCTTGTAACCATGGCTCAACTTCGTCGCCTTCGTTGATCACCACCATCTGCCCTGTTTCGGCCACATAACCCGCTATCCCTTCGCCCAGTTTGACCCGCGTTTCCGATACGATCTCTGCAGGCAGGCCGGTTGCAGCCGCGATCATCAGTTCTGTGCCGGCACGGGTGGTTAGCATGAGTGAAGCCCGTTCCGCGCCGGCCTCCTTCACAGCGAGGTTCACCACCAGTTGGGCCAGGGCTTTGATATCCAGAGTGCGCACCAACTCCTGGCTGATTTCCGAGACGTGGGCCAGCGTCTGCAAGCGCACCAGTTCTTCTTCGGTATGCTTGCGGCGCAAAGCGGTCTGAACGGCGATCTGCAGGTCCTCGATGGAGAAGGGCTTGATCAGGAAACCGGCTGCGCCATTGCGCAGCGCTTCCAGGACGTAGTGCATGTCGGCATGACCGGTCATGATGATTACCAGCGTGATCGGGCTCATCCGCCTGATTTCCTTGAGCAAGGCCAGGCCGTCCATGCCGGGCATGCGAATGTCGGACACGATGAGATCGAACGATCGGCCACGGATGTGCGAGAGGGCCTCGTTCCCGCCATGGGCCATGGAGACCTGGAACCCTTGCAAGCCGAGCGTTTCACTGACCATGTTGCAGACGGACACTTCGTCGTCTACGACGAGGATTCTTGTCGGGGCAGGCCCGTGTGTTGTGTCTGTATTGTCATTCATGTCAACTTCCTAACGAGCCCTATCTACGGCACAATCCGCGTGCCTGCCGATCCGGCCAGGGCGTGAGCGATGTTCTCCGGATTGGTGATGGCCGCTTCTTTGCCCCCCTCCTCCAGATAGTGGATGACGGCCTCGATTTTCGGCCCCATGCTGCCGGCCGGGAACTGTCCTTCGGCCAGGTAGCGACGGGCTTCGGCCAGGGTCATGTGCTCCAGCCAGCGCTGGTTCGGCTTTCCGAAGTTGAGCGCAACCCGCTCCACGGCCGTGGAGACCAGGAAGAGATCGGCCCGCAGGCGGCAGGCCAGCAGCGCGCTGGCGTAGTCCTTGTCGATCACCGCTTCCACGCCGGAAAGCGCGCCGGCCGCGTCCCGCACCACCGGTATGCCGCCGCCGCCCACGGCAATGACAACCAGTCCGGCTTGCAGGAGAGCGCGAATGCCGTCCCGCTCGACAATTTCTACGGGCCGTGGCGAGGGCACTACCCGTCGCCACCCCCGGCCGGCATCCTCGACAACGTGCCATCCTTCCTCGGCTTGCCGGCGTAGGGCTTCGTCCTGCTCCAGAAACGAGCCGATTGGCTTGGTCGGGTGCTGAAATGCCGGATCGTTCGTGTCCACCACCACCTGCGTGACGGTGGTCACCACGTGTTTGTGGATGTCCATGCGGCGGAAGTCGTTGTGCAGGGATTGCTGAATCATGTAGCCGATTGCTCCCTGCGTATCGGCTCCGCACGAGTCGAGGGGCACGCGGTGCAAATGGGGGTAGGCCATCTCCGCCCGCCGCAAGATAAAGCCCACTTGCGGCCCGTTCCCGTGGGTGATGGCGACCTCCCACCCTTGCGCGACCATCTCGGCGATGTGCCGCGTCGTCTCGCGCGTGGCCGCAAACTGATCGGGCACGGTCTTGTGTGCCTTGTCCCGAATCAGCGAGTTGCCGCCGATGGCCACGACTGCAATCTTAGGTTTCATGTTCTACATAGCCCGTAATGCGTGCTGCGTGCCGCCCGTTGCTACTTGATCATCGCGTCCCGCCTTCTGTTCTGCCACAATCTTCAGCACCGTGTCCACCGAGAAGGGTTTCTCCAGGAAGGGCCGGCCGGTGGCTTCCAGGAAGGCGCGGGTCGGCGGGCTGGCCGTATCGCCGGTGATGAAGACAACACGCCTGGCCTGCGCGGCGTCGCGTGCCGCCAACGTTTCGTAGAAGTTGCGGCCGTCCAGGCCGGGCATTTTCAAATCGCAAAAGATCAGATCGTAGGTTTCGCCGTTCAGGAGGCTCAGGGCTTTCTCGGCTCGGCTCATCTCCTGCACATGATGACCCTCTGCGCGCAAGACGTCGGCCAGGAACATAGCCACCGTCTCCTCGTCGTCTACGATCAGAACGCGAAGGGGTTCGACATCGACTTCCTTCGCCTCCTTTCCGCTCGCCAAAATCTCTGCGGCCCATGATGATGATTTCTGCAGGGGCAGCTCGACGACAACACGGGTGCCCGGCCCCAGCTCTGCCGGCGATTCACGCACCGGACTTTCCGCCCAAATGCGTCCGCCGTGTTCCTGCACAAGGCCATAGCAAATGGAAAGCCCCAGACCCGTTCCCTGGCCCACCTCCTTGGTGGTGAAGAAGGGGTCGAAAATCTTGCTCACCTGTTCCTCCGGTATGCCCGGCCCGTCATCCTCCACCTCCAGGCGGATGGTGTTGTCCCCGATTAGCCGGCTGCGCACGGTCAGGTGTCCACGGTGGAAGGCGTCGGACATGGCCTGTTGTGCGTTGTTGATCAAGTTGAGGAAAACCTGCTGCAACTGGTACGGGTCCACGACGGTGATCGGCAGTTTCGGATCCAGGTCCATAGTGACCTCGATGTTGTTGGTGCGCAAGTAGTAGAGACGCAAGTCCAGGGCACGCGTCAGGAGGTCGTTGATGCTGGCCAGTTCCCGTTGCGGGCCGTGCTGGCGGGCAAAGGAGAGTAGGTTTTGCACGATGCGCCGCACGCGTTCCGCTTCGCGGCTGATTCGCCGGACATAGTCGCCGGCCAGCTCTTTGTTGTCCATCGTTTTTTCCATGGCCAGCAGCTCGCTGAAACCGACGATGCCTTGCAGCGGATTGTTGATTTCGTGGGCCACGCCGGCTACCAATTGGCCAATGGCGGAGAGTTTCTCCGACTGCACCAACTGGGCCTGGGTTTCCCGCAGCTTCTCGTAGGCGTCGGCGGTCTCTTCGTGGTATTGTTGGCGTTGCAAGGCACTCCCGGCCATTTCCGCGATCGTGGCCACGATCCGTTCGTCCTGGCTGTCAAACTGGTGAGGGGGAGCGGTCCCGGCCAGCAGCACACCGATGACGTTGTCGCCGGCGCGCAGGGGCGCGGCAATGCCGGCCAGCGGCTGTCCTCCCACACGCTCTACCGAAGGGGGATACACTTCCGCGTGGTACCGCACGTCGCCGATGACGAGAAGCCGTCCTTCACGGAACACCTGTCCGGCTATGCTCTTTTGTATGGGAATGTCAAGCCCTTCGAGTTTGGTCAGAATGCCACGGGCTTCCCAAACGTGCAAAATGTCTCCGGTTGGGTCGGGAAGGAAAACGGCGCCTGTTTCCGCGCCGGTCACTTGCAGGGTCTGATCAACGACCACGGCCAGCAGCTCCTTCCGGCTTGTGGCCGTACGCAGTGCCGCGGAAACATCGAACAATGTCTTCAGTTCTTCGGCGTGCTCCCTGGTTTCCTGATAGAGCCGTGCATTCTCCAGAGCAATGGCTGCCTGATTGGCGATGGCCCCCAGCAACATTTGGTGGTGCTCGCTGTACACGTTCTCCTGGCGGTAGTCTTGTAGGGTGACGACCCCGAGCGTCTTTTCTCCCACACGTAGCGGCATGGCCAAAAGCGAATAGCTTGGTGATCCGATCAGGTCTATGCCGCGACTGTGGATTTCCTCCACGACGTTCTTACGGAGGAGCAGGGGGGTTCCGGTGCGGATCACGTACTCCGTCAGCCCGTTCGCGGGGGGACGCGACCAAGGCTCTTGCTCCTCACCGTCAATGTAGTAGCTTGGAAAGTGAATGGTATTGGTCACTTCGTCAAAGAGAGCCACATACAGGTTGTCGGTGTTCATCACCCGTGCAACCGCCTCTCGAATGCGGGCAGGGATGTCTGATGGGTCGAGCACGCTGCTCAAGTCCAGGGCCAGGGCGTGTAGCGTCGTCAGCTCGGCAAGACGCCGGTTCGCTTGCTCGAAGAGGCGCGCGTTGCGCAGGGCCAGCGCGGTCTGGTCGGCGATGGCGAGCAGCAACGCTTCGTCATCAGCCGTGAACGGTTCGCGTCCTTCTTGCCGGGCCAGCAGCAGGTCGGCGGCCGGCTCGCCATCTACGCGCACCGGCACGGCCACGAAAGGGCCGACCGGGATATGGTTGTCGGGGAAGCCGACGCTTTTGGGATGGTCGGAAACGTGGGCCAATCGAACGGTCTGGTCTTCGTACAGCGCGACGCCATTCACACCGCACAGGCACGGCGTCTCCGTCACGTTGCAGATCTCGATGTCTATGCCGGTAAAGAATGCTTCGTGCCCGCCGTCGGGCAGCGCGATGTGGCTTTCGCCCCAGTCGGCGCCCAGGCTCTCGCGGGCCAGATCGATGACCCGTTGCAGGACTACGGAGGGATCCAGGCTGGTCGTAGCGATGGCAAGGACGTTGCGCAAGGTCTCTTCGCGGTGCAGCGCGGCCTGTTTCGCTTCGAACACGCGGGATCGTTCGATGGCCACACCCACCTGCCGGCCGACCGATTCCAGAAGCTGTACCTCCGCGGCGGCAAAGTGGCGTGGTTTTGTGGCAGTCCCGGTCAGCCCGCCGACCAGCGTTTCGCCGATGGTGATCGGCACACCGATGAAGGCGGCGATGCCCTCGCTGCGCAGCATGGGTTGCAGGGGAGAATCGAACTCTTCGATGTTTTCCATCACCAAGGTTGTTCTGAGCCCTCGTCGTTGAGGTACGGCGGAGCCAATCTGTTCCACGAATGTGTTCGTGTGCCCCCGAATGGCGACATGCGTGACGACCCTTTGCTCGTCGGTGATAAAAAGGGCGCCTCCCTCCAGGGAAAGGGCAGCCAGGGCCGCGTCCAGGCTTTGTTCGAGTACCGTTTGCACATCCAGACCGGCGGCTGCCGCAGCGATCACCTGATTGAGTGCGGTCAGCTTGCGACTTTGCAGGGACATGACCTGGTGGGCGCGGGCGTTTTGCAATGCGACGCCCACCTGGTCGGCGGCAATCTGCATGACCAGGCGGTCGGTATCGTCGAAGGCGAAGGGGCGGAGGCTTTGGATATCCAGCGTGCCGGCAACGTGGTCGTGTAGCCGGATAGGCACGGCCAACTCCGAACGAACGTCGGGCAGGTCTTCGTAATGGTAGTACCGGTCATCCTGGAGTACGTCCGGCACATAGATCGGTTCACCCGTTTTCGCCACCTTGCCGATGATGCCCGTGCCAAGCGGCAGACGAATTCCGAGCGGGGGATCGCCGACGTATCCTCCGTGGCCCGCTTGAAGTTCCACCTGGTTGCCAACGCGCATGAAGATATTCACGTTGTAGAGCGCGAACTTCTCCTGGATGAGCGATGTGACGTGGTGCAGCAAGGTGGACTCATCGAGGATGGCGCTGATTTCCCGGCCTACTTCGACGGCCAGACGGACCTGCGCTTCGCGGCGGGTGGCGGTAGCCAAAAGATTGGCATTTTGAAAGCGCATTGTCACTCGCTCGGCAACAGAGCGTAGCAATTCTGCGTCAGGCTGCCGGTAGCGATGGCGGCGCACGCTTTGCAGCATGATGATGCCCAGCGGTTGGCTTTGGAATCGCATGGGCACGTAGAGCGCCGAACGGGGAATCTCACCCGGGCCGATGGCCTCCACGCGCGGTTCTTCTGTCCCCTCCGGGGCAACGACAACGAGCGGTTGTCCGCTTTGCAGCACCTGGCCCAACGGGGACGCGCCGTCCCATGACAGGGGGACGCTTTCTGTGGGAACCGGCTTTCCGTCTGCCACGGCAAAGGCGCAGGTGAGCGTGTGTGTCGCGTCGTCGAACAGGGCCACGGCGAAATTCGTGCAATCGAACCACACACGCAGGGCATCGTAGAGTGCGCGGAACAAGCTGCGTGGATCGAAGGTTTCGCCGGCCAAGAGGCCCAGGTCGCGGTGAATCGTTTCCTGGACGAAGGCGCGATGGCGGCGCACGACCTCGCGGGCACGTTCCGGCAGCGCCTGCAGGTAGCCT
>CAYWAK010000027.1:0-2155 GCA_964455755.1 uncultured Ardenticatenales bacterium | reverse complement strand
GCGATGGCGGCGCACGACCTCGCGGGCACGTTCCGGCAGCGCCTGCAGGTAGCCTTTTTGCTTCAGGAGATAGTCGGCCGCGCCGGCCTCCAGCGCCGCGCCGGCGATGCGTTCGTCGCTCTCGCCGGTGACCATGACCACGGGCAGGGTGTGGCCGGCCTCGCGCAGGCGGGCCAGCACATCCAGGCCGGTGGTATCGGGCAGCCGGTAATCGAGCAGCAGCAGGTCGAACGTCGCTTCCTGGAGGGTGGCCAGTGCCGCGTCGCCCCTGGCGGCCCAGGTGACGATGTGACCGTCTTGCTCCAGCGTGCGTTGCGCGAGCAGCGCGTGGTCATGGTTGTCTTCGACCAGCAGTATGTGTAGAGTCTCTTCGTTCAATACGGCCAATACGGCGCTCCTTTCTGCAAGCCATCTTTCACGATCTTCGCCAGACAGGGCAATCAAGCATGACCTTTCCCCAAGATTATACCCTCAAATCGTCTCTACGGCAAGCCTGCGTTCCAGGAAATACCATGCAGAGCCGCCTGCTATCGGGTCTGTGGTCCCCTCCACTTGGCCGATCTGAAACCACCGTCCAAACAGTGCTTCGATCTCGTCACGGGTGATGCCCAGTCGCTGCACGAGAAAGAATCGTCGCGGCTGGAAGGCGTAGAGCAGGTAGCGCGCCCCCGGCCGCATGTGTTCGGCCAGACCGCGCGCATAGGCCGGACGACGGTCCTCGGCAATACTGTGAAAGCAGCCGATGTCCAGCGCCAGGTCGAATTGCGCGTCGCCCAGAAAAGAGATGTCGCTCACGTCGCCGACGTGGAAGGCGATGTCCACGCCGGCCTGGGTGGCCTTCTGGCGCGCCTGCTCGATGGCGCGGGGCACAAAGTCAATGCCCACGACCTGAAAACCGTGCCGGGCCAGATAGATCGCGTTGGTGCCCGTGCCGCAGCCCAAATCAAGTGCCCGCCCCGGTGCAATCTCGCCCGATTCGACTCGCTGGATCACTTCCGGAGGCGTCCGGTCCGTGTCCCATGGCGGTTTGCGCAGATAAAGTAGCCGGAATATCCAATGTTGCAAGTTGTTCATCGTTGGTGCCTTTCTGGTCAGATGCCGGTCGTCAGATGTCAGATGTTACGTAACTCCCTCTCCGTGAAACACGCGCACGGTTTCGTGCCACGCCGCATCGTCGAAGGCGAGGGGCGGGCCGAGGTGATAGTACATGACGCGGTCGAGCAGGCCATCGTAACGGGCGTGTACCGCGCCGGCCAGCTCTTCCGGTGGGGCGATGACGGCGAAGGCTTCCAGCATTTCGTCGCTGATCAGTGCCGGCATGTCGGGCCACCGCCCTCGCGCCACCAGGTGCGAAAGTTCCCGGCCGACTTCGCCCCAGCCGTGCACCTCCATGACCGGGCGGTACGACGGCGTGGAGGCGTAGAAGGCGATCTGCTCACGCACCGGCCCCTTCGCCCGTTCGATCTCCGCCTCGTTTCGGCCGGTGATGACGAAGGCGGCGCTGGCCAGTTGGATGTCCTGGCGGGTGCGACCGCTTTGCTGCAAGCCGGCCTCGATGTTTGGCACAATCCGCTCGCGCAAGTAGCGGGTGGTGTGGAAGGGGTGGATGTGGAAGCCGTCGCACAACTCGCCGGCCAGCCGGCAGAGGTGCGGGTTGACGCCGGCGATGAAGATGGGGATGTGCGGGTGTTCGATCGGGCCTGGGTTGAAGAAGGGAGTCATCAGGGTCAGCTTGTAGAAGCGTCCCCGGAAGTTCAGGCGCGTGCCATTTTGCCAGCAATCCCAAATCGCGCGCAGGGCCAGAATGATTTCGCGCAACTTGGGTGCCGGCGATTCCCAGGCCATGCCGAAGCGTCGCTCGATGTGCGCCTTCACCTGCGTGCCCAGCCCCAGGATAAATCGCCCGCCGGAAAGGTCGGCCAGATCCCACGCCGTTTGAGCCAGCACCATCGGGCTGCGCGGGAACGCGACGGCGATGGCTGTGCCCAGCTCAATGCGCTCCGTCTGTGCGGCGGCCAGGGCCAGCGGCAGAAACGGATCGTGGCTGGTCTCAGACGTCCAGAGGCCGTCAAAGCCCCGTTCCTCCGCCTGCCGGGCCAGGGTCGAAATGTCCCCCAGGTGTTGAAGCATGACGCCGGTGTCAATTTTCATGGTG
>CAYWAK010000026.1:0-19504 GCA_964455755.1 uncultured Ardenticatenales bacterium | reverse complement strand
CACAGGGGCCGTTGGCATTTTTGGGAAAAATAGGGTATAATGCGGAGGGTAGGGGCTACCCGCCAATTGCTCATTCATAAGGGGTACAGATGGAACTAAATGATTACCCTCGCCCTCCTCGTGACACCGGCTTGGGAATCCATTGGGCTGCAGTTGTTCCTCCTGGTATTGGCCTGGCCGAGGTGCAACAAAAATGGCTGCCGGAGCTGATGGCCATGAACATAAAATGGGTGAAGATCCTTCATGATGGCGGCGAAGGGCTTGCCGAACTATTCCTGTCCCACGGCATCATGCCGATTGTTCGTATCTATCGCCACCAGCCCAACCCCGGCCGGCTATCGAGCGAAGAGCAAATGCGGGTCAAGCGTTTTGCCCGGTTGGGCGTCCGCTACATCGAAACCAACAACGAACCGAACCTGCAGGAGGAGTGGCAACCTGGCGAATGGGAAAAAGGTGATCTGCCACGCCGCGTTGTCGAAGACTGGATTGCCGATGCCGAATTTGTCCTGAGCGAGGGTGCGCTCCCCGGATTTCCGGCCCTGGCGCCGGGTGGACATTTCGACGATGCCGTTTTCTTCCGCCAGGCTCTGCAACATCTGGCCGACGCAGGCAGGAGCGACATTTTCCGCGCCGGAGCCTGGCTTGCCATCCACAACTATTTCCTGAACCACCCGCCGGACTATCCCTATGATCCGGTTAGCCAAAATGGCCAACCCCTTTCCGACCAGGAGAAAGCCCATTTTGCCCTGAGTCCGGCGGACACCGAGCGCATAAATGCACAGCGGCGGCAATGGCGCAGTCCCGGCCGTACCCTCCGTGAAGATTCCAACGGATTCCTGAAGTACCAATCCTATCACGACATGTTTGTGGACACGTTTGGCTTTGAAGTCCCCTTGCTGACTACCGAGGGAGGCGCTGTTTGGGGGCGCGCGCAGGATCCGCGCTACCCGAAGATTGACGAGACGTTGCACGAGGCATACAACCTCTTTGCCTTTGAACACATGGCTGTGGCGCCGGACTATTACTTTTGTAATTGTCCCTGGCTAATCGCAAATCGGAAACTGAACAGCGGCGTACGCGCGTGGGAGGACAACAGTTGGTATTCCGATTTGTGGGACGGCGGCCAGTTACCGATTGTTTCCGCCGTCAAGAATCGCGCGCCGTGGCCGGTACGCATGCCGGCAGCGCAGGCAGGCCGCACCGGTGTCATCGCCGGTCAGGTGTCCCTGGGCCGGCGACAAGCGGTAGTCGTACGTGACGGCACGAACCGGAAGTACGTTGCCAGCGCCTACGTGGGAAACGACGAGCAATATCGCGTGCAGGGATTGTTGCCGGGAACATACCGGGTGGAAGTGCCGGGAACGGGTGTGGCCCGCGATGGCGTTGCCGTTGGAGCCGGCACGCCCGTCCGCGTGGACCTGACCGTGCCACCCAAGCTGGGCCGGATCGAAGGAATCGCGATCAATGGCGCCGGCATATTCGTCAATCTCTATGACCGCACAGGAGGCGAGCGGCGCGCTGTGGACCGGACAAAGGTCGGCCCGGACGAACGGTTCGTATTCAGCTCCCTTTGGGCCGGCACATATTTGGTCGAGGCAGCCGATTTTTCCAGCGCGACGCTGGACAACATCCATGTGGAAGGTACAAAAACTACGCCCGTGCGCTTGCGGATTCCACAAGTGAAATGGATCGCCGAAATCACGGAAAACAGCAACGGCCCGGTGGCTACCCAGGACAAGGTATCCGTGGTGCAGGTCCATATCATGGATACGCCGCCAACCGATGTGCGCATTTACCCCAGCTACTGGGTTGGCGTCACCGTGCGCAGCGGCTCCAAACCGGAGATCGGCCCCTTCGCCGCCGAAGCCGACTATCTGCCCGCCGGCACCTACACGATTGAGCCCGTCGGTTTGGGCGTCACCACGCAAGTCTTCCTGGATGGCCGGGGCAAAGCGGTGGTAACGTTCCGGCAGGAAGAGGTAGACTTTGCCGATAGCGCTATCTACGGCAAGGTAAAGGGTGGCGCGAACCAGGCGGTCGTCCTGGAGCGCGACCAGACTGAAGTGGCGCGAATGGAGATCGGGGCCGACGATAGCTACCGGTTCAGCGGCCTGGAAGCCGGCTCCTATCGTGTGACCGTTCCAACGCTGGGCCTGTGGGGCGAGACAGTCACCCTGGACGGCTCTAACGAGGTGCATGTTGACCTTGCCGGTAGTTCGTCAAGCGGCACGGATGGCGGTTCACAAGCAAAGCCAATCGCCCACTATCTCTTGTTTGGTGATCCCAGCGCGCCGGGATCTGCAACGCGATATGCGATTGCCCTGCCGCATGTGTTGCGTCTCGGTGTGACCTTCGGCTATCACGTGGACGATGCGGTGCAGGCGAAACGGGTGACGATTATCGGTGGCACAGAGGCCGTCTCTGTAGAAGCCGAAACAGAGTTGCGCGAAGCCGGCTGCACGGTGGAGCGCCTGCCGGGCGATGACGAGTACGCCTTGGACGTGGCCCTGACAAAACTCGGCGGTGGCTGATGCGCGCGACATACGAAGACGAAGCAAAGCCTTGTGTCTTGAAAAAAAGGCGGTAAGAAAATGAACTTTTCTCTTTCTGAAGAACAACGGATGATTCGCGATCTGGCGCGTGATTTCGCGCAAAACGAAATTGTGCCCATCGCGACCAAGCACGACGAGAGCGGAGAGTTTCCGGTCGAGACCATCCGCAAGATGGGCGAGCTGGGGCTGATGGGTATTGAAATCCCCCCGGAGTATGGCGGCGCGGGGCTGGACACGCTCTGCTATGTGCTGGCCATGGAGGAGATTTCCAAAGCGGACGCGGCACACGGCACGATCATGTCGGTGAACAACTCCCTCTTCTGCCATGCCCTGTACAAGTACGGCACGGAGGAGCAGAAGCGCAAGTACCTGGTTCCGGTGGCCAGCGGCGAGGCAGTTGGCGCCTATTCGCTGACCGAGCCGATGTCCGGTTCCGACGCCGGCACCATGCGTTCGCGGGCCGTGCGGGACGGCGACGGGTACGTGATCAACGGGCGCAAGTCGTGGGTCAGCAGCGGGCCGGTGGCAAAATATATCCTGCTCTTTACGATGACCGCGCCGGAGAAGAAGCACCACGGCATCACCGCCTTCATCGTGGAGACGGACCGGCCGGGTTTCGCGCGCGGCAAGGTGGAACCGAAGTTGGGAATCCGCGCCTCGGCCACCTGCGAGTGTGTGTACGAAGATTTTCGGCTGCCGGCGGCGAACCGCCTGGGCGAGGAGGGCGAGGGGTTCAAGATTGCCATGTCCACGCTGGACGAGGGACGCATCGGCATCGCCTCGCAGGCGCTGGGCATCGCCGAGGCAGCCTACGAGGCCTCGATGGCCTACGCGAAGGAGCGGCAGGCCTTCGGCCAGGCCATCGCCGGCTTCCAGGCTATCCAGTGGAAGCTGGCCGACATGGCCACACGCATCGAAGCGGCGCGGCTGCTCATCTACAACGCCGCCCTGGCCAAGGAACGGGCCGAGCAAACCGGCGCACGCTACACCCGCGAATCTTCGATGGCCAAGCTCTATGCCAGCGAGACAGCCATGTGGGTGACCACGCAGGCTGTGCAGATCCACGGCGGCATGGGCTACTCGAAAGAGCTGCCGGTCGAGCGATACTTCCGCGACGCCAAGATCACCGAAATCTACGAAGGTACCAGCGAGATTCAGCGACTGGTCATCGCGCGCAGTGTGTTGGGGGGGAAGTAGATACCTTTTGACGGGAGGGGACAAGCGGAGGCGATCATATTGGACCAAGACTTGCTTTGGGAATCTCGTATCAGAGACGGAAAGTAGCAGCATAACACGACAATGCAACTGGGAACGAGCGAGGAACGCAAGGCACGGCTGGAGATTCACCCCGTCGCGGGGCCGAAGAACTCGTTGCAGTACTGGGCGCAGATTCTTAACCCGCTGCGGGTGAGCTATAACTTCGCCATCATCTTTGCCTGCCGCATCTTGCCGTCCCTGTCGCTGAAGAACGCGCTCTACCGGCTGACCGGCATGAAGGTGGGCGCGTACGTTTCGATGGGCCTGATGAGCATGGTGGACATCTTCTTCCCGGAGGAAATTACGATCGGGGACAACAGCATCGTCGGCTACAACACGGTGATCCTGGCGCACGAATTCATGGTGCACGAGTGGCGCAAGGGGCCGGTGGTCATCGGGCGGGACGTGAGCATCGGCGCGGGCTGCACGATTCTGCCGGGCGTGGTCATCGGCGACGGGGCTACCGTCTCGGCCATGAGCCTGGTCAACAAGGACGTGCCGGCGGGCGCGTTCGCCGGCGGCGTGCCGGTGCGGTTGTTACGGGAGTAGGACTGTTTTCTATCATAGCACGAAAGCCAGCAACCACAAACGAAAGTGAGGACAATATGACTGACGTAGACCCCAAGATTGCCGAACTGCGCGAAATGAAAGCCAAAGCCCAGTTGGGCGGCGGCGAAGCACGCATCAAACGCCAGCACGACCAGGGCAAACTCACCGCCCGTGAACGGCTGGAATTGCTGCTCGATGACAACAGCTTCCAGGAACTGGACATGTTCGTCACCCACCGCTCTACGGACTTCGGCATGGAGAAAAACAAAATACCGGGTGACGGTGTGATCACCGGCTATGGCACGATTGAGGGCCGCCTGATGTACGTGTTTAGCCAGGACTTTACGGTCTTTGGCGGCTCCCTGGGCAAGGCCCACGCCGAGAAGATCTGCAAGGTCATGGACATGGCCATGAAGAACGGCGCACCGGTCATCGGACTGAACGACTCCGGCGGTGCGCGTATCCAGGAGGGCGTGGTCAGCTTGGGCGCGTATGCCGACATCTTCCTGCGCAACACACTGGCCTCCGGCGTCGTGCCGCAAATTTCAATCATCATGGGGCCGTGCGCCGGCGGCGCAGTCTACTCGCCGGCCATCACCGATTTCACGATCATGATCAAGAACTCCAGCTATATGTTCGTCACCGGCCCGGACGTGGTCAAGACGGTGACCCACGAGGAGGTCACCTTCGAGGATCTGGGCGGGGCCATGACCCATAACTCCCGTAGCGGTGTCGCCCACTTCGCAGCGGAAAACGAGGAGCAGGGCCTGCAATTCATCCGCGAGTTGCTGAGCTACATCCCCCAGAATAACATGGAAGACCCTCCCTACCGCACGCCATCCGATGACCCGTTGCGCATGGACGCCGACCTGGACACGATCGTCCCGGACAATCCCAACAGACCGTACGACATGAAAGAAATCATCCGCCGCGTGGTGGACGATGGCGAGTTCTTTGAGGTGCAAGAGCACTACGCGCAAAGCATCATGATCGGTTTCTCGCGGCTCAACGGCCGGTCAATCGGCGTGGTCGCGCAGCAACCGGCGGTACTGGCCGGCGTGCTCGACATCAACTCGTCCGCCAAGGGGGCTCGTTTCGTCCGCTTCTGCGATTGCTTCAACATCCCCATCGTCACGTTCGAGGACGTGCCCGGATTCCTGCCCGGCGTGGCCCAGGAACATGGCGGAATTATTCGCCACGGAGCCAAGCTGCTCTACGCCTATTGCGAGGCGACTGTCCCCAAGTTGACGGTGATTACCCGCAAGGCCTACGGCGGGGCCTACGACGTGATGAGTTCCAAACATATCCGTGGGGACATCAACCTGGCCTGGCCGAATGCCGAAATCGCGGTCATGGGGCCGGACGGTGCGGTGAACATCATCTTCCGCCACGAGCTGGCCAAGGCCGAAGACCCGGTCGCGCGCAAGGCGGAGCTTGTGGCCGAGTACCGCGACCTGTTTGCCAACCCCTACGTGGCGGCCAGCTATGGCTACATAGACGACGTGATCGAACCGCGCATGACCCGCCCGCGTCTGATCAGCGCGCTGGAAATGCTGCAAAATAAACGGGATACGAACCCGCCCAAGAAACATGGAAACATTCCGTTGTAGTCAGGGAGTAGGGGGTAGGGGGATAGAGAGGGCGGCGGGCAATTGGCAACGCAATACGCGATACGTACCACGCCCAATCCAAAATCCGAAATCTAAAATCGGCAGGGGAGGAAACTTATGTTCCGAAAAGTTCTGATCGCCAATCGAGGCGAGATTGCTGTACGGGTGATCCGTGCTTGCCAAGAGTTGGGCCTGCAAACGGTGGCCGTCTACTCCGAAGCAGACCGCACGGCACTGCACGTCCGCTATGCCGATGAAGCGTATCTCATCGGGCCGCCGCAGGCTGCCGAAAGCTACCTGCGTATGGACAAGATCATAGACGCGGCTGTCCGGGCCAAAGTAGACGCCATTCATCCTGGCTACGGCTTCCTGGCCGAGAATGCGCAGTTCGCGCGTGCTTGTGCCGAAGCCGGCCTGGTCTGGATCGGGCCACCGCCGGAGGCCGCCACCCTTTTGGGCGATAAAGTCGAGGCACGTCGCACCATGCAAGCCGCCGGCGTCCCCGTTGTGCCGGGTACCGACAGCGAAATGGAACTGGACGACGACAGCCTGCGCGCGGCGGCGGCGGACGTTGGCTTCCCGTTGCTGATCAAGGCGGCCGCCGGCGGCGGCGGCAAGGGCATGCGCGCCGTGACCGATCCGGACGAGTTTGACCGTGCCATGCAGGCCGCCCGCCGCGAGGCCAAAGGGGCCTTCGGCGACGACCGCGTATACCTGGAACGGCTCATCCAGGGGGCGCGCCACATCGAATTCCAGATTTTGGCCGACAGTCACGGCAATGCCATCCACCTGGGTGAACGCGAATGTTCCATCCAGCGCCGTCACCAAAAAGTTCTGGAAGAGTCCCCGTCTCCTTTTATGACCCCTGAGCTGCGGGAACGGATGGGAGCCATTGCCGTGCGGGCCGTGAAGGCAGCCAACTATTCAAACGCCGGCACCGTCGAATTCCTGGTAGACAAAGAGCGAAACTTCTATTTCCTGGAGGTCAACACCCGGTTGCAAGTGGAACACCCGGTCACGGAAATGGTCACCGGCATAGACATCGTCAAAGAGCAATTGCGCATTGCCTCTGGCCGCAAAATGCGCTACACGCAGGAGGACATCACCATGAAGGGCTGGGCCATGGAATGTCGCGTCTCCTCCGAGGACCCCTTCAACAATTTCTTGCCGTCTACCGGTAGGGTGACCAGCCTGGTAGAGCCGAACGGTGCCGGCATCCGTGTGGAGAGCGGCATCTATGAAGGCTTCGAGGTCTCGTTGTACTACGATTCGATGATCGCCAAGCTGCTGGTGTGGGGCGAAACGCGCGGCGAGGTCTTGCTGCGCATGCGTCGCGCCTTGCGGGAATACCGCATCATGGGCATCAAGACGACTATCCCCTTCCACCAACGGCTGCTTAACAACACGAACTTCATCGGCGGCGTGTTCGACACGGAATTTCTGGAGCAAAACCCCGACCTGATTCACGACCTGCAAGAGCGGCACGTGCGAGCGGCAGCCATTGCGGCCGCGATCCTGGCACACCGGCGGCGGCAGAAGGCGTTGGTACAATTGAGGCCGGCCGGTGAGGGCGCCGGCATGAACCCCTGGAAGCTGCATGGACGAAGGGAGACCTTGCGACGATGAACTATACAACCACGGTAGGTGACCACACGTTTGAAATCGAGATTGATGAGCAGGGCAAGGTCATTGTGGATGGTGAAGCGACTCCTGTAGACTTGCGCGCCATTATCGAGGACGAGACCTTTTCTCTGCTGATCGGCGAGAATTCTTATGAGGTGATCGCGGAACGGCTGGAAGATGTATGGTTCATGCTGGTCGATGGCGAGCGACACGAAGTGCTGGTCGAGGATGAGCGGGCCAAGAAGCTGTCCAAGATGGGGGGCAAGTCTCGCGGGCCGGCCGGCGAAGTGCAGATCACTGCGCCCATGCCCGGCCTGGTCGTCAAGGTGCTGGTCGAGGCGGGCGACCCGATTGCCGCGGGGGCCGGCGTGCTTATCCTGGAGGCCATGAAAATGGAAAACGAGCTGCGTGCTCCCTGGGAGGGCATCGTCAAAGAAGTGCGCTGCGAAGACGGACAGACCGTGGACCAGGGACAGGTGCTGGCCGTACTGGGCGCAGCAACCGAAGAGGAGGCGGAAGGGTAAGGGGTCGAGCGTGGGGCATTCTGAAGCGAACCACCGAGACACGAAGGCGCCAAGGAAAACAGGTTGCAAATCAGTGCGCCGGAAACGAGACCATTCGCGCAATCACTTTTGCACACTTCGTGTCTTGGTGTCTTCGTGGTAAAGGAAAAGCACGGCAAACAAGTACAGTCCGCAGTATTCTTGCAAGCGGAAGTCATTCATGCCAGGTGACAAAAGCGATTTTCCTGCCCAATCCAAAATCTACCGGCCTGTGTTGCACTGGGAGGGCAAACGCCCCGCGAGCCAGATCACCGCGGTGCCGGCCCGGCAGATCGAAACCTATCTGCCGCTTCACGCCGTACCCCAAAATCAAGAATCCGGAAGCGGCCCCTCCCTGCTTTTTCATGGGGACAACAAAGATGTCCTGGCCCATTTGCTGGCCGACGGTTTGCGGGGGAAAGTGAATCTGGTTTACATTGACCCGCCTTTTGCCTCCGGCGCAGATTATGCGCGGAAGGTGCAGTTGCGCGGCCAGGCCGGCACGCTCAAATTCGATGGCCGGGCGAACAGTCTGGGCAAGCAAATCCAATACAGCGACACTTGGGACGACAGCAGCTATCTCCAGTTCATGTATGAACGGCTGACCCTGCTTCGCGCGTTGCTGGCCGAGAATGGCAGCATCTACCTGCACTGCGACTGGCGCAAGAGTCACCATTTGCGTTGCTTGATGGACGAGGTGTTTGGCGACGAGCACCTGCGGAACGAAATCGTCTGGTTCTACCCTCGCGGCGGCGACAGCGAGCGGCAGTTCAACCGCAAGCACGACACAATCCTTTTCTACACCAAAGGGGATACCTGGACGTTCAACTATCACGACGTTCTGATCCCCTACACACCGGCGCAAGAAAAACGTTTTGATCACGAAGACGAGCAGGGACGTTTCTACTGGAACGTCAACCCTCGTGGCGAACGGGTCAAAACGTATCTGCGGAAGAACGGCATCGGCGAGTACGACGTGTGGAACATCGGCATCAACGCCGCGCAAATCCGGCGGGTGGGCTACCCCACGATGAAGCCGGAAGCGCTGCTCGAACGGATCATCCGCGCCTCGTCCAACGCCGGTGACGTCGTTTTGGATTGCTTCGCCGGCTCCGGCACAACGGCGCTCGTAGCGCAAAAACTGGGCCGGCGGTGGATCGGTTGCGACGTCAACCGCCGGGCGATCCAGATCGCGGCCAGGCGGTTGCACGCGGTGGCCAACGAACCGTTTGCCGTGTGGCGCGTAGGCAACGGTGCGGCGGGCCGCCTTCTGCCGGCGGCTACAGCCCGCGTCTCCGTCGAGCGGGTCCGCCACGGCCCTGTTGTCCGTGTCGTGGTGGACGACTTTGCCAGCCCCGCGATCATGAAACTGGCGGCAGACAGGGGCCTGGCCCTGCCGGACTGGCGCTGCACCGTAGATTGCATCCTGATCGATCCGGCCTATGACGGGCAGGTCTTTCGCGTGGCCCATGCGGACGCGCCGGCGAGGCAGACCGAGACGGTGCGCGGCTCCTATGAGCTGCCGGTTCCGCGTGGCAACACCACGGTGGCCGTCAAAATCGTGGACGTGCTGGGCGCAGAAGCGTTCGTGACCGCACGATTGGCCGGCTGAAATCGTGCGAATCGAGTGCCGCCGATTGCCAACAACGGGAGGGTGTGGTACAATAGGGCCGATTGCAGCCTTCGTTGTTCCGCTGGTACTCGTTCGGACTGAGTACATTTTGTGCTATCATTGTGGTGGTGTGAAATCACCAATTTCCCCGCAGGAGACAAAGATGACAAAGCAATTCAAGGTCATTGTCGAGAAACATCCGGATGGATATGCGGCCTACCCGCTCGGGCTAAAAGGGGGCGTTGCCGGCGAAGGCGAGACCTATGAAGAAGCCCTGACCGATGTCAAGTCCGCAATAACCTTTCACATTGAAACCTTTGGGCCATACGTAGCACTTACTCACAATTACCGATTAAGCACATAAGAAAGGAGAAAATCATATACCATGGCAGCAAAACAGTGGGTCTATATGTTCGAGGAGGGGAACGCCCAAATGCGGAATCTCCTGGGCGGCAAGGGCGCCGGCCTCGCCGAGATGAGCAACGCCGGCCTTCCCGTGCCGCCCGGATTCACCATCACCACCGAAGCCTGCATCGCCTACTACGATTCGGGAGAGCAATTCCCCGATGGCATGTGGGAGCAGACGCTCGCCGCACTTAAGCAGACCGAGAAACAGGCCGGCAAGATATTCGGGGACGCCGAGAATCCCCTGCTCGTCTCCGTCCGCTCGGGCGCCAGGATGTCCATGCCCGGCATGATGGACACCGTACTCAACCTGGGCCTCAACGATGACACCGCCGCCGGCATGATCAAGCTGACCGATAACCCCCGTTTTGTGTACGACGCCTATCGCCGCTTCGTGCAGATGTTCGGGAAGGTAGTCATGGATGTGGATGGTGACCTCTTCGAACGTGTGCTGGATGAATACAAGGACCGCCATGGCCCCACAGCTTCCGACACCGACCTAACCACCGAGGAATTGCAGGAGATCACGGCACGGTTCAAGGAAATCGCCCGCGAAGAGACCGGCCAGACATTCCCTGAAGACCCCTACGACCAGCTTCATATGGCCGTCGGCGCGGTCTTCGAATCGTGGAATCGCAAACGGGCCATTGATTATCGCAACTTCCACAACATTCCGCACGACCTGGGCACAGCGGTCAACGTTGTAACGATGGTCTACGGCAACATGGGCTTCGATTCCGGCACCGGTGTGGCCTTCACCCGTGACCCGGCGACCGGCGAGAAGGTACTCTTTGGCGAATACTTGCTCAATGCGCAGGGCGAGGACGTGGTCGCCGGCATTCGCACCCCACACAAGATCGGCGAGCTGCAAAACGAACTTTCCGAAGCCTTTGGACAATTTCTGGATATCTGCAATCTGCTGGAAAACCATTACCGCGACGTGCAGGACATGGAATTCACCATCGAGCGGGGCAAGCTGTGGATGTTGCAGACGCGCACCGGCAAACGCACCGCACAGGCCGCCGTCAAGATCGCTGTGGACATGGTCAACGAAGGGCTGATCACGAAAGAAGAGGCAATCCAGCGCATTGACCCCCTGCAAATGGATCAATTGTTGCACCGGCGCATTGACCCCACCGCAAAAGTGGACGTTCTGGCCAAAGGACTGAACGCATCGCCGGGAGCGGCGTCGGGCAAGGCGGTCTTCGATGCCGATCGGGCCGAGGAACTGGGCAAGCAAGGGGAAAGTGTGATCTTGGTCCGCATAGAAACGAACCCCGATGACGTACACGGCATGTTGCAGGCGGCCGGCATCCTGACGGCACGCGGTGGCGCGACCAGCCATGCAGCGGTCGTCGCCCGTGGGCTGGGCAAGCCTTGCGTGGCCGGCTGCGAGTCCTTGAAAGTCGACCTGGACGCGCGCCAGTTCACAACCAACGGCCGAACCGTCCGCGAAGGGGACATCATCTCCATCAACGGCTCCACCGGTGAAGTGATCATGGGCGAGGTGTCGATGATCGAGCCGGAGATGACCGATGAACTACGACATCTGCTCAGCTTCGCGGACAGCATCCGCCGCCTGGGCATCTGGGCCAACGCCGACTACCCGCGTGACGCGCAACGCGCCCGCGATTTCGGCGCGGAAGGGATCGGTCTTTGCCGTACAGAGCACATGTTCTTCGAAGAGGAACGCCTGCCCATCGTCCAGCGCATGATCCTGGCCGACAACGAAGATGACCGGCAGCTCGCCTTGGACGAGCTGCTGCCCATGCAGCGGAGCGACTTCGAGGGCATCTTCCGCGTGATGGACGGACTGCCGGTGATCATCCGCCTGATTGACCCGCCGCTGCATGAATTCTTGCCCTCACACGACGAGTTGCTGGTGCGTATTACCGAACTGCGCGCCCGCCAGGAACTGGTACAGCTTTCGGAGGAGGAAACAGCAGAACTCGCCGAGAAACAGGGTATACTCAAAGCGGTGGAAAGCATGCGAGAGTCGAACCCCATGCTCGGCCTGCGCGGTATCCGCCTGGGCATCACCATGCCGGGCATCATCAAAATGCAAGTGCGGGCGATCTTCGAGGCCGCCTGCCGCGTGGCCGCTGACGGCGTAGACGTACACCCCGAAGTGATGATCCCGCTCACCGGTCACGTCAATGAGATTAAGGTGACCCAGGTTGAGCTTGAGAAGGTGGCCAAGCAAGTCATGGCCGAAGCAGGGCGCGAGGTGGATTATAAGTTCGGCACGATGATCGAGATTCCACGGGCGGCGCTCACCGCCGGCGCGATCGCCGAATACGCGCAGTTCTTCTCCTTTGGCACGAACGACCTGACCCAAACCTGCTTCGGCTACTCTCGTGACGACGCCGAGGGCAAGTTCCTGCTCAAGTATGTGGAGGACGGCATCCTGCCGGCCAACCCCTTCCAGACGCTGGACACCATCGGCGTGGGCCGGCTGATCAACATTTGTGTGCAAGAGGGCCGGGCTGTCCGCCCCGACCTGGAAGTGGGCATCTGCGGCGAGCATGGCGGCGACCCCGCCTCGATCGCCTTCTGCCACGGAGCCGGCCTGAACTACGTCAGTTGTTCACCGTTCCGTGTGCCCATCGCGCGATTGGCTGCGGCGCAAGCTGCGCTGGGTGAAGCTGCACGCGACCGGTAAGCTATCTTATACGCCACCGCCTCGGCTCCTCCCCGGATGGGCCGGGGCGGTGGAAATGTTTGCCATGCGCAATTATCTGAGGCCCGCCATACAAGGGTTGATCCTGACATTTCTCATTGTCGGGTTGACCCAGGCAGCCGGCACCCCCTTCCAGCTCACGGCAACGGCACAGCCAAACAACGTGCTTCCCGGCGACACCGTTGCGTTCACCATTGCCCTGGCCAATAGCAGCACGACCGATCTCGCCAACGTGACGGTTACGGACCATCTTCCGGCCGGCTTTTCGTACCTGCCGGGATCGTCTGCCATGCGCGTGGACGGCGGCCTGATCACAGTTGCCGATCCGGCAACATCTGGAAACAGTCTGACCTGGTCGCAAGCAACCCTGCGCGCGGCACAATCCGCCTGGTTCTATGGCATCCACACCTTCATCCAAGATTCCTGTGACAACAGCCACATTGACGCGCAACTGACCGCCGCGCGTGACTTGATGGGTGCCGGCGCGTTCGTCAAACAACTCTTCTACGGAATCCACAGTAAAACGAGTGGGCCGCGTGACTGCTGGGTGTACTTTGTCAACCGGGCATACGATTTGAACCTCCAACCGGTGGTGCGACTGCAGGGGCCGTATGGGGGAACTGCCTGGCTCTCCCCCCCGGCCGACGGCCCCGGCAACTATGCCACGATTGCCGCAGCCTTCCAGCGGGTTGTGGCCGGCCTGCCGCGTCGTGACGGGCATAACCTCTTTGTTGAAGTGTGGAACGAACCGAACCTCAATGTGGAGTGGGGAAATGCTCCTAACCCGTGGGAATATGCACACTTTTTGCTGGACGTCAGCCAGTCTATCCGCGCGTTGGCCGACCCGCGCATTGTTATCCTCAACGGAGGGCTGGCGCCGGGGGGCAACATAAACCACCTCGATTTTATTGACGGCATGGCCGCCGTCCCCGGCGCGTTGGAATCTTTCGATGTATGGGCTTCCCACCCATACCCGGCCAACCACCCGCCGGAATACAACATCCACGACGGGACGGCCGTCTACACCGTGGCGACCATTGATACCTACCTGCTGGAGCTGGAGCGTCTGGCCGAACATGGCCGGCCCGGGTTGCACGTGTTACTCACCGAGACGGGGCACAACCTCGGCAACAACGTTTTCGGCTTTGAAGGCTACCCCCCGATCAACGAAAGCAACCGGGCCGACTTCATGGTGCGCGCCTTCCGCGATTACTGGAAGGTCTGGCCGGAAATCCTGGGCGCCACCCCCTTTGAATTGGTGGACCCGCACAACAATTGGTCGGCATTCGACTGGCTCTACCCTTCGGGCGCGCACCACCAGCAATTCGATGCGGTCGCGGCGCTGGGCAAAGCGGCGAAGGCGCTGCCCACCGACTTGACCATCACCTTTCGGGCGCGCGCCGCATTCGCCCCCGGCACGTACTACAGCCAGGTGGATGCGACGGCATCGAACGGCGTCATCGCGGGCACGGGGAACACAGCCCCGATCACCGTAGCCTCACCGACGCCGACCGCCACCCCCACGTCGTCCGCGACGCCGGCGGCTACGGGAACCGCAACCGTCACCGCCACGCCCTCCCCCACGGCGACGGCCACACCGGCCAATACGCCCACCTGCACGACGCTCGATTTGAATCATGACGGGACGATAGATGTCACTGACATCATGCTCGTGGCGGCAATCTGGGGCGCACAAGCGGGCGATGCCAACTTCGTGCCGGCCTACGATTTCAACGGGAACGGGCAGATTGACGTAGCAGACATCATGCAAGTGGCCGGACGTTGGAACGAAACGTGTGCCACGCCCACACCGGTCGTCTCCGGGAGACGCGTGCCCATCCAGACGTTTGCAGGCCTCCGCGCTTTGGCCCGCAATCCACGTGACGGCACATTGCTGGGGATCAGCCGTACGGACTTGCTCATGTTTGGCAAGGTGTTGCAACGCTTCCCCTTGGGCGTCGATCTGCGCGACCTGGTCATCAGTGGCGATGGCACGACGGCCTACGTCAGCGACGCGGGCGCCGGCAGCGTTCTGGTCGTCGATGCGACAAACGGCAACGTGGTTACACGGGTGAGCGGTCTGTCTGGCCCTACGGGGCTTGCCGTGGGCGGCCCCGGCCTGTGGGTGTCTGAGGGCACGGCGGGGCGGGTCGCCTTGGTCAATCCAAACAATTATGGTATAATAGCACGTGTGCAGGTTGGTAAAGCGCCGGGTGCTCTGGCCTTCAACGACCTGCGCGCCGAACTTTATGTGGCCGTAACGGGTCAGGGTACTGTAGCAGTCGTCAGTGATGCGGGGACCCTTTTGGAGAGCTGGCCCGTAGGGGGAATTGGATTGCCGCAAGGCATGGCGTTATTTGCCCCAGCGCGCCGGCTCTACGTTGCCTACGCCATTGATCCTCGCGACGGGGCAGTCGTTGCCTACGACGTGGGCACAAGGCAACGATTGTTCACCTGGCAAGGCTCCCGGGACGCTCCTATGGATCCTCTGATGGCCCTGACCATAAATCCGTCCGGCAAGCGACTGTTTGCCGTGGGCGGCCAATTTTGGTGGATGCTGGACACACAAACCGGTGATTCCGTGGTCCAGCGCAAGGAAATCGGGGCCATATCGCCGTTTGGCGTGGTGATAGACCCAACCCAAAACAAGTTGTCGTTAGCCGTTCCATAAAAGCAATGGGGGCTTTCTTGCACGAAGAAGTCCAAACCAAGGATGAAAATCGTGGAGCGGTGGGCGGGAAGTGTCAAGTGTCAGGCGTGACCGATTCGCTTATTTTCACATCAGGTACAAAGTATGATGTCCGATAACCAAGTAGTAGAGGAAATCAGAACGCGTCTGGACCTGGCCGAAACGATCGGCAAAGAGGTGTCGCTGAAACGCGCCGGCAGCACGCTCAAAGGGTTGTGTCCCTTTCATTCTGAAAAGACCCCTTCTTTTGTCGTTTTTCCCCACTCCAATACGTGGCACTGCTTTGGTTGTGGAGAAGGGGGCGACATCTTTTCCTTTGTGATGAAGCGTGAAAACTTGTCTTTTTCGGAAGCGCTGCACCTGCTGGCACGACAGGCCGGTGTGGAACTGCGGAAACCGGCCGAGGCCGACATCGCTGCGGCCAAGGAACGCGAGCAGTTGCTTGCCATCCTTTCCACCGCCGCTACAATCTATCACCAGTGGCTGATCGAAGGCGAGATGGGCAGCGCAGCGCGAAACTATCTGGAACGACGCCAAATCTCGCCGGCAACCGTGGAACAATTCCAACTCGGTTATGCCCCCCCAAAATGGGATGGTCTGCTGAAAACGCTCACATCACGTGGTATACAACCGGCAGCGTTGGAAAAAGTGGGGCTGGCCATTGCCCGAGATTCCGGAGGGTATTACGACCGTTTCCGCAACCGGCTTCTCTTTCCCATACGCACCCCCCAGGGAAAGGTGATCGGCTTTGGCGGACGCACGCTGGACGACGATACGCAGCCCAAATACCTGAATTCGCCGCAGACGCCACTCTTCGATAAAGGGCGTGTCCTCTTTGGGCTGGACCTGGCCAAAGAAGCCATCCGCAAGGCCGAAAGTGTGATCATTGTCGAGGGCTATATGGACGTGCTTACGGCGCACCAGCACGGCTATAAAAATGTGATTGCCTCCATGGGCACGGCGCTGACGCGGGAACAATTTCGCACCCTGAAGCGACTGACTCGCAGCTTGATCTTTGCCCTCGACGCCGACCAGGCCGGCTCAACGGCTACCCAACGCGGACTGGAGCGGGCCAGAGAAGCGCTGGACCAGAAATCGGTGCCCGTCATCACCAGTCGCGGGCTGGTACGTCAGGAGTACGAGGTGGACGCGGACATTCATGTGCTGGTTCTTCCGGAAGGGATGGACCCGGACGATCTGATCAAGCAACAGCCCGCTCAATGGCAACAACTGGTGCAAAGCGCGCTTCCGGTCGTGGATTATCTCTTCTCGCGCGCAATCCGAAACTTTGACCCGCAGTCCGCAAAGGCCAAATCCCACCTGACCGAGGAACTCTTGCCGGTAATTGCGGACATCTTGGATGCGGTGCAAAGAGTACACTACCTCCAGAAGCTTGCCCAGTTGGTGCGGGTGGACGAACGCGTGCTGGAAAGGCAACTTGCCCTCATGCGACGACAGCGGGCGGGGGCAGCACCCACAGCGGACAAAGAAGTGCGGTCCCCGGCGGCATCCGTGTCACTGGATCTCGAGGAATATTGCCTTTTCCTGTTGCTCATGCGACCGGCGTTGTTTGAGATTGTCGAGCAGATTGGTCTGACAAGCAGCGACTTCCAGAAAGTGGAGAACCGCGAGATTTTCGCGGCGCTCAAGAACCGGGGAGCGGAAGCCATCAGCCTGCACGATAACCCCTTGGACGAGGAGGCCTTTATCGAAGACCTGGACTCCGTTGTGGCCGGCCATCTTCGCAACATCATTCGTGCGTACGAATCGCAGCCACCGATCCCGTCCAAAGACTTGCAGCCGGAGATGGAGATTGCGGGACAATCGCTAAGACTGCGCAGCGAGAAGAAGGAATTGTCCGAAATCACCTTGATATTGCGAACAGCTTCTGAGGAGGAAGGGTCTTCGGAAAAGGAGGGTACGCTTTGGAATCGTATCGTAGAATTGAATAAGGCAATCAGAAGCCGCGAACAAGACCTCTATTCGCGCACCTATGCCGGACAGGTGGAGCGCTACCAACAATCGGCGTAGAGACACGGAAGGGCCTGTACCAGATCGTGAAGGAGCAGGAGCAACGGTCACCCACTCGACTGGACATAATTGACGAATTTGGGGTTTTCCAGTACACTTAAGCGGAAACAAAGCCCGTTGTCAATGCGGGCCTACCCAGAAAGCAACAAGCAGGTTTTCCTTCCCTACGTGTTTCGCTTTTCTAGAACAGTGCCAAACCTTAATAAAAGGCAGAAGGAGAATTGGGTATTTCAAATATGTCTGTTCCCTTGGAAGATCGTTCTCAAGATGACAAGAGGAATGACTTTTCCACCGATGACGTTGGGCAGCCTGCGACGGGCGAAGAAGAGGCAGGAAGTAACGGAGAATCCGCCCCCGAAGAAATGACGGAGGCTGCTTCCGACCTTCTCTTGTCTGTGGATTCGAAAGAGGATCTGCCTGATAGCGACGGCTCGTCAGAGGATGAAAAATCATCGGAAGAGTGGAGTATTCCTCCCCCCGATAAGCTTGAGGTCGTCATACCCGAAGACCCTCGTAAGCTCATCACGGAATTGGCCGATGAACCAGGCTTTTCTAGGGACCCGGTTATGATGTACCTGCAAGAGATAGGGCAAGTACCTCTGCTCAACAGTTCCGACGAGAGTTGGTTGGCCATGATGATTGGGGCGCCTGTGCTCCTCAAGCGTCTTCAAGGGGAAGCGTTTGCGTCCGGCGACGCAAATCCGCAGCCGGTGGCTTCCCGAGCCTACAGGCAGCTACTTGACGATTGGAGGATCGTCCGGGACAGCGACCCTGAATTGGGCATTTCCTCGTTTGACTTAGGGAGGATGATTGACGACATTCGGAACATGCAGACTTCCGTGATCTCGGAAACCACATTCTACCCGGAAGACCTTTTTGAGCAAGCATTCCCGGACATCGGGGAAATCGAGGATGGCGGCGAACCTACGGAACTTTCGGAAGAAGGGCAGGCCTTACGAGAGAAACTGTTCGACATCCCACTCGTCCTGCACCTCTTCCCGTACCCTCTGCTTCAGACGCTTCAAACGTTCTATGAACAAACCAACGATTTGCCGTCTCTGGAGACATTCCAGGAGAACCTGGCTGCCAACAGCGACATGCTTCCTGAACATTGGACAAAGATTGCCGGAGAAGCTGCACAAGCTCAGCAGATACTGACCGAATCGAACCTTAGACTGGTGGTCAGCGTGGCCAAACGGTACACCGGGCGCGGCATGTCCTTACTCGATTTGATTCAAGAGGGCAATCTGGGGCTGCTCCGCGCCGTCGAAAAGTTTGATTACACCAAGGGTTACAAATTCTCAACATACGCCACCTGGTGGATTCGGCAGGCCATCACACGATCCATTGCGGACCAGGCCCGCACCATTCGCATTCCGGTACACATGCACGAGACCATTAACCGCCTGGTGAGAGTCTCCCGACAATTGCTGCAAGAGCTGGGGCGCGAACCCAGCTCCGAAGAAATCGCTCTGGAAATGAATCTTCTCACAGTGGAAGAGCGAGAGCAAATTGACAACACATTGCTCCAGGGGAAGCCTTTGGATGCAGCGCTGGATCGCAAGATCAAACGCGCGGCATCGAAAGTGCGCCGAATCATGAGCCTTTCGCAAGAACCTATGTCTCTGGAAACCCCCGTCGGCAGCGAAGACAACAGCTTTCTGGGCGATTTCCTCAAAGACGAGACTGTACCAGGCCCGGTTGATGTTGCTTCGCGCAAGATGTTGCGTGAGGAGATGAGCGGCATCCTCAATTCGCTTGGCAAGCGGGAGAGAGAAGTGCTGGAATTGCGCTTCGGTCTGACAGACGGTAGAAGTCGTACCCTGGAAGAAGTGGGACAACAATTCGGCGTAACGCGCGAGCGAATCCGCCAGATTGAGGCCAAAGCATTGCGCAGGCTGCGCCACCCGTTACGCAGCAAGAAACTGCGCGACTTCCTGGGGTAGTTCGCCGT
>CAYWAK010000025.1:0-19910 GCA_964455755.1 uncultured Ardenticatenales bacterium | reverse complement strand
CATCTTCCCGTGCAACATGCCCATCTGACATTGGCAGTCGTACTCGCCCGGCTCGTCCGGGGTGTACCCCTCTTTGACCACGATGTCTCCCTCCTGCACGCCGCTGTTGACGGTTGCCGCACCCCTCCCTTCTCCGACAAGAAGAAGTACCAGATGACCAGGGCCGATAGGGCCGCTTATGCATCACGCAGTACGCAGTACGCATTGCGCAGCACGAATCACGCAAGGTTTACGGGAATTTTACGGCGGATTTACGGACAATGTGTGGCGTATATGGTATAGTGATGTATGTACGGCGAACCGTCGCCCTGCACGATCCTGTTTATCGGGAGTGTAAAGCGTGGAGCGTGGAGCAGGGAACCAGAAACCCGAGAATCAAGACCCCAAACTGAAACCATCGCAAGGGTGTTTGCACACAAAGCGCCGGCCGGCAATCATTGCTCTGGCCAGCTTGTTGGCGCTGCTTTTGTTGTTCTCGTGGGCGATTCAGATCACGATGGCCTTGCCATCCTTTGCGCTGGAGAAGAGCGCCCCCTCCTCCGTAAGCGCCGGCTCTTCCTTTACTTATGTCATTAGCTTGACCAACACCAGCACCGAGGATGCCATCGGCGTGGTCATCACCGACCGTGTGCCCAGCGGCGTACAGCTCTCCGGCCTCATCTCCAATGGCGGCACGTACCAGAATGGGATCGTGTCCTGGTCGGCAGACATCCCAAAAGGCACCTTCATTACCCGGACATTCCAAGTTGTGGGCACGCAGGTCGGCAACGTCGTGAATTCCGATTACCGTGCCTCGTATGATGTGGTGATGATCGCCGGCCCGCCGGTATCCACACAAGTTGTCGCCGGCCCGCCGGATAGTGCCCAGGTCACGGCCAATCTCCACACCTTGGTAGCAGATGGCATCAGTTCGACTGCCATCACGGTCACGGTGCAAGACGCTTACGGAAACCCTGTAGCGGATGGTACAGCCGTAAATGTGACAGCCTCGACCGGCACCCTCAGCGGCTTTGGAACCACGGTGAACGGCATGGTCAACGGCATATTGACCGCGCCGACCACGGTCGGACAAGCGGTCATCAGCGTTCAAAACCTGACCACGCAAGAAGACACGGTGACGTTTATCCCCGGCCCGCCGGCCAAAGCAAACATTGCGGCGAACCCCACACAGTTGGTCGCCGACGGGAACAGCGTGTCGCTGCTTAGCATCACCGTGCGGGACGCGCACGACAACCTGGTGGCCGACGGCACAGCGGTGACGGTGACGACCACGGCCGGCACGATTAATGGAAACGCCACAACCAGCAACGGGCTGGTCACGCGCCAACTGGTGGCCTCCACAGATATCACCACAGCCACACTGGGCGTGGACGGCGTGACCACGACGGGCGACACATCGATCCCCTTCACCGTTGGCCCTCCAACCAGCGCCACGGTGCAAGCCAGTCCAACCAGTGTCACCGCGGACGGCACTGATGTGGCCACGCTGACTATTACGCTGCGCGATTCCGGCGGCCATCTCGTCCTCGATGGCACCGGCGCGGCGGTGACGACTACGTTGGGGACAATCTCCGGGTCTGGCAAAACGGTCGGCGGCGTGTTGGTTCGCACGCTGACCTCCACCGCGATCGGCACCGCATACATCGGCGTGTCCGGCGTGTCCACCACCGGCGACTCGGTCACATTCGTACCCGGCCCCCTGGACCACGTGCTTATCAACCCGCATGGCACAGTGTCCGTGCCGGTGGATCGTCCACAACAATTCACAGCCCAGGGTGAGGACGCGTACAACAACCCTATCGACGGGTTGAGCTATAGCTGGGGATTTGATGTGGGGGGTGATGGTGCCGGTACCGTAGATGCCAGCGGCCTGTTCACCGGAACCAACCTGGGAACCGTCTACCTGATTGCCGTCGCCAATGCCGTGAAAAGCGCTGCGGTGTCCGTCCATGTGGTGCCCGGTTCGCCGGCCCAGGCGTCCGTGTCGGCCAGTCCAACCGAACTGGCGGCCAACAATCGTGACCAGGCCCTCCTCCTGATCACCGTCAAAGACGTCCAGGGGAATTTGGTCAGCGATGGTACATCACCGGTCGTTACCAGCACGCTGGGCACGATCCTGGGCATTGACGGCACGGTAAGCGGCGTTGCCCAACGGGCCTTGCGCGCCGGCGACTCCGTCGGCGTGGCCCATATTTATGTGGCTGGTTTCGCCGCCACCGGCGACACGGTTACCATCGTGCCTGGCCCGCCCGCCAAGGCCGACATTGCCGCCAATCCCCCCAGCATACCGGCGAACGGCGTGGCTACCACCACCCTCTCCATCACCCTGCGCGATTCTTATGACAACCTGGTCTCGGACGGCAGCTCCGCAGTATTTGTGACCGATCACGGTACCCTCCACGGGTGCAACCAGGCCACCACCGTCGGAGGGGTGCTGACCTGCACCCTGCAATCCGACACGACCATCGGCACGGCCACCGTGCAAGCGCCGGCGCTGCAAACGAGCGGGGGCCAGGTGGATTTCGTCGTCGGTACGCTCGATCACATCGATGTGACTCCCTCTATCACCCAGACAGTCGCGGCAGGAGAGTCGCTGCACTTCGACGCGCAGGGGTATGATTCCTATGATGTCCCTGTGCCCGGCCTCACCTACGTCTGGACCAAGTTCCGGCAAGATGGCGACGGCGAAATTGACAGCAACGGCAATTTTATCGGTACAACGGTCGGCGATGTGCTGATTCGTGCATCGGTCGGGCAGGTGTTCAGCAATCTTGTGCCGATCATCGTTGTGGCCGGTTCGGCCGGCACGGCCAACGTCGTCGCTAATCCCACCACGATTGTGGCCGATGGCGTTAGCACCAGCACATTGCAACTTACCTTCCGTGATCTCTACGGTAACATCGCGGGGGATGGGTTCTGGGCCAACGTAACCACCAGTCTGGGGAGCCTCAGCGGCAACAACAGCACGGTCGGTGGCGTGCTCACCCGCACCTTGCGGTCAAGCACGAGCGCGGGCACGGCAATCATCAGCGTCACCGGCATAACCACCACCGGCGACAGCGTGCACTTCAGCGCCGGCCCGCCCGCTTCGGCTTCGATTGTCGCCGACCCCTTTCAGTTGGTCGCCGACGGCGTCAGCCAGGCCACCTTGACCATCACCTTGCGCGACGCCTTTGGCAATCTGGTCGAAGACGGCACAGTGGTGCCGGTGACCTCTGACCTGGGTAGCATATCGGGGTCGTCGGGAACGACGAATGGCGTACTGGTGCGCACATTCACCGCCGGTACGATTTTGGGGACGGCGCACATCAGCGTGGAAGGGGTGGCTACGGCCGGCGGCACGCTCTATCTCGTGCCGGGCAATCCGCACCACGCCGAGGTGCAGGCCGCTCCGGCCGAACTGGTCGCCGACGGGAGCAGCATTTCGACGCTGACCGTCACGATCTACGACGCGCAAAATCACCCGGTGACAACAGGCATTCCGGTAACGGTGACCACCAGCCTGGGCAGCATGGAAGGCACGGGAAGCACGATTTCCGGCCAGGTCACGCGCTATCTGCGGGCCGGCACGACGCTGGGGATGGCCTTCCTCACCGTGGAAGTGCCGGCGGGCACGATCGCCGTGTCAGGAGATACGGTGCGGTTTGTCGTCGGGCCGGCAACAAAAGCGGTGCTGGGTGCGAACCCCGTCCAGCTTCCTGCCGATGGAGCCAGCATTTCCGTACTAACCATCACGGCCATGGATGCCTACAGCCACACCGTACCCGATGGCACAGTACTTACCGTCACCACCAACATCGGTTCCATCACCGGCGGCGGGACCACACAAAATGGGTCCATCAGCCGGGTCTTCCACGCCGGAACCGTGGCCGGTACGGTGCAGGTGCAGGTGACCTCTCCTGACGGCCCGCTGACGATGAGCGGCGATCTGCTGGAAATCATACCCGGCCCGCTCGACCGGCTGTACATCACACCAGACTCGCCGGCCGACATTCAATCGGGCAACCAAGTCACCTTCACGCTGACCGCAACCGATGCCTACAGCAACGAGATTTCCTCGCTGACAACCCAGTGGCTGTTGACTCCGGAGACGGGCACCGGCGACCTGACGCCGATTGACGATGGCCATCGTGCCGTTTTCACCGGCCACAGACCGGGCACCCTGCGTCTGCAAGGCATGTCCGGCAACACCTACAGCAACATGGTCATCCTCACGGTTACGCCGGGGCCACCCTCCAAAGCGCACATCCAGGCCAATCCCAAAACGATTGTCGCGAACGGCGCGGACGTTTCCGACCTGACGATCACGGTCACGGATGCCTACGACAATCCGGTTGCCACGGGGCTGCCGGTGACCCTGACGTCAAACATTGGGTCGGTGAGCGGCAGTGGCAACACGGTTGACGGGGTGGTTACCCGCTTCTTGACCAGCACCGTATCCGGGATTGCCCACCTTGAAGTAGCCGACCTGCTGCCCGTGGATGATGTCACGGTCACGCTGCAAGCCGGCCCGCCGGCCAAGGCCCAGGTTATTCCTGCCGCGCCTTCCATTTTGGCCGACGGGGTGAGTACCACAACGTTGACCATCAACGTGCAGGACGCCTTCGGGAATCCGGTGGCCGACGGCGTGCCGGTGCAAGTCTCGACCAGCATGGGCACGCTGACCGGTTCTGGCAACACGGTAGCGGGCAAGACCGAACGGTTGTTGCAATCCTCAACGGTCGTGGGCACGGCCATCATCCAGGTCGCGGGGCTGCCCACCACGGGCGGACAGGTTGCGTTTGTACCGGGGCCGCCCGCTTCGGCAATTGTGCAGGCCTGGCCGCTGGAAGTCATCGCCAACGGGATAGCAGATTCCACGCTTTCACTGACCATTCGCGACTCGTTTGGACACCCGGTGGCAGACGGTACCAACGTAGTCGTCACCAGCACGCTTGGCAATATCAGCGGCGACACACCGACAAACAACGGCATACTCGTCCGCCATCTACGCTCCGGCACATCAGGGCGAGCCACGATTGGGTCACCCGGTCTCATCGTCAGTGGCGATGATGTGGTGTTCGTGCCCGGTCCAAAATCTACGGCCGAGGTTGTGGCGACCCCCAAGAGCCTGCCCGCAGACGGGAACAGCGCGGCCTTGTTGACCATCACGCTGCGCGATGGGCAGGGCAACCTGGTCTTTGACGGCACGCCGGTCACGGTGCACAGCAGCATCGGCACGGTGTATGGCACGGGGAGCACGATAGGCGGCGTCATCACCCGCACGGTCGTCTCGACTGTGGCGGGAACGGCCCTCATCACCGCAGATGGCGCCATTGTCACGGGTGATAATGCCGTCGTCTTTACCCCGGGGCCGCCGGCGCAGGCCGAAGTGCAGGCCTGGCCCTTGCAACTTGTAGCCGATGGAGTGAGCACCAGCGCACTGACCATCACCGTGCGCGACGGGCTGGGCAACCTGGTCAGCGACGACACGCCGATCACCGTAAACAGCAGCCTGGGACTCGTGTTGGGTACCAGCACCACGAACCTTGGAGTCGTCACGCGAACATTGCGCGCAGACGTGAACTTGGGCACGGCCAGTTTCTACGTGGACGGTATCGGCCGGAGCACCGGCGATGAGGTGCGTTTCGTCGCCGGTGCCCCCGACAAAGCCTGGATCACCGCCACGCCGGACCACTTGCCGGCCGACGGCGTAAGCACGTCGTTCTTGCACATCGCCATCACCGATCCCTACGACCACCCGGTGACGGATGGCCTGAGTTTCGAGGTGACAACCACCCTGGGGGCGCTTGCCGGCGATACGCCTACGTCGGGCGGAGAGATCACCCGCACACTGTATAGCACCCTGACCGTCGGCACGGCCTACCTGAACGTCGAGAATCTCACGACGGGGGGGCAAAGCGCGATCCCCATCCAGAACATGGTGCTGAACGGCACCTTTGAAACAAGCGACACACGGGATTGGATCATTGGGGGCGAGCTGCCAATCACGGTGACGACCGGCGACCTATTCGCTATCCGGCCCTTCTCCGGCAGCTACATGGTCCGCCTGGGGCCGCCAACGCTGCACAACGACGGCCACCAGGTCGGGTCGGCCTGGATGTACCAGCCGTTCCACGTGCCGGAAGGCGTGCCCACCACGTTGTCCCTTTGGTATCGCATCTTCACCTACGACGTGTTGACCGGTATCCGCTACCCGCTGTGGGATAGTTTCGACATTACCCTGCGCGACGAAGAGGGCCTGCCCACGACGCTGATTTTGCGCGATGGCCACAATACGCAATATCAAGGGCAACTGTGGGATTCTGGCTGGCGCCAGTTCCTCTTCGATCTGACGCCATGGCAAGGCCAGAGCATCCAGTTGCACATGGAAGTGGCAAACCGCAACGAACCGGTGGATGACACCTGGGTTTACGTGGACAACATCGAGCTGAGATTGACCCCCCTGCACAGGGCATTGCTCCCCCTGGTCTCCGATTGGCCGGCCGACGCCGCCTCGATATTGGAAACGCGTGCATTGCGTGATAAGTAAGGGACGTCTTTCCTTCGCGCCCTCGTGCCTTCGTGGCAAGATGACTTGTACGAATGCGGGCCGCTTCGGTTTTGCGGGTTTTGCGGGTTTTCTTGCGGGTTTTTGGGGAAAGAGCGCCAGCGTTAAGGAGGCGTGGTACTTCTTTACCGCTCTCAGATACACCGCAGAGACGCGGAGAACGCGGAGGAAGTCATGGAGATCCATCAGCTCATAAAGGCCATCATTGGTTCGGCAATATGGGTTTGGCAGAGGTAAGGGCGCAGCATGCTGCGCCCTCTGCGTCTTGGCGGTAAATAAATATGAGGCGTGAAATGGGTGGTCGTAGTTTCAAAGGGGTGCTGCGATTCACGGTCGCCCTCGTTGCTGCCGGGATATTCACGCTCAGCGCGACGACATTCGCAACGGATTCCAGGGCGGCCCTACGTGATTCTTCTTCCGGCACCGGAACGGCCACGGCACAAAGCTGGGGCGAACCGGTTACCGGCGTGACCACTACCTATCCGATCTACAAACAAGACTTCGTTTACGGCACCACGCCATTCACGATCACCGACATCCGGGCCGACGTTGACAACAAGATCTATTCCAACAAGGAAAGCTACGAGATTCGCGCACTCACCGTCTATCGCGCATCCGACGGGCAGCATTTGCTCGACGACCGGCCGGTTGTGTTCTTTGTGCATGGCGGAGCCTGGATTGACGGCTACAGAGATTGGTATCAATTCGTCGCGCGCTCCTTTACGGGTGAAAAAGGTTGGGTGACCGTGGTGATTGACTACCGGCTAACCTCCGATCAAGTCTTCCTGGCCGACCAGTATTGCCCGGACCGGGCTACCTGCACCATGCCGGAGAATGAGCCTTACCGGGCCAAGGCCGCCTGGTATCCCGACAACATTACGGATGTGGCCGACGCCTTTCAGTGGGTGATGCATAACATCGCAGTGAACGGGGGCGACGCGGGGCGTATTGTCGTGTTCGGTCATTCCGCCGGCGGCCATCTGGTCTCGCTGTTGGCCACGCACTCCGATTACGCCACGACCCTGCGGCCGGCCATCAAAGGACTGATCACCATGAGCGGTGCGTATGACTTGAACGGTCTCAATCATCTTTTCTGGAACAGTGCGATCACCCAAACCTTCCAGGGCGGTTTCAGCAACCCCGCGCTCCTTACGCAAGCGTCTCCCGCCACCTACGTCGTGTCAGACACGGTACTGCCCCCCTTCTACATTCTTTATGCCGAAGATGACCTGCTCAACCTTACCGACCAGAACATTGGATTCAAGACCAGACTAGAATCACTTGGATTTGGTGTCACTTCCAGCTACCTGGCCGGCTACGGACACGAAACGGAAATGGCAGCGATTGCAGACATAAACGAGACTCCTACCACTTTGATTGTCAACTGGATTGAAGGTGTTCTGCAAGAAAAGGTCTTTCTCCCTGCCGTGATGCACCAAAGCCTCCCGTTCACCACGTCGTGGTAGCGGTCAGTGGCCGCAACCAAAGGGCGAACCACAAAGACACCAAGGCACAAAGAAAAACGAGCAAAGCTTTGTGACTTGGTGACTTGGTGGTAATGATTCTTGCGTACAACCCTACCTCGTCTCCGATTTGTTCTTGAGAGCGATTCGTGGTATACTTTTCTTTCCACCACTGCTCACAAACATGGAAACCGGGCCGGTTTGAGAAAAATAAGGCTTTTGCCTTAGTAAAATAAACAGAGTGTCTTATTGAGTTGGCAGACAGAATACGGTACAATGGAAAAGAGCGCTCCGCTTTCGCCTGATCTGTGTGCTTTTTGATTACCCTTTTATAAAGGAGAAGCCCAATGAGCGAAGATAGAAAGAAACGTGTAGCTTTGATCGCTTCCAAGGGTACGTTGGACATGGCCTACCCACCCCTCATCCTGGCCACCACAGCCGCGGCCATGGACATGGAAGTGGCGATCTTCTTCACCTTCTACGGTCTGAACATCATCCGCAAGAGACGAAATGAGCGGCTCCAGGTCGCCCCCCTGGCCAACCCGGCCATGCCCATGCCCGTGCCCAATCTGGTCGGGGCCATCCCCGGCATGACGGCCATGGCCACGATCATGATGAAGAGCATGATGAGGAAGGCCAATGTGGCCACCCTCGGCGATCTGCTGGAGATTGCCGTGGAGAGCGACGTGCGCTTGATCGGCTGCCAGATGACGATGGATGTCTTTGGCATTACCGCGGGTGACTTGATTGACGGTGTTGAAGTCGGCGGAGCGGCGACCTTCCTCAACTACGCGTCCGACGCGGACGTTTCGTTGTTTGTCTGATGCATACATAGTTTGACAAGATATTTTTCACCACAGATGGCACGGATTACACAGGTTTATTGGAGGAGAGGATACCATGACCGATATTGCCGCAGACATGACACTTGATTGCAGCGGCTTGATTTGCCCTATGCCCATCGTCAAGATGTCCAAAGCGATCAAGCAGATCGACCAGGGACAGGTGTTGCAGATGATTGCCACCGACCCGGGGTCGCCGGCCGATGTGGAGGCCTGGTCACGCCAGACCGGACACGAACTGCTGGATTCGGAAGAAGAAGGCAACCGCTATGTCTTCTACCTGCGTAGAAGTAAGTAACCCGTACTGATTCGCCACGGGCAGACCGTCGCCACCGTTTGCCCCATCAATTTTGCTGGCAAGGAGTTTCTTGCATGTACATCGTGACAATTGACAAGGATTCGTGCGAAGGGTGCGAAGATTGTGTGGATAGCTGTCCTGTTGAGCTGTTGGCCATGATCAACATTCCCAGCGATAACCCTGGCGCGGAAAAGATGGTTGCAGATATCGTAGGGTCTTTGGAAGATTGTCTGGGCTGTGATGCCTGCCAGGAGATCTGTGAAACAGGAAGTGTCACGGTGATGGAGGTCTGACATCGTACCTCCCCGCCTTGTTGTAGCCGCACCACGCGGCCGATCCGGCAAGACTATGGTCAGCGTCGGATTGTGTGCCGCGTTGGCCGAGCGTGGTTTGCGGGTGCAGCCGTTCAAGCGCGGGCCCGATTTTATCGATCCGAGCTGGTTGTCTGCGGCTGCCGGCCGACCCTGTCGCAATCTGGACGTCTACCTGATGGGCGAACACCAAGTTGTCGAGCGCTTTGCCTTGGGTTGCGCAAAGGCCGACCTGGCCTTGATCGAAGGGGCAATGGGCCTGTTCGACGGTCTGGATGACGAAGGGCTGGGCAGCACAGCACACGTGGCCAAAATCCTCCACGCACCGGTCATTCTGGTGGTGGATACCAGCCGGATGACGCGCAGCGTGGCGGCCCTCGTCCAGGGCTACGCCAACTTTGATCCCCGGCTGCAACTTGGCGGCGTGATCCTGAACAACGTGTCCGGAACCCGGCACCAGGCCAAACTGCGCCGCGCTGTCGAACAACACACAACCTTGCCGGTCTTCGGGGCCATCCCCCGGCAAGAGAACCTGACCATCACCCAGCGCCATCTGGGATTGGTGCCCCGCGCAGAAACGGCCACACACGTTCCCATCCTTGATGCCGCCCGCCGGGCCGTGCTGGACCATGTTAATCTCGATGCTGTCATCGCTCTGGCGCACACCGCACCCCCGCTCGCCGCACCGGTCACGGCGTCGCGTAAGCGCATCGGCGCGCCCCGTCCCACGATTGGCGTCGCCATGGACGAAGCGTTCACTTTCTACTACCCCTCCAATCTGGAGGCCCTGACCGACGCCGGAGCCAACCTGGTGAACATTGACCTGTTGCGTGACCATACCCTGCCGGCGCTGGACGGCCTGTACCTGGGAGGCGGCTTTCCGGAGATGTTCATGGACGAGCTGGAAGCGAACACCGCAATGCGCGATGCGATACGCACCGGCGCCAAGGCGGGTTTGCCGATTTACGCCGAATGCGGCGGTCTCATGTTTCTGGCCCAAAGCATTCGCTGGGAAACGCGTGTGGCACAGATGGCCGGCGTTCTGCCCATCCATGTGGAAATGACCAAACGTCCGCAAGGGCACGGGTACGTGCGCTTTACGACCCTGTCGGGCAATCCTTGGTTCGATGCCGGACAAAGCATTCGCGGCCACGAATTCCACCATTCCCGGGCGACCCTCCAGGCCGCCGGGCAATTTGCCTACCGGATGGAGCGGGGACACGGCATAGACGGGAGCCGCGATGGCCTGATCCAGGGTCGCGTGCTGGCGTCGTATGCCCACCTCCACGCCGCGAGTGTCCCCTCCTGGGCACCCCGCTTCGTGGCCCTGGCAAACACGTTCCACGCAGAGCAGCGACAAACGGGTGGGACGAAACACCGGACGACCGAACAGATTGCACCGCCCATCACCCTGCCGGTGAAGGCGGCGCGTGCCCGGCCGGCCACGACGGAGCCGGTGTAGCATGAACAACGGGCAGCTTGCGACCGGGCAGCCGTGGACGCTGGCTGTCCTTGGCTTGAGCCACAAGGTAGCGCCGATCGCCTTGCGCGAACCGCTCAACTTTTCGAACGGGGACTTGACTGCGGTCCTCCCGCAGTTGGCCGAACGCCTGGGCGGCGAAGTTGCAATCCTTTCGACCTGTAATCGGGTGGAGATTTACGTGTGCAACGCGGCTGCACCGGACGTTCGGCACGCCATTTTGGCCATGCTGGGCGAGCGATCGGGCATCGCGTATGAAACGCTGGATGCCCGCCTGTACAGCCACCATGACGCCATCGCCGTGCGCCACCTCTTTTCGGTGGCGGCCGGGCTCGATTCGATTCTCGTCGGAGAGCCGCAAATCCTGGGGCAGGTGCGCCGGGCGTGGCTGGCGGCACACGATTGCGGCACGGCCGGGCCGGGCCTTTCCCGTCTTTTCCAGAACGCGCTGCGTGTGGGAAAGCTGGCCCGTACCGAAACGAGGATAGGCCAGTATCACGTTTCGTTGGGCCACGCGGCAACGGCCCTGGCCCGTGGATTTTTCAATGGCCGCGGCCTTTCGCCCCAAAATGTGTTGATCATTGGCGCCGGCCAGGTAGCCGAAACGGTGGCCTGCTCGCTCACCACCAACGGACTCGGCCCCGTGATGGTCGCAAACCGCAACTTCGACCGGGCGACCGCGCTGGCCGCCTCGTTGCACGGTCGCGCCATCCGGTTTTCGGAGGTCGGGAAGACCCTGCGCACGTCGGACGTCGTCATCAGTTCGAGCAACGCGCCGCACTATGTCCTCTATCGCCAGACCGTTGAAGAAGCGTTGCAACATCGCAGCGGGCGACCCCTCTGCTTGATTGACATCGCCGTTCCGCGCGACATTGAGCCGGCCGTGGCCGGGCTGCCCGGCATCTACCTCCGCAACATAGACGATCTGCAACACCTGCGTGACGACAATCTGCGCCGCCGGCAACGTGAAGCGGACCGGGCCGCCCGTCTCGTCGCCGGCGAGACCACCCGTTTCATGGCCGCCTGGCAATCGCTGCCCGCCGTACCCGTGCTGCGGCGTTTGCGGCAGCGAGCGGAAATCATTCGCCAGGCAGACCTGGAACGCACATTCCAACGCTTGCCCGACCTGACCGCCGAACAAAAATCCATCGTCGAGGCCATGAGCAAGCGCATGATCAACGAAATCTTGCACCCCACGCTGGTACAATTGCGCGAACCAGATGGCGGCCCGCCATGCGCAAACTATCTGGAGTGCGTCTCCGGGTTCCTCGGCGTGAAGCAACTGCGAAACGAAACATGATCAACCTGGCAAACGCAAAACCAACACATCAAGGAAAAGGGAGGAGAACGTGACATGAAATTTGGTCTTTTGGTTTTGGAAGGCCCCTACCAACACGAAGCAGCCGATAGCGCCTATCAATTTGCCAAAGCTGCCATAGCCAAGGGGCATTCTATCGAAGGAATCTTCTTTTATACCGACGGAGTAAACAACGTGAACAAGTTCATGAAACCGCCGGCAGAGCGCGTGATAAGCCGGCGGTGGTCGGAGTTCGCCAAAGAGCATGGCGTAGACATGGTAGCCTGTGTGGCCGGAGCGATCTACCGTGGCATGACCAAAGAAATCGCCACCGAACACGTACGCATTGCCGGCCTGGGACAATTGGCCGAGCTGGTCCAGAATGCCGACCGCCTGGTCAGTTTCGGTGACTAATGGACGGAGGATAGAACTATGACAGCAAACAGCGAACCCAAAAAGGTTATGGTACTGATGCGCCGCGCTCCCTACGGCACCTTCTACACTTTCGAAGGGCTGCAAACCATGCTGGTGATGGGCGCATACGAGTTGAACATCAGCCTGGCTTTTGCCGATGACGGTGTGTACGCCGTGACAGACGGCCAAGACCCAAGCGCGTTGGAGATGAAGCCGCTGGCACGGACCTTCCGCGCCTTGCCCGACTTCGATATCGATCAAATCTATGTTCACAAAGACTCGCTGGAAGAGCGAGGGCTGACGCTGGACGACCTGGTTATTGAGCCGGAGGTGCTGACCTCCGAAGAATTGGCCCAGATCATCGCCAACCAAGATGTTGTCTTTCCGTTCTAATGAACCAGGAACGGCCGCTTCACATCGACCTGGCAAACGCAAAAGCCCAAGCCAACGACCGGGAACAGCAATACACCACCCGTCCCTTTGCCGGCATGGTGCACTGTCCCAAAGACGAAGGGCACAAAGATCTCTGTGTGGAAAACTGTCTGTACTGTCCCTGGAACGAATGGCACGCGACCTGAGCAAGGGAGGAAAACATGCTCTACACAATCAACAAACCCCCGATTATGTTCCGGAACCTGGAGACATGCCTGCGCATCGCGCCGGCCGGCGATCCTATTCTGTTCTACGAGGATGGCGTCTATGCCGCTGTGCCCGGAGCGAGGACGGAAGCTCTGATGCAGGACGTGCTCAGCCGGCATCCTGTCTACGTGCTGGATGCTGATGTACAAGCGCGTGGCTTGACCCGCCTCATGGCCGGCGTTGAACTCGTAGGCTACGATCGCTTCGTAGACCTGGTGGTCGAGCACAACGTTGTCCCGTGGATGTGAGAGGGTCTCGAGAGGTGCCTGGTTACAGCGCGCAGACGTGGTGCGTACCGCGTGCTGCGTAACGTCTGACGTCCGCCGTGTGACATCTGCCATCCGGCATCTGTCGCCTGGCATCTTTCCCTCAGAGAAGATGAGGAGTCTATGTCCCACCCGTGGAAATCGGTAATAGAAGAGCTGGATGATCCGCTGGTCGTCATTGACCGGCAGCGTCACGTGCAATGGGCCAATCGCTCTGCGCGCCAGCTTGCCGACTGGGGCGATGATGCCCTGCCGCCCAACCTGCCCTGTTACGTGATGGTACACGGCGGCCAGCCCTGCACGGAAGAGGACTGCGATTGTCCCGTGCCCAACGTGCTGGAAACAGGGCAATCTGTGCGCGCCATCCATTACCACCCATCTGACAACGGCGACTCAGGGACATATTTTGAGGTAGTCGCCTCCCCCTTGCATGACGAGCAGAATAACATCCAGGCGATCGTGGAGCTGCGGCGCGACATCACACACGAATACATGCTCCGCCAGGAAGTGATGCGCCGCAACCGCGAGCTGACCGTCCTCAACCGGGTGATGCAAGCTGTTGGTCAGTCGCTCGATCTGGAGTCGGTCCTGTCCACGGCCTTGGAAGAAGTGCTGCGCCTGACCGGCCTGGACATGGGGGCCATCTTCGTGCTCCGCCGCCAGACCGGGCGTTTGGAGCTTCTATCGTGCCGGAATCTTTCTCTGGAGGCGGGAAAGGCCATCGCCGAACTGCGCCTGGCCGAAAGCCCCTGCGGAATCGCCGTTTCCGCCGGCCACCCCCTGGTCATCCCCGATGTCACCAAGTATCGGGGGCAAAAGTGGTCGCTGCTGCAGAGCGAAGACCTGTGTGCCTTCGTCCACGTGCCGCTGCTCAGCAAGGGAGAAGCGATGGGCAGTCTTTGCGTTGGACGCTGCAGCCCCTACACATTCCCGGAAGAAGAGGTGAGCCTGCTCAGCGCGGTGGCCGGCCAGATTGCCATGGCCGTGGAAAACGCGCGACTCTATCACGACCTGGAACAAAAGGAGCTGGTCCGCCGGGAATTGCTCCATCAAGCCATCACCGCGCAGGAGGACGAACGCTGCCGCATCGCGCGCGGGCTGCACGACGAAACCAGTCAGACGCTCACCGCCTTGTTGTACTCCCTGGAGGCAGTCTCCCAAATGTCGGACTGCAACGAGGCACGCGATAATCTCGTCGAAATGCAGAAGCTCATTCGTAACATGCTTGACGGGACCCACCGGCTCATCCATGATTTGCGCCCTACCCTACTGGATCACCTCGGATTGCTGGAGGCCATACGCTGGTTGGCAGAGAAACGTCTGGCCGACGGCGGCATACGCGTCCACACGACCAAACGAGGGGATGTCCGGCGTGTGGACAGCACCATCGCCACCGTTGTGTTCCGTGTCGCCCAAGAAGCGATCAGCAACATCGCCAACCACGCGGCTGCACGGAACGCCTGGTTTACTTTCCAGTTTCAACCGAAGTATCTGACCGTCACGCTAACCGACGACGGCATCGGCTTTGATCCGGAATCCGTTCAGTGGCAACCCGGTTCATCGCGTGGACTGGGGCTTGTGGGCATGGAAGAGCGCATGGACTTGATCGGCGGCCAACTTTCCATTTCATCAGCTCCCCACCAGGGCTGCGAAGTCCGCATTGATGTGCCGCTAGAGGATTAGAATTATGCATAGGATTCGCGTGCTGGTAGTGGACGATCATGCTATTTTGCGGGATGGCATCTGTTCATTGTTGGCCCTGAATGACGATATCGAGGTAGTGGGCCAGGCCGAAAACGGCAAGCAAGCGTTGCAATTGGTTGCCTCAACCCATCCTAATGTCGTCTTGATGGACATTGCCATGCCCGAGATGGACGGCCTGCAAGCCACACGGCAAATCATAGGCAGCTACCCCACCGTCCACGTACTCGTTTTGACGCAATACGACGATAACTCATATATCTCCTCTCTGCTGGAAGCAGGCGCCTGTGGATATGTCTTGAAACGCTCTGGTGGAGAGGAGATCATAAACGCCATTCGCAGCGTGCACCATCAAGGCGCATACCTCTCCGCGGACGTCGCCCGTGAGGTCGTGGCCCAACGACGCGCTGGGACACGAAGTAAGCGCCCGAAAGATGCCGGTGGCCTGACACGTCGTGAATTGGAAGTGCTGGCACTCATCGTAGAGGGCCTGAGCAGCCGTGAAGTGGCCGAACGACTTTGCATTGCCCATAAAACGGCAATGGTACACCGCAGCAACATCATGCGCAAGCTCGGTGTCCACAAGAGCACCGAGTTGGTCAGCTATGCGATTCGCGAGGGCTTGGTGTGAAAACAAGCGATGAATCAGGAGTAGGGAGTCGGTTTCGTCGTTCGCTTATTTTCAAGGCAGAGGAGGCAGCAATGACCGCAGGAACAACATCGGTGGCCGTGATTGGCCTGGGACGAATCGGACTGGTTGTGGGAAAGCGGCTGTTAGCGGCGGACTACAGCGTGCGCGGCAGCGATGTCAGTGCGGAGGCGCAAGAACGAGCATCGCAGGCCGGAGTTGATGTGCGCTCGACGGCAAAAGAGGTCGCCGCCGGCGCGAACATGATCTTGTTGGCGTTACCGCCGGCTGCGGTGACCCCGGTGCTATCCGAGATCCAGGACAGCGTGCGGGCAGAACAGGTCATCGTTTCGCTCGTGGGCGCGGTCCCGCTTGACTACATCCAGGAACTGGCGGGGCCAAACGCCCAGGTCGCCCGCATCATGCCCAACACGCCCTCCTTGATTGGCCAAGGCATGAACCCCGTCTGTTATGGCCGCCAAGTCTCCGCGCAGGGCCGCGAGCAGGTGCAGGAATTGCTTGCGGCGTTAGGCGAAACAGCGCTTGTCACCGATGACCGAATGAATTTGTGTACGGGCCTGACCGGCGCTGCCCCGCGATACATCTTCGCCGTGATCGAAGCCCTCGCCGAAGCGGCCGTCGCCGGCGGCGTGGATCAAGAGGACGCCATACGCATGGCCGCTCAAGTCACCGCCGGCTCGGCGCTGGCCGTTTTGCAGAGCGGCTTGGGCCTGGACGAGCTAAAGGCGCTGACCCCGCTGCAACCGCTCAATGAAGAAGCATCCAAACCCTTGTTCCGTCAAGCGGTGGAGACAGCACAAAAGAAAATGGACGCGGCCTGGGCCGGAATGGCCCATTGAACGGTTCCTCTCAATGTTTTGGGGGCGATTGCCGGCGGCGCCAACGTAGACGGAGCAGCATGGCCCATCGCTGCAACGTGAGACCGATTCTGCGCCAGCCGGTGAATGCGTGGTCAACGTGTTCGTCGGTGTCTGCCCAACGAAAGCGAGACCGGCCATCGTCGCCGGTAAGAATAAAGCGGCGGATTCTTTCGTTTTCCGCTTCGTAACCCTGGATGAGCTCTAGCGGCGGACGCGGAAACCAATCGCGGCACCCCTGGCACCAGCGGATGTCTGTTGGTTGCTCGCCGCTGCGTATGGCGTAGTACCAGTGACAGGTAAAGTACGCCGGCGCCCGGTCAGGGTCGGCGATGAAGCGGATGGGCCGGAGGAAGAGGCATGACGCGGGATTGTCGGCGATTGCGCCGGGGATGGGGCAGGGTCCACAAATCTCTGCCAGACGGCTATCCTCTTCCCGACCGGCAACGGCCAGCCGGGCTCCCTGGGCCGCCTGGCAGACGATCTCTTCGCCGCCACCGGCCAGCGGGCGACGCTGACGGAATTCGCAAGGTGCCAGGTTATGCGCCATCCGTGCGCTCCTGTTCTTCAGAAGTTCGACTTTTCTCCGAAGACAAGCTTCTCTGTCCTGCGTGGCTCCGCTTTTCGCCGGCAAAAAAGGCCACGGCACGTTGCCATGAAATCTGTTCGGCCGGCCACATGGTCTCGTTTTGGAATTGCCAGTTGTGTTTGCGAACGTATTCGCTCAACGCGCGGGCCAGCCGGCGGGTCTTCTCTTCGGCGATCTCCGTTAAGGTGACCAGGGCATCCGGGTTCTCGTCGCGGGCCAGGACGACGGCTTGACGCAGATGCGGCAAGCAGAGGCCATCCGAATCGCGATATGCTTGCCGGAAATCGTCATCGGCGAGGGATCGCCGGAGCCAGTTCAGATAAGTCGCTTCCGTCTTGTCGCCCAGTTCGCACACGCGGCAAGGGCCGCGTGGCACGAGGCCCGCCGGCAGAAAGTCGTCGCTGGGGGCTGTGTTGCGCGCGCCATTGGCTTGGCCGGGCAAGAGACGGCGCAGCCATTTCCGCCATCGCGGGGCAAGCCTGCGCGCGGGTGAGCGGCTCACTTCTTGGGCATAGGCTTTGATGCCGGTCAGCGCGCGTTCGGTCAGGTCTTCGTAGATGATGCCCGTGCCCAGGCCATCGTTCCACTGCTTCTGCTCGGTCTCTTGCAGTTGCCACGAATGGGTGTGACAGAACCCCAGCGAGCGCACGAGCATGGCGCGTATGCCGCCGTCGGTTACGTTCTCCCACAGAAGGTTGTGGATGTACCGCTGTTCGCCTTGGTGACGCAGGCGGCAGACCGGGCAGCCTTCTTCCCTGAAGGCAAGTTTCAGATCCAGTGTGATCAGACCCATAGAATGTGAAGCCTCTCGTGTGCTCTCCGATTTTCTTGAACAAAAAAGCCTCTACCAGTGCGCACGCAACATGGTAGAGGCTATCAGTCATCGGTCTGACGGTTGGGCGAGCCTCATCGCCGTGTGTCATTGTACCACAAAACGATTGGAGGAGTCAAATCGCGCGGATGTCCGCGCACGTCACCCGGCGGCCTGCATGACACGCACCCCATCCGCAGTGGCCAGGACGACTGCGTGGGCCATGCCCAGGAACAGGCCATGTTCGACCACGCCGGGACGATGGTCCAGCGCTTCGGCCACCCGCCGCACGTCCGGGATTCCGCCGGAGAAGTGGGCATCCAAAATGAAGGTGCCGTTGTCGGTCACGTACGGTTCCGTTGCCGTGGCCATACGCAATCGGACGCGTGCGCCCAAAGATTCCAGGAAGGGTACTTGCACCTGCCAGGCAAATTGCACTACTTCGACCGGCAGCGGCGCGCGTGTGCCCAGGCGGGCAACGTGCTTGCTCTCGTCGGCGATGATGACCAATTTCTGGGAGGAATCAGCCACGATTTTCTCGCGTAACAGCGCCCCGCCCAGCCCCTTGATCAGGTTGAGATCGTCGTCTGCTTCGTCAGCGCCGTCAATCGTCAGGTCCAGGGGAGCGTGGTCCTGCAAATTCGTCAGCGGAATGCCGAACGCAGTGGCCTCGCGTTCGGTGTGTACCGACGTCGGCACGCCCGCGATTTCCTTTAGCCGGCCTGCGGCCAGTTCCTCGCCCAACTTACGCAGGGCAAAATAGACCGTGCTGCCCGTGCCCAGGCCCAATGTCATCCGGTCATGTACATAACGGGCCACCGCTTCTTCGGCGGCCTGCTGTTTCAAGTTCCTGTTCATTGGTCTCCCTCGTAGCGGTCAGCCCCACAGCCCGCCGTGGACATTGATGACGGCTCCGGTGACATACGCTGCCTCGTCGGAAACGAGGTAGCTGAGCGCCGCCGCCACGTCTTCCGGCCGGCCCAAACGCCCCAGCGGAATGACCGGCGGCATCTGCTCGCGGTCGCTCTCCGTCGTAGCGTACGTCTCCATGAACCCCGGATTGATCATGTTCACCCGTATGCCATATTTTCCCTCGGTGCGGGCCAGCGATTTCGTGAGCACAACGAGCGCGGCCTTCGCCGCGTTGTATGCCGTGGTTGTTGGAGCACCCCGCGCCGTTTCACAATTCAAAGACCCCAGGTTGACGATGTTCCCCGATTCTTGCCGGCGCATCACCGGCAAGGCGAACTTGGCGCAATAGAACGCGCTGGAAAGATTCGCTTCCAGGATGTAGCGCCACTCCTCCACCGTGGTGTCGAACGGGGAGCGCACGAGAAATGGCCCCACGTTGTTCACCAGGATGTCCAGCCGGCCAAAACGCGAAACGACGCGCTCGACCAGCGTCTGGGCCGCGGCCGGCACGGCCACGTCCGCCTGCACGGCCATGACTGCCGGACAGAGGGGGCGCAACAAGGCCAGGGCTTCCTCCGCTGCCGCCGCATTCGAGTGGTAATTCACCACCACCGTTTTGCCCTCGCGGGCCAACCGTTTGGCAATGCTCAACCCGATCCCGCGCGTCCCGCCGGTAACCAAGGCAACGGGTGATTCAACCACAGCAATGTCTCCTACCCCGAACAAGCCGGAACAAAAAAGGATTCTCGCCACGAATTGCGCGAATTACCACGCAAAAGAAAATAAAAACTGGACATTGGCGTTTTCTGCTTTAGCCACAGAATAACACAG
>CAYWAK010000024.1:0-20322 GCA_964455755.1 uncultured Ardenticatenales bacterium | reverse complement strand
TACGGCCAAACATGCAGGTCTTCGGGCCGGTCAATGTCCATGAGGATTCCGGGATCGTCAACCGGCACGGAACATCGCCTGTCGCGGTGGCCGTAGGTGATGTCGCGCAGGGTGGTGCCGGGCGGCGCGGTCATCACGTCCGGCCAAGTCGCGCTGTGCAGCAAAAGGGGATGCCCATGCCGCCCTTTGTGCCGGGGTTGATAGATCGTAGATGAGCGAGTCTTGCATGCGGCCAAAAGGGCATGGACAGTCTTGCTCGCAATGAACGGCTGATCGGCCAGGGCAATCAACGCGGCCGTGACATGCGCGGGAAAGGCTCCCAAGCCGACGCGCACCGAGTCGATCATTTCCCCATTTTGATAGCGAGGGTTAAACACAGTCTGGACGGGCAAAGACTGTACCGCTTCTTCCACCGCACTTTGCGCGTGCCCTACGACAACGACGACATGACGCACGCCGCTATCCAAGAGGAGCTGGACGACGCGAGCTACCATGGGTCTTCCTTCTATGGGCAGGACCTGCTTGACGCCTCCCATGCGCGTGGAAAGGCCTGCCGCCAATACCAGCCCTCCCACATCTTCACCCACGAATTTCCCCTTTTACTGTCGGCTTGCCCTGGTCAGCAATTCTGGGTAAGCACAGTCCGCTATCCTCCAGTCGCTTCGTCAATGGCGGCTTGAATCGTTTTGTTGATGGGGCGCATTGCCTTGCTTACATCGCCGCGAAGTGTTCGTTTCAACTCCTTCGTACGAACGACCGGTACATCGGCGCCGCGCACTTCCAGTTTCAAGTCGCGGTTCAGGAAGACCACGATCCCACTTACATCAATTTCATCTGCGTAATCCGGTAGCTGTTTGCGAACCCAGTTTTTCACCCGTTCGATATCCCGCCCAAGCTCTGCTGAGGGATTGCCCAACGATTCCCGCGCCATTCCCTGAAAGATGTGCGACCATTTGAAATCTTGCTTCCATTTGCCGTCGGTGTAGGTTATGTGGCCGTTCTGGCGCTGGGGGCGTAGCACGACCAGCCCGCGCGGTGTTAACATGACATGGGGCGTTGGCAATACATAGTTATAGAGATGATGGCGATCATCCAGCCCTTTGAACGCCTTCCGGAGTGCTTCGTGGGCGATGGGGTCGCGTGACCACCGCTCCACATGATAGGCCCCGAGCGTGGCCAGACCAAATCCGGCGAACGTGGCCAGATAGGCCCACTGCAGGTAGTTGGAGCGCAAGGAGATCACCAACCCACCGACAAGAAACAGAAACCCGACTATGCTGGCATATTTGGAGATCGCTTGCCGGCTTTTGACTGTACGTTCATTGGTAATGATCTTCATGAAACAGCATTCCTCTCTTGGTAGCGACGAAGTACCAGACAGGCATTTTGCCCGCCTAACCCGAACGAGTTGGACAGCGAAGTGCGTACGTCGGCCTCTCGTGCCCGGTTGGGCACATAATCGAGGTCGCAGTCTGGGTCCGGAGTTTCGTAATTGATTGTGGGATGTATGATGCCGGTACGCAACGTCTGGACACAAGCCACAGCTTCCAGCGCGCCCGCGGCTCCCATGCTGTGGGCGATCATGGACTTGGTAGCGCTTACCGGAATGTTGTACGCTTCTTCCCGGAAAAGCCGTTTGATGGCCCGCGATTCGACGGCATCTCCTACGGGCGTGGACGCGCCATGCGCATTGATATAGTCAACCTCTTCAGGCTCGACGAGTGCATCTTCCAGCGCCCACTGCATGGCCCGCATAGCGCCGGTGCCATTGGGATCGGGAATGGCAATGTTGAAAGCGTCTGCCGATGCCGAAGAGCCAAGCACTTCGGCATAGATTTTCGCCCCGCGCTGAAGGGCATGCTCCAGGCTTTCCAGAATCAGGATTGCCGCCCCCTCTCCCATGAGAAACCCATCGCGGTTCTTGTCGAACGGGCGCAGGGCCTTTGATGGTTCCTTGTCGTAGGTGGAAAGGCCACGCATGGCCGAAAAACCGGCGAACGACATCTCCATTACCAACGCCTCAGCACCGCCACAGACCACCGCGTCCGCCCGGCCCATGCGAATCACGTCGGTCGCCGTACCGATGGCCTGTGTTCCCGAAGCGCAGGCCGTAGTTACCGTAGCGGTATATCCTTGAATGCCATAATGGTGGCTGATGTGGAAGGCTGCCATGTTGGGCAGGCTGGAGGCGACGACCGTTGGGCCGAGCCGGCGCCAGCCCTTGTTGCGCACCGTGTCTACGCCACCAATGGCCATGTCGAAGCCGCCCAAAGCGGTGCCCATCACGATCCCCATGTGCGTCGAATCCTCGATCGGGGCCGTTAATCCGGCATCCGCAAAGGCCTGCTGTGCTGCGGCGATGGCGAATTGGGAATTGCGGGCCATCCTGCGCGCTGCTTTCTTCCCGACATAGTCTGCGGCGTTAAAGCCGTACACTTCGGCCGCAATCTGACACGGATAGTTGGTGGCGTCAAAGGTCGTGACATGGTGAACACCGGAACGTCCGGCAACCAGGCCCTCCCAGAATGTGTCCACGCTGTTCCCAAGCGGTGTTATGACCCCCATGCCGGTAATCACTACGCGCAATCTTCCTCGTCGATCACGTGTTTCCATTTGTCCCCCCTCTTGAGATGTCCTCGATTCCTGCGCGTGTCGCCGGCACGACTTCTTGTTCGACGGCCCGGTGCGCCACGGTCAACGCGTTCATCACAGCCTTTGCATTGGAGCGTCCATGGCCGACGATGACCACCCCTTCGAGACCCAGCAGCGGCGCGCCCCCATATTCGGAGTAATCCGTGCGTTGGGCAAGGCGGGCAAATGCGCCCTTTCCCAGCCACCCCCCCAGCATGGACAGCGGGCTGCGGTGGAATTCTTCGCGCAGCATGGTCTTGATCATGTTTGCCATTCCTTCAGACGACTTGATAATCACATTGCCTGTAAACCCGTCTGTGACGATGACGTCCGCAATGCCCTCAACGATATCTTTCCCTTCCACGTTGCCCATGAAGTTCAAGCCTTGTGTCTGCCGCATTTTTTGGTGTGCTGCCTGCACCAACTTCGATCCCTTGCTTTCCTCTTCGCCGTTGGAAATCAAGCCCACACGGGGGTTGCCTATACCAAGTACGCGCTCTGCGTAGGTCGCGCCCATGACGGCAAATTGTCGCAGGTACTCCGGCTTGCAGTCGGCGTTTGCGCCAATGTCCAGCAACAGACAATGGCCTTGCAGCGTTGGGAAAATGGTGGAAAGTGCCGGGCGGCGCACGCCTCGTATGCGTCCCAGCAGCAGGACGCCGGCGGCCAACATGCCCCCGGTGTTACCCATGGACACAAAGGCTGAAACTTCCCCATTCTTCAACAAGCGCATGCCAACCGCCATCGAGGAATCTGGTTTGGCCTTCACGGCCGCAGAAGGATGTTCGTCCATGGTGATGACTTGAGACGCGTGAACGATGGGCAGATCCAGGTGACGGGCGTCCTGACGAGCCAGTTCTTCCGCAATCACATCGCGTTGGCCGACCAGGACGACGGGCAGGTGACGCTCTGTGAGGGCTCGGATCGCACCGGCGAGCGGTGCAGCGGGCGCATTGTCTCCGCCCATGACATCCAGGGCAATCTTCATGGGCGATCCAGCACCTCTAGAATCTCGGGAACGATCTCGTATCTCCCAAAGGGAGGGATCAAATAGACGCCCTGCGCAAACTCCGGAAAGGTGAGCAGCAACTCGCGGGCCAGCTTGATGCCAACCTGACGACCTTGTTTGCCGGCCTTCCGCATTCGGTCACGGACGCTTTGCGGCAGAACGATGCCGGGAACTTCATTGTGCAAGAATTCAGCGTGGGCCGAACTCTTCAAAGGAAGCAGCCCCACCAGCAAAGGAAGCTGGAGCGGTCCGTAGCGCTCTTCATAGGCCGCGATGAAGCGGCGCGCGACGTCTGGCTCGTAGAGGGGCTGGGTGAGCGCGAAATCTGCGCCCGCTTCGATTTTGCGATGCAAAACGCGGGCTTCGCGTTGCAGATCGCGCGCGCCCATGTTCAGGGCAACCCCCGTAAAGAAGCCGGTCGGCTGGCCGATTGCAGAGCCGGCCTGGTCTAAGCCTTGATTGAGATGCTGCTTGATGATCTTCACCAATCCGGAGGGAACGACGTCATAGTTTGCCGCCGCTTCCGGATAATCGCCGATGCTCGGGGGATCGCCCATCACGACAAAGATGTTGCGCACGTCCAGGGCATGGGCGGCCAGAAGGTCACCTTGCACGCGGAGGATATTCCGTCCGCGTGTGGGGAAGTGCAGCACAGTTTCCACACCCAGGTCTTGCTGAATCAGGTGGCAAGCCGCCCAGGGACTCATCCGCATACGGGCCATGGGACTATCGGCCACATTGATCACGTCAACGTCGGCTTCACGAAGCAAGCGGGCCGCCGTAAGCAGGTGGGCGGGATCAAAGCCGCGTGGCGGGTTCATTTCCACGCTAACCACGAAACGTCCGGCGGCCAGCTTCTGGGCCATCCGGGTGGGGCCTTCGGGGGCGCGACGGCGCGGCTCCCACATCGGGCGGGGCAGGACGGCCGGCGGCAAGGATTCGCGGGGCCGGACTATCCCATCCAGGGCGGCCCGCATGGCGGCGATGTGCGCCGGTGTCGTCCCGCAACATCCACCGATCAGGGTGGCGCCGGCGGCGGCGAACTGCGCAGCAAAATCGCCGAAATAATCGGGCGTAGCGGGGTACATCACGCGCCCGCCAATCCGTTCCGGCCAACCGGCGTTGGGCTGCACACTGAACCTGGTGTTGGGCAGTTGCCCGGCCAGCGTGTGCAACACTTCCAGCGCCCGAACCGGGCCTACCGAACAGTTCAGGCCCAACACATCTACATCCAGATCGTGTAGTTCTTGGGCTACTTCGGCCGGGCTGAACCCCAGCGGCGTGCGGCCATCCTCGGCGTAGGTCATTTGGGCCACGACGGGCAGCGTGCAAACATCGCGTGCGGCGAGGATCGCCTGGCGAATCTCGCGCAGGTCGGAGAATGTTTCCAGGATGATCAAATCGGCTCCGGCTTCGGCCAGGGCTGCGATTTGTTGCGAGAAAATGGTCCGTACCTCGGCGGCCATCAGCCGTCCCAGGGGCGACATGCGTTGTGGCAACGGGCCAACCGCACCTGCAACCAGTGCGTCACGGCCCGACTCTCGCACAGCGCGGCAGGCAATCTCCACGCCGGCGGCGTTGATTGCCTCAAGTTCTTTTTCTAATCCAAATTCGGCTAACTTGAGGCTGTTCGCGCCAAAGGTGTTCGTTTCGATGATGTCTGCGCCGGCGTCCAGGTAGGCCCGATGGACCTGCAGCACGGTCTCCGGCTCGGTACGGCTCAAGTTGTCGAAGCAGCGGTCGAAAGGGAATCCTTGTGCATAGAGCATGGTTCCCATCGCACCGTCAACGAGTAAAGGCCCTTGCTTGAGATTAGGTTTCATGGGCATATTATACCATTATCTTTTCATCCGAGCAAGGATGGGGAAGGCAATATTTGGCATTTGTCCGACAGGTGTGGTACAATACTGTTGTGCAACATTTGCTCTCTAGCCCTCGTATATATGGTGTGGCACAGAATGGCTGACAATCACTTAGTTTTAGCAAGGAGGAAAGCAAAATGCCGTCGTTATTGGATCGTGTAGGAACATTGATTTCGGCTAATATCAATTTCCTGGTAAGTCGCGCGTTAAAGGCCAACAGTATGGCCGTTGTAGATGAGTACATTCGCCGGGTTGAGGACAATCTGGAAGCGCTGGAAGACGCCGCCGCAACAGTGGGCGGAGAAGCGAAAACGATGCGCCGCAAGTATGAGGAGTTCCAGGGCAAGTCCGAGGAGTTGGATGGGAACATTGACCTCTTCTTGAAGGAGGGCAAGGAAGACCTGGCCATGGCTGCGCAAAGCCGCTACAACACCATCCAGCGGCTGGCCAAGACCTATCACGAGCAGGCGGAGCGCCAGCAGTCCGAGTACCAGAAGCTGTTGGACGCCAAACTCAAGTTGGAAGCGAAGTTGACCGAGGCCAAGCAGGAGCGCGTCGAGCTCCAGTCTATGCTGGACCTGGCCAAATCGAAGGAGCTGACGCACAAGGTCGTGGAAGGTGTGGCCGGCGTGACCACAGCAGAGGCCGGTATCAGCGATATCCGCGAGGAGATCGAGCGCCGGCTGGACAAGGCCACGGCCGAGGGCGAGGTCGCCGCGTCCACGCTGGAACGCCAGATGTCGGAGGCCCTGGAAGAACACGCTCTCAGCTCGCAACTGGCCGAGCGCAAGCAGCGGTTGGGTCTGGCCGAGGAGGCGTAGAGCGGGGGATGGCTACGCTGCCCGCCCCATACGTAAGGCTCGTGATACTTGACGTCTGACATTTGATTTTCAAAGCATTGAAAGAGCGAGCATGAATCGTACACGCATTGTCTTCATTTTGTTCGTAGGCCTGGCCGTGTTGGCTGTGGGTACGTCGCTGCTGGTGCAACGTCTGGGCAACCCCTTGCCCCAGCCGGCAGCGACCACGCTCGAAGTCCGGCTGGTCGTGGCTCTGCCCGTGGAGCCGTGGGTCAGCCAGGCCGCCGAACAGTTCAATACCGAAAAGCATGAATTGGAAGGCCGGCCGATCCACGTGAGTATCACGCCGATGGATGGCCTGACGGCCATGGGGCGCTGGGAACGTGGCGAGATGGACCCGCCGCCCACGGCCTGGATACCGGATAGCCGCTACCTGGTCGAGCTGGTCAATGCTGCGCTCAAAGAAGGTCGCGGCCGCGATGTCTTCCTGACGGACGGTAAGTACCGCGCACGGCCTGTGGTGGTTTCTCTCTTCTCGTGGGGAATCTACCAGAGCCGCAGCGAAGTGCTGAAGGCCAAATACGGAGAAATCAACTGGCGCACCATTCACGATGCGGCTACGGCAAAGGGGGGCTGGCGTGACCTGGGCGGTCAGTCGGATTGGGGCTATTTCAAGCTGGTCGTCCCCAACCCGCACAAGAACGTCGGCGGCCTGGCGGCCATGGTCGCGGCCGGCGGCGAATACTTCGGCAAAACGAACCTCACCGTCGCCGATGTGACCGACCCGCAGTTCCAGGCATGGCTGCGCGAACTGATGGGCGCGGTCACCGATTTCTCCAGCCTCGGAAGTTACTCCGTGGAAAACCTGGCCCTCTTCGGCTATTCCATGGGCGACGGCGGTCAGTTGTTGGAAAGCGATCTGCTGGTCAACATGCAGGGCATTCAAACCCGCTGGCAAGACCCGCTCGTCATTGTATACCCACAATACCTGACCTGGTTCGATTTCCCCTTCACGGTCTGGATGGGGCCGGAAACATCGGCAGAGGAGAAGAATGCGGCCCTCGTCTTTGAAAAGTATCTGCTGTCACCAGAGGTCCAGAAAACGGCGGTAGCCCTGGGCCTGCGACCGGCCAACCCGGAAGTGCCGGTCACGGAAGGGGACAGCTTGTTCGTTCGCTGGCAGGATCAAGGAGCCTTGGCCGTCGTGCCGCGCACCCAAGCCATGCGCTCCCCCGACCGAGACATCCTCCTCGCTCTCCTTCGGTGGTTCGATTTGAACGTGTCTGGCAGATAGCGTGTCCCACTTGAGGAGGATAGCGTAGTGAGCAAGAGGAAACACCGGCTGCGCAACAGCGCAACGGGAACCGGCTTCTTCAACTTTACGAACCGCAGCGTCGCCTACGTTTTGGTGCTGGTCGCGGTGATCGCTTCGGCCTGTGCGCTTTGCACCGGCGGGCTGATCATCGCGGTCAAGGGCCTCGTCGTTTCGTCTCCCCCGTCCACAAGTACGGACACGCTCACGGTGGCGTACTCGCCGGAGAAGGCCGCACTGTTCCAAAGCCTGGTCGAGAAGTTCAACGCGCAGAGCCTCCAGTCGGCAGACGGCAAGCCCTTGCGTGTGACCGGCGTGAAGATGGATCCGGAAGCGATGGTCGCTGCGGCGATTGCCGGACAGGTACAGGCGATCAATCCCGATTCTTCGTTGTGGCTGGACCAGGTGGATCAGGCCTGGCGTCAGGAACAGGCCGGCGACGCACAATCGCAGTCGCTGTCCAACGCACTGGTTGGCGAAACGACGCGCTACGCGGTCAGTCCCGTGGTCATCGCCATGTGGGAGGACGTGGCCCGTCGCCTGGGCTACCCCAACCGCGCCATCGGCTGGCAGGATATGCTCCAGGAAGCGCGCCAGAACCCAGACTTCAAGTGGAGTCACCCGTCGACCTCTACGTCCAGTGGGCTGCTGGCCACGCTGGCCGAATTCTATGCCGGTGCCGGCCTGTTCCGCGATCTGACCAAAGAGGCCGCCCAGGCAAAGACGACCCTCGATTACGTGGCGGCCATGGAGAAGACCGTGCGCTATTACGGCGAGGGGGAGCTGGCTGTGATGGATCGGGCACGAAAGGAAGGCCCCTCGTTCTTGGATGCTTTCGTGGTGCAGGAACAACTGGTGGTGGCCTTCAATCGGGAAGGGGGGCCGGCGAAACTGGTGGCGGTCTATCCCAAAGAGGGAGCGTTGTGGGAAGATCACCCCCTCGCCTTGCTGGAACGCCCCGACCTCACGTCGGCGCAGCGGCTCACCTACGCCCGCCTGCGCGAATTCTTGCTCTCGGCCGAGGTGCAACAGCAGGTGTTGGCCGCCGGCTACCGCCCGGTCGACCTGAACATCCACCTTGACGGCCCGCAATCGCCGATCACGGCGGAGAACGGCGCTGATCCCAGCCAGCCGCAAACGACCTTGCAGATTCCGGGGGCCGCCGTCGTGCAAGTGGTCAAAGACGTGTGGTGGTACACCAAGCGGCACACCAATGTCTACCTGGTCGTGGACGTTTCGGGCAGCATGGATGGCGAAAAGCTCACGAACGTGCAAACCGCGCTGCAGACATTTGTGGGTCAGATCAAAGGGGACAAGGAACGGGTCGGCTTGATCACCTTCTCGGAGGACGCACTCGTTGTGGTTCCGCTGGACAATCTGGGCAACAATCGCCAGAATCTCCAGGAAACCGTTTCTGTGCTGGAGGCCAAAACGCGAACCGCTATGCTCGATGCTGTGGATTTGGCCTATCGAAAGCTGCAAAGCGAGGGCGACGCCGAGCGAATCAATGCCATTGTGGTGATGACCGACGGTAAGGAGAATGCGTCCCACATCAGCATGAGGACGCTGACCCGCGAGATCTCGGCCGGCAACAAAAGTGGTGTGCAGGTCGTCATCTTTGCCATTGCCTATGGGCGGGACGCAGACGAGGACACCCTGCGCACCATTGCCGAGGCCAGTGGCGGACAGGTGCGCGCCGGCGATTTGCAGACGATACAAGGGCTGTACAAGATTCTGTCTACCTATTTTTAGTGTTGCGCGTCGGGTGTCGGGTGTCGGGTTTCACGTCTTCACGCAACACGCAGTACGGATTCTGAGGATGCGGGGCTATGCCGCAAAAAAACCTGGAAGAGCGAGCCTGGTGGGCATTGCTCTCCTACGCCTTGTTGCGCTGGGAGAGTGGTGTGGTCATCGCCATGACGATTCTGCTCGCCTATTTCTACCCGCGCCCTTTCGTGTGGTGGCCGGCGTGGGGCTGGGTGCTGCTGGGCACCGTGACCGAAGCGCTCATCGTCTGGACCAGCTTGACCGATGCCCGCACCGGACAGCAAGTCGTAGCCGACATCTTGCGCGAACGCTATAACCCGTCGCAAATCCACACGGAGGGCTATCGCCGGCAGGTGGAACGCGCACTGACTTATCGCCGGCGCATTGACGAGGTCGCGCAATCGAACCCGGCCGGTGTACTGCGCGATCACCTGGGGGACAAGCTGGGGGCCTTGGAAACCTGGCTCGACTATATTTACCGGCTGGCCCAGCGACTGGACCGCTATGCGCGCGATAAGCTGATCGAAGAGGACCGGGTGGCCGTGCAGGCCGATCTGCAGGATTTGCAGGGCCGGCTGCGCCGCGAGAAATCGTCCGATGTGCGGGAGGAGATCGAGCAAGCCATTGCCCAGAAGAAGACACAGCAAGAGACCCTAGCGAAACTTCAGGATACGATGGATAAGGCGGCATACCAATTGGAAGCGACCGTGTCGGCACTGGGTACAGTCTATTCCCAGATTCAGTTGGTCGGTGCGCGCAAAGAAGAGGGCGGGCGCACCGAACGATTGCGCCAGGACATCACCGATCAGGTCAACAGTTTGCAAGATTTGCTTACAACGATGGATCAGGTGTACCAGGCGTAAACAGCGCAGGAACCTGAAGCCGATTGTTGGCAGGAAGAAGTTTTGACCGGGAGAACGATGCGATGTTTCGACGACTGAGCGTACTTTTTGCCTTGACAGTGTTCATCACGGCCTGTGGGCCGCCCAGGCCAAAGGGTGAGGTGATCATCTACGTGGCTGCACCCCTTTCCGGCTGGCAGGCCGAAGGGGGCCAGACGGTGGTGGGTGGCGTGCGCCTGATGGCGGATCAATTGAACAAAAGCGGTGGACTGTTGGGGTATACCGTCCGCGTGGAAGCGGTGGACGACGAGGCGGACAGCGACGTCGCCGTACAGGTGGCCGAGAAGGTGAAAGAGGCCCTGGCCCGTGGCGACAAGGTCATCGGCGTGGTGGGACATTACAACAGCGGCCAAACCCTGGCCGCCATGGAAGTTTATAAGGACTTGCCGATTATCGTCATTACCCCCACGGCCAGCGACGTTTCGATCACCCAAAAAGGGTACCGGAATTTCTTCCGCGTCAACGCCACCGATGCGGCACAAGGTCCCTTCGATGCCCACTATCTCGTCGAACAGCTCGGAGCGCAACGGGTGGCCGTCGTCTTCGCGGACAACGAGTATGGGCGGGGACTGGGCAAACAGGTGGCCGATTCCCTGCGGCAGATGGGCCATCCGCCCGTCGCCGAAATCGAAATCCACGAAGGGGCCGCCACCCAGCAGAAGGCGGTCACTGCGATCCAGGAAGCAAAGCCGGACGCGGTGTTCCTGGCCGGGTACGAGACCGAAGGCTACGTCCTGTTGCCGGAGTTACGCGCGGCCGGCGTGGATGCGCCCTTCCTCTGCGGCGATGGCTGCTTCGTTTACGCCTTCATTGACGAGTCGGGGCTGGCCGCCGAGGGAGCTTACGTCAGTGCCATCACGCCCGACACCCGTGCGGTGACAGATAACGCCTGGTGGAAGGCATACCAGCAAGTGGAAGCACGCGACCCAGGCACCTACAGCGCGGCCGGCTACAGCGCCATGCACGTCCTGGCCGAAGGGATCAAGAAGGCCGGCTCGTTCGATGTGGTGAAGGTAGAGCAAGCGCTGCGCGCGCTGGACGTGCAGTCACTGGTTGGAAAGATCCGCTACAACGCACAGGGTGATTTGCAAGACCCGAAAATCTTCATCTTCCAGGTGAAGGAGGGCGCGTTCGGACAGGTATTTCCCGCGCCGTGATGGTGAACGGCGGCAAGAGGGGTGAGGCATGGACTGGCTGCGCATAGCGCTGGCACAGATCAACACCACGGTCGGTGACCTGCAGGGCAACGTAGCGAAGATTTCGGCCTATCTCGATTTGGCCCGTGAGGCCGAAGCCGACGTCGTCGTTTTCCCGGAGATGACCATCACCGGCTACCCGGCTGAAGATTTGTTGCTCAAACCCGATTTCATCGAGGCAAACCTCCAGGCGCTGGAGCAAACTGTTTCCGCTACCCAGGGCGTGACCGCCGTCATCGGCTTTGCGGGGTGCAACGGCGGCGAAATCTACAACGCGGCGGCGGTGGCACACGATGGGGAGCTGGCCGGCGCGTACCACAAACGCTACCTCCCCAATTACGGCGTCTTCGATGAAGACCGCTATTTTCAGGCCGGCGAACGGTTGCCGGTTTTTGTGCGAGACGACGTGGTGTTCGGGGTTAGCGTCTGCGAGGACATCTGGTATCCCAGCGGCCCTCACGAAGAACAAGCCCTGCGCGGCCATGCGCAAATCCTGATAAACATCTCGGCCTCGCCCTACCACGCCGGCAAGGGTCAATTCCGCGAGCGCATGTTGGCCACGCGGGCAGCCGACAACGTCGCTGTGGTTGCCTTCTGCAATCTGGTAGGCGGCCAGGATGAGCTTGTGTTCGACGGGGGGAGCGTCATCTTCGACCCCTGCGGCGATCTCATCGCCCGAGGCAAACAGTTTGCGGAAGACCTGGTGGTCGCCGACATCTCCCTCTTGCAGATCTTCCGCCAAAGACTGCACGACCCGCGCCGGCGAAAAGAACACTTGCCGGCAGGGGCTGCCGGTAGCGGCATTGACCGCGTCACCTTGCGGCCTCTCCCTCGTCAAGACGACCGCCACAAACGAGGCGAGCCATCCCGCCCCCCCCTCCTCTCCTTGGACGCGGAAATCTACGAAGCGCTGCGGCTGGGCACACGCGATTACGTTCGCAAAAACGGATTCCAGGACGTGGTGATCGCCCTCTCCGGCGGAATCGATTCCGCGCTGACGGCCACGATTGCCGCCGATGCCCTCGGCCCGGAACATGTGGTCGGGGTTTCGATGCCCTCGGTGTTTTCGTCGCCAGGCAGCAAAGACGATGCCAAACAACTGGCCGAGAATCTCGGTATCCGTTATCTGACCATCCCCATTCAAAGTGTCTTCCAGGCCTACCTGGACATTCTGCAGCAGCCGTTTGCCGGCACGGAGCCGAATGTTGCCGAGGAAAACTTGCAGGCGCGGGTGCGCGGCAACCTGCTGATGGCCCTTTCCAACAAGTTTGGCTGGCTGGTACTCACGACGGGGAACAAGAGCGAACTTAGCGTCGGGTATGCCACATTGTATGGGGACATGGCCGGCGGGTTTGCCGTCATCAAGGATGTGCCGAAGATGCTCGTGTACAAACTGGCCCGCTACCGCAATACGCTGTCGCCCGTAATCCCGGAGAACTCCCTGACCAAACCGCCCTCCGCGGAACTGCGCCCGAACCAGAAGGACACGGATAGCTTACCGCCGTACGAAGTGTTGGACCAAATCCTCCATGCGTACATCGAAGAGGATCAAGGCGTGGCCGGCATTATTGCGGCCGGTTTCGATGCGGAGATGGTGCGCCGCGTCGCGCGGATGGTGGACCGCAACGAGTACAAACGGCGGCAGGCCCCGCCGGGCGTGAAGATCACGGCCCGCGCGTTCGGGAAGGATCGCCGCTTGCCGATCACCAGCCGCTACGGGCGCACCGGGTAACCCCCCTGCCAGAGGACGAGATTCTTCTCTTTGCTTCGCTCCTCTGGCGTCTGTTTTTGTAACGGAAGTTCCTGTTGCCGGAAGCTCATCCTTCGTGCTATTTTTTCCAAAGGCTGGACGGTGTTTCTTTACCAATCCGTTTTTTAATGGCCTCTTCTTGCAATTTGATCCACGGCGCCGGATCGTAGGAAGCGCCCTTGTAATCCGCGTAGCCGGCTGCAAATTGACTGAGCACGCCAACTGCGCTGGGATGCCCTTGCGCGGCTTGGTGTTTCCCTTCGTCATACAGCGCGTCCAGAATCTGACGGGAGGTAAAACCTGTCAAATCTTTGTTTGCAAAGGCGATGAATTCCGAGGCCGTGGAAGGCTGCTTCTCGTAGAGAAACTGCCGCAGCTTGTCCCGCAGATTGCCTTTGCTCCCTCCGCCACAGCCCACGACGACTGCCAAAAGCGCAGTCAGTGCAACAATCATGAGAACACATCGTTGAACCTTGCCTATATCCATGACTCTTCCCTCCATTCAGAAAGGTGAGAACAACGCCACCATCCGGGCCTGCCCCGTTAGCAGAATATTACTCGTTACCCGCACCCCTCATTTCTGCAGTTCGTTTGCCTCTTCTGCCATGACCAACATGGTCGCTGTGCCCAGCGCCAGATAGAACCAGAACAGGGTAGATGCGTGGGGAAAGCTCAGATTGAAAAAGTAGTGATCGAACAGTCCCCCTACCATGGCCCCGGCCAAGGCAGCCCCCAGACCCAACAAGACCGGCTCAAGCCCCGTTCGGTGGGACTTGCGCAACGTATGGAAAACCCACCCGAAAAACGCACCCAAGATTACCAGAAATGCACTCAAACCGAACAGGCCCATTTCCTCTGCCATGAGCAGATACACGCTCGAGACACCAATGTAGACATCAATGTCGGGCGTGCCCACAAACCCCACGCCGAGTAATGGATAACGTCGAATCAATATCCAGGCATCTTTGTATTCACCGAAGCGCATTTGCGTGGCCAGATCCTCGCCCTGCACCCCTTGCGAGAAATGCTGGACATAGCCCTGCGTCTGTGGCAGAACGAGAATGACGATCAGCACGAGGATTATGAGCGGCACCCAGCGCCGGTAGCGCACAACGCCGATGATGAGCAGGGCGAACAGCAAACCGGCCATGGATCCCCGCGAAAAGGTCAGGATCATGGCCACGCCCATGATGACCAACGCCGACGCGACCAGCCAGCGCGACAAGAGCGGCCGGCGGGCGACAAGTTGCGGCGCGGCCAGGCCCGTCACCAGGATGAGCAAGCCGCCGAAGACATTCGGGTCCACCGATGTGGATATCGCCCGCTGGGCCAACTGGGGATTGTCCTCGATGAAGCGCAGCACGTCCGATCCGGCCGGGTAGCCCACAATGCGCAGCGCAGAGAGCAGGCGTATACTCCAATCCTGCGGCAGGAAGTAGAGCACTACGCCGATGACAGCAGCAGCCGTTCCCGCCAGAATGAGTACGCGCACCAGCCACTCAATCTGGTCCCGGCGACGGATGCCATCTACGACCACGAAATAGAGCAGGATACTGATCGCCAATTCCAGGAACCGCCGCAGCGTGTTCTTGTCCAGACCGGCGTGGGCCAGACCGGCAAGAAAGGCCAGAAAGATCAAGCTGGCAAACAGGGCGACCAGCCAGGCCAGGGCCGGGAAACGCGGCCGCTGCATTCCGGCCTGGGCCGTTGTGCCCACGAACCATACGCCGAAGACTGCCAGTGTGGCCATGTCCAGGAAGGTCGGCTGCAAGCCCAGATTGACCGGCAGCACAGCGAAGGGAAGGAGCACGGCAATCCCCAGCAGGGCCGTCAAACTCCATACCATGCTGCGCAACATCCACAAGCCGCCGGCCAGACCAAGCAATGCCGCGACGGTCAGGATCGGGCCGGCAAAGCCGAGCAGCGCACCCAAAAGCAAGCCGCCGGCCAGCGACCCGGCCAGTACCGCCCACAACAGTTCGTGCCGGCCGGTTTGGAAACTGGTTTGCAAACTACGTTGCAACGTTTTCAGGTTTATCATTGATCACAAAGTCGTACACCATGCGCGTCTGGCGGGCTACGGCGGCGGCCCGAAAGCGGCGCTCTGCGCGCCGGCGCGCCTCCCGGCCCAGGCGCGCACGCAACGGCCCATCCGCGAGCAAACGGTTCATGGCCCCGGCCAACCCCTGCGTATCCCCAACTTCGGTGAGCAAGCCGGTCTGCTCGTGTTCCACGAGGTAGGGAACGCCGCCAACCCGCGTGGCCACCACCGCTTTGCCGGCGGCCATCACCTCTTCGATGACCATGGGGGCCGTCTCCTGGGCCGAAGGCAGCACCAGGAATGCGCACTCCCGGTAAAAACGGGCCAGCTCGTTCGGGGAGAGCGCGCCCAGGAATTGCACCGAATCAGCCAGCCCCCAAGCCTGCACCCGATCGCGCACCTCCGCCGCATACGCAGGGGCAATTGTCTCATCACCGGCGATTAGCAGACGCGCGTTTGGCCGCGCAACGACCACCTGTTTCCAGGCTGTCAAAAGGTCGAGCAACCGTTTGCGGGGTCGAATCAGGCCCACAAAGAGTACACAGCCCGTGGGCGCAGCGTCCGTCTCCGCGAAGAACCGGTCGGCGATAGGATTTTCGATCCCGTGCATGTGGGCCGGCGACCAATTGCGGCACTCTTCCTGCACATAGGGGCTGATGGCGATGATGTGGCGCGCTCGCGCCAGGCAGCGTCGCTCGTACAGGCCGGCCAGGCGCTGCTGCAATCCGTGCCAGTTCCAGGGGGCCAGGGCCGCCTCGCGGGAGATGACTCCGTGCATGGTGATGACCGCCGGCCGGCCGCTCTCGATGGCCACGCCGGCATACATGCCCGATCCCTGGGCATGAACGAGGTCGGGCGACAGAGCGTTCAGCAGCCGGCCCAACGCGCGCCGGTCCTGCCGGTAGAAGGTAATGTGCCCCATGCGGCGGCGCGGCAGCCGGTGGATGGTCACTCCTTTCCAACGCTGTATCTCCGGTTTGCGAATCGCGGGATCAGCGGTGAGCACTTCCACGATCATGTCTGGCATCGCCTGCAGTTCGGGAAGCAGAACGGTCATCACCGTTTCCACGCCGCCGGCAAGCGGGCCGTCCGGTTCGCGTGGAAACGAGCCGAGCACGACAACTTTCACGGATGTTCTTCGTCCTTCTCGTCCTTCCAGCCGGTCAGGCCATAGCCGAAAATCGCACCCACAATCGTATAGAAAATAATGTTCGGGTAAAAGAAATAGGCGACGTCTGCCACCATGGCCTGGATAAAATAGGCGCCCATGGCCGCCCAGCAGGCGACGACCGCCATGCGAGCGGAGGATGCGCGCGGGGCGCTGCGGTAGAGCTTCCCACTTTGCCAGATCATGGCCACGTACATGGCCGCGAAAGGAGCCAGGGCCAGAATTCCACCGGAAACGAGAACCCACAGGAACGTATTGTGCGGCTGGAGCGGAGCGTAGCCCATGGTCAAATGATGAAGCACCTCACGCTCATACAGCGGCCAGAAATTGTCGAACCCGCGCCCGAACCAGGGAGATTTCCGTACAATCTGCCCCACGGAGCCGAACACGCCCAGCCGGTAGAGAATCGGTCGGGCGGCGTCCAACCGTTCGGTGATCACGGGGCTGCTGATCACCTGTTCCCAGCGAATGACCAGGAGCAGTGCAGCCACCACAGACGCCGGTATGAACGGTTTCCGAAACCGGGGGTAATAAGCGGCCAGTATCAACAGCGCGATAATGAGGCCAAGGTAGCTCGCGCGATTGTAGGTGAAGTATGTCCCCAGAATCAGGAGCCCCACGCCGCCGGCAAAGAGCCAGCGCATCCCGGATTTGACCTCCAACATCCCCCATGACAAGAAGGGGATGATCATGGCGAAGGTCGTACCGAAGAATGCCGGGTTGCCCAACACACCTACCAAACGGTGCAGGCTGCGCGTGTAATAGTAACTTCGATCACTAGGAATAAAGAGTACCTGGCCCGTCAGTTGTTCATGAATGGCTACGATGGCAAGCAGGGTGCCGGTGATGAGCAACGCACCCACAACTTGTGTAAGCGCGCGGCGATCCGTGACCAGGTTTTTGGCGATGAAGTAAACGAAAAAGGGTACAAGAAACCCGTCGGTAAAAAGGGTCAGGCCGGCCTTGGGACCGCGCCAATACGGAGGGATCGAAATGGCCAGCGTCACTGCGGCCAAGAGCATGAGGATGTCGGTCCGGATAATCGGGGTCATCATCCGTCGTCTCGCCGCAATCTTGGCCAGAAGGAACGCGAACAGAATGCCCCCCACCAACCGGGTCAACGTGAGATCGGGGATTCCTGCCCCCATGTCAATATCCAGGTAGATGAAACGGGAGAAGGGGGAGAGTATGAGCCACAGGAGGAACCCGTGCAGCGGGTTTGCGAACACCAGAAGCAGGACCGTGGCAATTCCCGTGCCGGTGACGGCAAACGGCCACATTTTCGGGTTGAGCAAGGTGCGCCCCAAACCAATTCCCGCAGCAAGGGACAAGACGCCCATAACAAGGGTGGTAACGAATTTCAACAGGTTTTGCGAGGAGAGAGAGCGTCGCGCTAACATAACAACTCCTCGTAAACGGCCTGCACAGCGGCGGCTGTTTGTTGCGATGTGAATCGTTCCGCAACTCGCTCGCGCGCCAGACGCCCCATTTTCTCCGTATCGTGGCCGTTCGCCAGCAAGGATACGATGGCCTGGCCGAGGCGCTTTGTGTCCCGTGGCGGCACGAGCAAACCGGTCACGCCGTCCTCCACGATTTCGGGCACCGCGCCGGCCGCGGTAGCGATGACCGGTACGCCGGCGGCCATGCCCTCCACAATCGTGCGGCCAAACGGTTCTCCGACGGCAGACGAACTGACCAAAACGTCCAGGGCAGCCAGAACTTCGGAGATATTGCTCTGAAATCCCGCAAACCGAACGCGATCACCCAGGTTCAGCTCTTGGGCCAGCGACAAAAGGTACTCGCGATAATCCATGCTGTACGGCTCTGCATCTCCCACAACCAGGCCCTTGCAATGCGGGAGCTGGGCAACCGCATCGGCCAGGGCTTGCAGGAAATAGTGCTGTCCCTTCCACGCTTCCAGGCGACCGACCACGCCGACCACCTGATCGTCGGCCGACAAACCGAGCCGCCGGCGGATCGTGGCGCGGTCCTGCGGCTCCTGGAATTGGCTCAGTTCCACGCCGTTGTAGATGACGCGGCCTTTTCGGTTCGGTATGCCCTGCGCCCAATGCTGGCGCGCAATGGCTTGGGAGATGTAGATGAACCGGCTGACGACCCGCGCCAGGAGGTGGTCCAGGATGTAGAACCGGTCGTAGTCCCGTACATGGCAGACGCAGGGCACACCGGCCAGCCAACTTCCCAGAATGCCGGCGCGGTCTGTGCCAACCCGCACGTTGCAATGCACCAGATCGATCTGGTTTGCGCGGATGATACGGCGCACGGTCAGAGCGTCTTGCAGGAGAGCGGGGAATCGCTTGAGCCAGAATCCGGCCAGGTGGTAGAGCCACTTGCTCGCCCGGCTGCCCGGCATTTTGGAGAGCAGCGGTGCCCGGCGGATATCGTCCGACCAGTGTGCCGTCGTCTGTGCCGCGGATGCTTCGCCATCCAGGACGATCACTTTCGCGTCCAGTGTGCGCAGCCGGGGGATATAGGCATGGTCGTGATTGGACAAGACGAACGGCGTGAATTGCGTCCGGTCCAGCCGCCGAAGCAAGTGATACAGGCTGACGACGGAACCGCCCGCGCTTCGCGCTGTATCCACGTAAAGAATGCGTTTGGGATCTTGTGTCATTCCTGCGTTTCCTGCCCCCAACGTGCCTCTCGTCCCAATACTTCGAAGAATTCCAGCAGGAAGGATAGGATAATGCCGGCCAACAGGCTGGTGATCGCGCCGATCAGGCTGATCTTGGGAAGCTGCGATGGCGCGGGCCGGTCTGGCTGTCGCGCCGGCTCAATCACGCGGATGAAGCCCGCCTTCAAGGCCTGGTCTTCCTTCAACCGCGCTTCATTCAGTTTGGCCAGAAGGAAATTGCGATTGTTGGCCAACTCGTCGACCTTCTCCTGGAGTATGGTTGCTTGATTTTTCAAGCTAATCAGGGAGGAAAGTTCCGATTCGCGACGAGCGATCATGACGTTGAGATCATCTTGTTGGACTTTGGCCGCACTTTCCTTCACCCTGGCATTAAGCGCCTGTTGTCCAAAGCTTCGTGCTGCCCCAACGTAATAGTCGCGCGTGGTTGTTGCTTTGCGATCATCGGCTTCCTGGGCGGCTTTCACCGCTTTTTTCTCTTCCGCGTCGTAGATTTGCGCGGTGGCGTGTTCCGACTGGATACTTGTCTTCACGCGGTCCCGCTCCAATTGCAAGGACCGGACTTCATCCTGATAGGCCGCAATCTCTCGATCCAGATCCTCCAGGTTGTTTGCCAGCCTAAAGTTCAGCATATCTTGACGAGCCGTCGAAAGGCGTTTCTCCTCCGCCTCAAGTTCCGTAGAAATGAATTCTCTTAATACGGTCGCCGGTTGGGCTTGTAGCTGGCGATGGTATTGGAGTGCGTTTTTCACCTGTTCGGCAACGATTTGCTCTGCTTCCTGCGGGTTGTCGGCTGAATAGGTGACGTTGAGAAAATCAGCATCGACCTTGAAATCCAGGTGATCCAACAGGTCCGCAGCGCCGATACTGAGGTTCAGTCCCGCGATGGTTTGCCAGGCCACGGTTCCGCTGAACAGCGCCGAACGGAATTCTTCCTGGGCGGCGCGAATCTGATCCTGCGAGGGGCTGCTGCGCACCTGCGAGAAGAGCGAAACCTCGCCCGGCTCCGAGGCAATGACTTGTAACCGCACCTTGCCCTGGTACACCGGTTTGGAAGTGAACGAGGTCAGAAAGATCACGGCCATCGTGGTCACAAACAGCAGGGCAATGAGCCACCAGCGTCGCCGGATGATTTGCAGGTAGATGAGAAATTCATTATTTTCCATAGTTCTTGTTCAACTCCCTTTTCAAATTTGTTGCCCCGATGTTTTCCTGGAAACGCTAACCAGGCAGG
>CAYWAK010000023.1:0-21100 GCA_964455755.1 uncultured Ardenticatenales bacterium | reverse complement strand
TGCCGATCCGGGTAGGTATCCCTTGTGGTTGAAATTGTAGAGAGGGCTGAAACCGAGCAAGATAAGAGGTACTTGTTTACCGCTCTCAGATACACCGCAGAGACGCGGAGAACGCGGAGGGCGTAGGGGCGCAGAATGCTGCGCCCGGGCGCAGTATTCTGCGCCCCTACTGAATTTCAACCAAACAAGATACACTACTGATCCGTCAGGGGGTACTATTTACTTTTGGCAGAAAATTTGGTATAATTTAGTGAATGGAATGGATGTTGACTTCCATCGTGTCTGCCTACCTTACAAAGCAATCACTCAGGGCGAAACGTGGAACGAATCTCCCTCCACGATTCGCTGAAAAGGCTGAACGGAGTATGCATGCGAAGCCCCCCCTGAAGGTAACCGTATCGCAGGATAAGATGAAGGCCTATCTCACCCTGCCACGTTCCCCTGAAGGGGAATATCCTTACACGGCTGACGATATTTACGATGCGCTAGGGCAGGTATCCGTGGAAGGTGGTGTGCTTCTGGATCGGATTGATGAAATCATCGCCGGCCAGCGCTATGTGAGCCGCGAGTTGATCGCCGAGGGCAAACCGGCCGTCCACGGTACCGATGCGCAAATCGAACTCCTTGTGAAATTGCCGGAAGCCGGAAGACCGCAAGAGAAAGAAAGTGGCCGCGTAGATTATCGGGACCTGGGATTGGTGCTCAACGTCAGCGCAGGACAGGCACTGGCCCGCAAGATTCCTCCCACACAGGGGACGCCGGGGTTCAACGTGTTGGGACGTCCCATTCCGGCGCACAATGGCCGTGATATGCCCATGCCAACAGGGCGGGGCACCCAATTGTCCGAGACAGACCCCTTGCAGGTGGTTGCGTCCATTAACGGGCAACTGCACATCCGCAACTACGGAAAAACGATGCGTCTTTCCGTAGAGCAGACCTTTACCGTGAATGGGGATGTAGATTTCTCCACAGGCAACCTTGATGTTGACGGTCAGGTGACCATTCATGGCAATGTGCGCAGCGGATTCGAGGTCAAAGCAACCGGGGACATAACTGTGTACGGATTCCTGGAGGATGCGTCGCTGGAGAGCGGCGGTGATATGCACGTCAAGAGGGGCGTGGTCAGCGGGCCCAATCGTGCGAATATCGTAGCCCAGGGCGATGTATATCTACAGTTCGCGGATCGCACGAACGTCGCCGTAGGGGGCAATATTTACGTGGAGCGCGAAGCGGTGCGCTGCCATTTCCAGGCCGAAGACTCCATTATCGTAGGGTCTGAGAATGCGCAAAAGGGGGACATCGTCGCCGGCACTATGGTCGCCGGCAACGAAATCGTCGTGGTCAACGTCGGGTCGCGACGAGGAGCGGTTACCCGTCTTCGTGTGGGAGAGAAACCGTCTCGTGCCCGTAAGCGCCGAGAGAGCCAAAAACGTCTGGAAGTAGATACCAAGAATCTGCAACAGATCAACGCACAAATTGCCACTCTGGAAGGAATGAAAGACGCCTTTGGCCAATTGCCTGCCAATCGGGCCGATCTGTTTGCCCGGTTGGAGGGTGTTCAAGAAATCTTGAATGAAGAGGTCCAAGAGTTGCAGGCGCAGTTGGAAGACATGGCGCGAGAAAAAGAGAAAGGCAAACCGCGTGTCGTTGTGTATGGTCACCTGGCAGCCTGGACAGAAATCATAATCAAAGACCACATGCGCATGTTTACCGATGCGGTGGAACATGTGCAAATTGATCTTACAGATGAAGGCGACTCTGTGGTTGCCACATCATTACCGTAGTCGCGACCAGGCAGTTCAACTCCTCAGAGAAGTTGGACTGCTAAGAGATGCGCGAAGTCATTTCTGGATGAGTCGCAAACGTTAGGGCGGTCAGGTCGACTGTGCTGCCATTGACTGAGGAGACAGGCATGAACGTAGACATAATCTTGACCGGCGGCACGGTCGTGACAATGAATCCCGCTCGGGATGTGTTCGAAAATGGAGCGATCGCGATCCGGGCTGAAAACATCGTCGCCGTGGGACCTGCCGGGGAAATCGCGGCGGCCTACCAGGCAGATACCGTGGTAGATTGCGCCGGGCAGACCATTATCCCCGGCTTGGTTAACGCGCATACCCATGTGCCGATGAGTCTGCTCCGCGGACTGGCCGATGACCGCCAACTCGATGTGTGGCTCTACGGGTACATGCTGCCGGTCGAGCGGGCCTTCGTAAGCGAAGCGTTCTGCCGCCTGGGCACGCTGCTTTCCTGCGCCGAAATGATACGCGGGGGCACAACCTGCTTTGTGGACATGTACTATTTTGAAGGAGTCGTGGCCGAAGCTGCTGCCGAGGCCGGCATGAGGGCCATTTGTGGCGAGACCATCATGAATTGGTCCACCCCCGACGCAGAGAGTTACGACGAGAGCCTGGCGTACTGTGAGGCGATGATCAAAGAATGGAAAGACCACCCCCTCATTGTGCCGGCTGTTGCCCCTCATGCGCCTTATAGCTGTACCACGGAGGTCCTGCAACAGACTCGCCAACTGGCCCTCCGCTATGACGTCCCCCTGATCATCCATCTGTCGGAGACGCGCCGGGAAGTGGACGAGACCCAGACCGAACACGACCTGCCCCCCATCGCCTGGGGGGCATCCGTAGGGCTGTTCGAGGCCAAAACCATCGCCGCACATTGCGTCCATCCCCGGCATGGAGAACTGGAAATCCTGCACGATTACGGTGTGGGTGTGGCTCACAACCCCACCAGCAACCTGAAGCTGGCCAGCGGTGTGGCTCCCGTCATGGAAATGCTGGCCAAAGAGATCGCGGTTGGCATCGGCACAGATGGGGCAGCGAGTAACAACGATCAGGACATGTTCGAAGAGATGCGCCTCGCGGCCTTGTTGCCCAAAGGGGTGAACTTTGACCCGCTGGCCTTGCCGGCCAAACAGACCCTGGCTCTGGCCACCATCGAAGGAGCGCGGGCCATTCACCTGGACCATTTGATCGGCTCCCTGGAAGCAGGTAAACGGGCGGATGTGGTCACGGTAGACAATGCGGCGGCCCATCTGACGCCGGCGTATCAGCCCATCGCCGAAACCGTGTACTCGCAATTGGTGTATAGCGCCAAGAGCAATGACGTGCGCCACGTCATCGTGAATGGGCAGTTCCTGTTGCGCGATGGCCAACTCCTCACAGTTGACCTGCCCTCGATAGAAAAAGAAGCCCAGCAACAGGCCGAGCAAATCTATGCCTTCCTGGCCGAGCGTGAGGGAGACGTGTTGAGCAAACTGGTCGCCATCAGCACGGTGGAACACCAGGAGACTTTCGAGGTGCAGGTCAAGGCAGAGTTGGCGGAGCCTTTGCAACTGTTGCAGGCCTTTGATCATCCCGACGTGGTCATTGGCCGGAGCAGCCAGCGCGAGCAGTACGACACCTACTTGCTCTTTGGGCCGGAAGAGGGCCGCATCCGCTACCGCGAGGATTTTGTCAGCGGAACGGCCGGAGAAGTACACCCGCTCTATTTCCTCACCTTGATGGAGCCGGCCGAAAAGGTGGCTTACGAACACGCTGTGGTTTTGTCCCGTGCGCGCTACGTGGCTGTCGCGGATCGGTCCCTCCGCTTCTACAAGGAATATTTTCAGCCTGTGGAGTCACGCGAGGTGCAAAAACGACGTGACCGCTTGCACATTGCTTTTCGGGGCATAGCGTTTGTGATCAACATGGACACGATGATCCGTCCGGCGAAGGACGCCACGTTCTTGGAAATCAAGAGTCGTACGTGGTCCCGCAAGGACGCGATTCGCAAAACGGAGATGATTGCCGAATTGCTGTCTATTCTGGGCATTGCAGAGCTGGATCTGCGTGAGATGGAATATGTAGAATTTGAGCTGTAATTCTGGCGGCCCGGCGCAATCTTTAGCACGGAGTCAGCGAGTGAGTACGCCACAGCCGCAGCGCCGGGAGACTATTCCAGTGCCTACCATTATTGCGAACGGCTGCACATTGCGAAGGATGAAAACGGTTCACCGATGTCTCAGGCCGAGGCGACACCGGTGGTCTCGGTCAGGAGACCGCCGTCCACCGGTCGCCAAATTACTGACTACTGAACTGATACCTGTTTTCACAACAGAAGTTAGCTGTGTAGCGGTACTACAATCCTATTGCTAGGCGTATAACATTAGTATATAATAGTAGAAGGAAAAGACCATCTTTGGATTCTACATTCTTGCGTAGGTGTGGAGGGCAAGACCGATGAAGAGAAGAAACCAAAAAGGGCAGAGTTTACTAGAATTTGCGCTTGTGTTGCCGATATTGCTCATCATCATTTCGGGCATTGTTGACATGGGCCATGCCATGTTGCTTTGGAGCAACTTGTCCAATGCGGCGCGCGAAGGCTCTCGCTACGGCGCGGCCAATCCCGGCGACACGTTGGGAATCATCCAGGCGGTGCGATCCAAGGTTGTAACCATTCGGGCTGATGACGTACACGTCGCCATCGCTTATGACGACGGCGTCTTTGGCCACAACGTGAACCTCTCGGAAACGATTCCGGGGGACTACCGCATCGTCGTAACACCCAGCTATTCCTACCAGCCGATGACACCCTTTATCAACCGTATCTTACCGTCAATGACGGTCAGCTTTGTCTCGGCACGCACCATCGTCGGGTCCGGGGGCGAATCGGCTCCCTGGCAGGATAGCCCCCCCACCTTTGCCCCCATGCCCACACCGACCTTCACGCCCACCGCCACGCCCAATCCGGGGGGGGATATTTCCTTCTTGACCGAAAACCTGAGCGTGTGTATTTGGGACACGTTCAATCTGAGCAATTATGTGCAAGTTTCCCCGGCGGACACGTCGTATAATTTCTACTATGAACGACAACCCGGCCCGGAGCGGTTTGAAAACTGGCATCTGGAAGATTTCAATGCCCACCAAAATGTTGCCGTGGTCCCCGACGATATGAACGGAGGTAACCAGGGCACCGGGCGCTACCGCGTGTACGCAGTCGTTCCTGCCACCGGCGAGCGCGATTCCATCACGATCCAGATCTCCGACTGCGGCCACTCGTCTCCCACCCCCACAACAGTCGCCGGCAGTCCGACACCGACGGTCCCCGCACAGTGTGAGAGCATTGCGGCCAGCGATGTGACCTTGCACGATGACGACGAACTACGGGTTACGCTTACGAACAACGCCAGCCACGACAAGGCGAAAATCACACGTGTCTACTTCGTCTGGCCGACCAGCGGCGACTACCCACAGATGAAAGTAGACAAGTTCGAACTAGACAACCACGAGATATGGGAGGGAGATGGCCACTCATCTCCCACCGATGTTACCCTGTCTGGGCACGACCACGATCGTGAGATTGATCATGGCCACCACAAGACCTGGAAGGCCAAGATCAAAGACGGCCCTGAACACCTGACCGACGTTTTCAACCTTTCCGCCTACCAGGTAACCATTTACTTCGAGGGGGGATGCGCGGTTTCCGCATCGGGCAGCAGCCAATTTGGCCCCAGCCCTACGACGCAGCCCACGGAAACGACCGCTCCTACGCCCATACCAACAACGTCCTCACAATGTTCCGGCCTGACCGCCAGCCAATTGGTCACTGTGCCCGGTAGGACGGACCATGTGCAAACGACCCTCACCAATGGCACGGACGAAGACGCAGAACTTGATCGGATTGTGTTCTACTGGCCGGAAAGCGACCAGTACCCGAACATGGATATTGACTTCTTCAGGCTCGGAGGCAGCACCATCTGGAATGGCAACGGAGATTCGTCACCGACGGATGTCTCGCATTTCTCCGGCGATAAGGAGATCAAGAAAAACCAGAGCGAAACCTGGGAGGCAGACTTTGACCATAGTCCCTCCGACTTGGCCAGCTTCTTCAACATGGGCGATTTTGTGGTCACGTTCTACTTTGAGGATGGTTGCAGCATTACCACCAGCGGCAGTGGTGGCAGCCAGCCACCGGAAGCGACCGCAACGGAAACACCGACTCCCTCCGGCTCACCCACAGTGACGCCAACACCGGGTGGCAGTCAGGAAGTCTGCTACGTGTCGCCGAACCCGGCCTACCCGGGCCAGGGACCTGACTACTTCTACACCCAACTGTACGCCACAGACATGGGCGGCTACATCCGCGTGCGTCTGGTATTGGACAAGCAATTCGTGGACAATACCTACGGAGCGAACGCCTCGATATACTATGATAAGCACGGTCAAGCGAAGGGGCATAGTTTCCAGGACCTGTGGAAGAGCGACCGCGCGCAATTCCTGCTCTACGATGGCAACAGCAATGAGGTGATGGACTTTTCCGTAGACTACCTGGATGTGGATGGCAGCGCGCCCTCCGGCTATGCCTCCCAAGGCGTGAACGGCGGTGATGGCGGCGTAAACATTGGCAATTCCGCCTGGGTGCTTGACGCCTCCACATCGCTGGACTACAATCTGAATAGCGCCGGATACTCCAACATGACCACCGATTCGCCGGCGACGGACGCCAACTACACCCCCAACCCAAGCTATGCGAACTGGATTTACGACGTGATCTACACCGTGGATGTGGACAAGGCGGCCTTTGGCCAGGCCGGGTTTGGCTCTGTGAGCATCCCCTACATCCACGCATCGCCCAGCCGCGTGGGGGAGAATACGGTCAACGTGCAACCGGGACCGTGCGCGCCGCCCGCTGCAACCAACACGCCAGCGCCACCGGCCGAGACAAATACGCCGGCAACGACTTCACCGACGGCTACGTCCACAGTGACGCCAACGCCAACGTCTACGGCTATTTGTGAGGCTGCAGACATTTCCATAGTCGTCCAGCCTACCGGAACGCCGTTCACACAACACGCCCAACTGGACGTCATGATCGTACTCGATCGCTCCGGTTCGATGGACGATGCGGGGGGCAACCCACCGCAGCCGATCAGCGATGCCAAGAGTGCGGCCAAATTGCTGATTGATCAGCTCGATTCCAGCACCGACAAAGTGGGCCTGGTGTCCTACTCTACAACGGCCACCAAAGATCACAGCCTGACAAACAACTTCAATAGTGTGAAGAACGCCATTGATAACTTCAACGCAAATGGCTACACCAATATCGGCGATGCTGTCTACGCGGCTCAACAGGAGCTAAACAGCAGCCGGGCGCGGAGTGGCGCCATACCCATCATCGTCGTGCTGAGTGATGGTGTGGCAAACCGTCGGCATGGCAGCTCGCAGCAATGCAGTACCTGGCCTTCTTCGCCGACGAATTGCACGAATGACGCCATGAACCAGGCGGCTTCGGCCAAAGGGCAGGGGAGTACGGTATTCACCATTGGCCTCAGTCTGGGCGAGGTCGGGCAGCAACACGGCAGTGCCGTGGAAAACCTGGCTCGCAGCGTGCTGCAAAGCATGGCTTCGGACTATGCACACTACTATGAGGCACCGAATTCTAGCGATCTGGCCGGGATTTTCCAGAGTATTGGCTCGCAGATTACCCAGATCATGTGGAAAGATGTGGTAGTCACCGAGGTGTTGCCGGCTGACCTGCAATATGTGAACGGATCGGCCAATCCGTCGCCGGCCGGCGTCAATGGCCAGACGATAACCTGGAATTTGGGCGATATGAAGGTGAACGACTCGGTGACGATTACGCTTTCGGGGACTACGAGCAATCCGCCACCCAGTTCGGCGGGCACGGCCCAAGTCTCCTTTACGGGTTCTGACAATCAGACGCATGTCATGGATCTGACGCCGCAGATGACAACCGGGCCCTGTCCATAGGTGGAGAGTACGTGAGGTGAGGGACATGAGCGAGACAAGCAACGCACCTGATGCTTCGCGTGCCATGCGCAGATCGTTGATCATGTATGGCTTGAGAAGGAATCGTGAACATGGAGGGTAAACGGTTTCGCCACAGCGAATCGGGCCAAAGCATTGTCGAGTTGGCCCTTGGGCTTACGGTGCTCATTCTTTTGATCATGGGCGTTGCGGACTTGGGGCGTGCCTATTTCACATACGTGGCCCTGGGCAACGCGGCCGGTGAAGGGGCCTCCTACGGCTCTTTCTACCCCGGCTGTCCCTACGCCGCGAGCGGCGCGTCCTGTGTCGATCCAGACAACGTAGACTATCGTACCAGACATGAAAGCCAACAAGGGTTCATCAATACCAGCCAGATTACCAACGTGGCTGTTGATTTGAGCGACCCGGTGTCACCGGGCATTGGAGACACCATTACCGTGACTCTATCTTACGATTATGATTGGATTACACCCTTCTTCCGCAGCTTTACGGGACGACAGGATATCCAGTTGCAGGCGACAGCAGTCCAACCGGTGCGAAGCAATTAAGTTGTGATCGTGAACGTTACGAAAGATCAATTACAAATACGAGCGAAATGCACCGCGAGATTACCTTGGGGTGAGGGGAGTCGTAGACGATGAAACGGATCATGCGAAGAGAAGAAGGACAGTCAATGGTCTTAATAGCCCTGGTTCTGGCGGCTTTGTTGGGCTTCTTGGCGCTCTCTATTGACGGCAGCAACAACTACCTGCAGAGACGGTACATGCAAAACGCAGCCGACGGCGCGGCCATCGCCGGGGCCGTGGAGCTGGCAACCGGCCAGTCGAATGAATTGGCCCTGTGTTCGGTAATTCGGGAATATGCGGTCAACCGGCAGGGGGCCGACGCCGACAAGATATCGATGTTCTATACGCCGCGTGACGTGCCCATTCAGTGCCTGAATCAGCCCACACCAGACTGGACGAATGGCGTGCGCGTACAGGTCGGACACCAGTTCAGTGGCTATGTTTCGGGCATTATAGGCCGCTCGACATTCACTGTCGTGGCCGAGGCGACGGCGCAATTCGGTACGGCGAAGGCCGTAAGCGGATTGTCTCCCATCGCCATTTCGGACTTCGATTTCACCTACGGCGCTTCGTACAAAATATGGGGGCACGACTGCAACCAGCACAGCGATGATGACGACGACGATGGCTACCATGACGACGCCTACCAGAGCAATGACCACGACAGTGGGAGTGGTTGTACGTTGGACAGCGGCGACATCACCGGCGCAAACGCCGCCTTGCTCGATCTCAGTTGCGCATACCCAAACAGGTGCAATACCGGTGACGCGCTACTCAAACAGTGGACCAGGGAAGGGTACCACGACTCCACGATATTTGAGCGCACCCGCATGCAAGGAGACCCCGCCGGAAAGTATGGCTGGGAGCAAGAACACCGCAACCCGCCCCGCGATACCCAGCACATCCTACGGGAGGCACACGTCGGGCAGGTCCTGATCATGCCGGTCTACGACATTGCCTATCATTACACGATCGATCAGAAGTGCAACGACGACCCGAGCAACCACCGTGATGTCGGAGGTTCCTACGACCCCGGCCCGAACCCCGGGCAGTGTCATAACAACCCGGCCTACGGCCAATACGGGTGGAGCGATCCTGCTTATGCGACGATCGTAGACACCTACACAGATAACGGCACATACGATAACAAGTATTACTATAACATTGTCTCCTTTGCCGCCTTTCAGGTGGACGAGGTTCAAGATCACGGGGACAACAAATACATTCGGGGGCATTTTGTACGGTACGTAGCTCCACAGGGCGAACTGGGCGGCGCCAACGACAAAGGCGTGATGATCATTAAAATGACGCGATAGCGGCGTGTCCAATCGATTCATGGTAATCGCACCAAGTTGCTATAGCAACCGGCTGATACACGCGAAGAAAGAAATGTGCCGCTACCGATCATGAGATATCGCCGGACGGGGAAACGATGGCCTGTATTTGTCTTGGGCGCTCTGCTCATACTCATATCCGCCACTGCACGCCAGGGACTGCTCCCATTGAGAGCGGAATGGGCCGCTACCTCGATCTCCCATTCCACGGTCGCGGACTTTGAAGCGGGGCAGACGAGCCACGTTCAGGTGATTGATCTCGCCGGCGGTGCGTTGCAGTTGCTCCCGATCGGGGTGACCGAACCATGGCAGGCAGCGGAATCTCTTCCCGCACCCCGCAGCCAGATGGCGACTGTGGCCCGTGGAAACTGGCTCTATGTGACCGGAGGCATCGGCGCAGATGGAATCAATCCGACCAACACCGTCTATGCCACTTCGGTGATGACCTCGGCCGAAGGTGGGGGCGCGAGCCAACTGAATCCATGGCAGCCATTGACCAACGCCATGCCTGTTGCATTGGCCGGCCACATTGCCTTGCTCGACTCGACAGAAACGTACCTTTACATTCTCGGAGGATTTACGCGACAGGGGCCGGGTCTGGACTTCCCTTCGCAGGATACCATCTACCGCACGACCATACAGCCAGATGGCACCACCGGCTCCTGGATCACGGAGACGGTACGCTTGCCCTATCCCGCGCATTATGCCATGGGAGTGTTGTACCAACAACACGTATACTTCCTGGGGGGACAGACCGTCACCGGAGGAAACGCCCAAGCCCATAATGAAGTGTATTGGGCAGACATAGACGGAGCCGGACACGTCACGGCTTTCCAGGCCGCACCGGTTCTCCCCAAATCGCTGGCACACGCCATGTCTGCGCTCTATCGTCGCACTGACGGCAATGCCACACTTTTCGTGATGGGCGGAGACGACGCCACGTCCGGGCAAGGCAATGTCAGCCTGTTCTACGCCGATATCCAGCCAGGCGGGTCACTTTCCAATTGGCATACTGCCTCCTTGCCACTCCCAGAATCCTTTTTGGAGGCGGCCACCGTTCAAATCAACGCCCAAATCTTCTTGATCGGCGGCGTAGGCCCCACGCTTACCAGCGGCCACCGGGACGCGGTGATCAGTGTTGCGTTGGATCCTCTCGCACCTGATTACCTGTATCGTGAGCAAGCGGGCGAACCCGCCTGGCGATCTACCTATCCCTTGCCGGCCCCGCGCTATGCACACACAGGAACCTGGCTGCAAGATCACATCTTCGTGGTCGGTGGGGCGAATACCCATGCCTTCCCTCAGGCAAGCGTGTACAGCGCACCAACGCGCGGTTTGGCCGCCCAATACATGCCACACGGAATCTACACCGGTACGATGCAACTGCCGGACGACAGCTACCTACAGCAGTTCGCGCTGGAAACTGCCATAACCGATACGACGGCCGCTACGATCACACTGGCCTATCAAGCCGACCCGAATCGGCCGTGGATCAGCACGGACCTTTCGTCCCATCCACTGGTCGCCGCTGGTCTGGCAGCCACCGCGCTGACACAAACGTCGCGAATCACGTACGTATTGCCCATTCAAACGACCGGCCAGGTGAACTATCGATTGCGTTTTTCTACGGCGCTCTCTTCTACCACTCCGGTGTTGCACGGCATTACCCTGTATTATGCGCCCAGAGATTCAAACCAGGTTCTCTTTTTGCCCATCATTCGGGTTGGGGCAGGGCAACGCACTTTTTTTTAGAGTGCGTTGTGCCTACAAACACAGGTTCGTAGTAATCACATTTTGCTCTTTCGTTGATTTCGATGTAAAATATTGGTAGTGGCGAGAAAGTATCGAACATCACGTACTCGCTACCCACCACCAAATCACTATGAAGGCGATACAATGACTCGACATCGCGCCAAATATTGGAGGAAAAGATGCAACGTAGCGCAAGACTCCTGATTGTACTTGGGTTCATCCTTGCGATTGTATCTGCAGGAGCTACCCTGTTCATATTGCGCCGCCAGCCACAAGGCAACGTACAGCCCGTGGAGACGGCATCTGTGGTGGTCGCGTTCCAGAATATTGAAGCCCATGTTCCTGTGCCCCCCGACGCCATCGGAGTCAAGGAGTGGCCGCAAGACTCCGTGCCGCCTGGCGCAATCCTGAATCCGGCAGATGCCGTGGGCAAACTGACCCGAAGCCCGATCTTCCCCGGCCAAATCCTGCTAGCCTCAATGTTGATTGACAAGAAGGTGGAAGAAACGAGACTGGGGTTGGGCTCGGACGCATCGTTCATCATTCCAAAGGGCAAAATAGCCGTCGCCATGACCATAGACAACATTAGCGGTGTCGCCGGAGCGATCCAGTCGGGCGACCGAGTCGATGTCCTGCTCAGCATGAGATTGCAACAGGACACCGCCCAAGGCATCACCCAAGAACCGGTCACACAACTCGCTCTACAGGATATTGAGGTACTTCGCGTTGGAATGTGGAACATTACGGGCAATCGGCAGCAGGACCAGCCGCAACAGGTGGTTACTTTTCTGGTTGACCGGCAACAGGCGCTCATCTTAAAGAACCTGCGAGAGAACACCCTTGTGGACCTGGCGCTGCGTGCTGCCGGAGATCACGAAGTGGTCACAACAGAGACCGTAAGCGAAGACTACATGATTCGAGAGTTTGACATTCGTCCTCGATAATTATAATTGGTCCGGCAAGGAGTAAACACAGGCGCATGTCTGAAAACGCAGACCCTAATAAGATGATCCACGTTCTGGTTGTAGATGATATACCGGAAACTCGTGAGAACCTTAAGAAACTTCTATACTTCGAAAAGGACATCCAAGTTGTTGGCTCGGCATCGGACGGTGCGGAAGGTGTCGAGATGGTCATGGATCTGCAACCAGACGTCGTCTTGATGGACATCAACATGCCGGGTATGGACGGTGTGACTGCCGGCGAGAAAATATCGGAAGGCGCCCCCAACACCCAAGTGATCATGATGTCGGTACAGGGAGAGGCCGACTACCTGCGACGTTCCATGCTGGCCGGCGCACGCGAATTCCTGATCAAACCTTTCACGGCAGAAGAATTGGTTACCAGTATCCGGCGCGTTTACGAATTGGGACAGCGCCGTCGCCCGGCCACTCCACCTCCTTCCCAGGCGCAGGCGTTGGCTCCTGCCCCGGTCGCTGTGCCCGCTCCGCCCGTGCAAAAAGGGAGGATCATTACTGTTTATGGGGCAAAAGGAGGGGTCGGAACCAGCACGGTGGTCACCAATCTGGCAATCGCCATTCGAGAAGTGACGAAAGCCAAGGTAGCGATCGTGGATGGCAGCCTGCAATTTGGCGACGTGGGCGTACTCCTGAACCTTTCTTCCCAGAGGAGCATTGTTGACGCCGTCGAGCAGATCGAGGACCTGGACGAAGAATTCCTTTCCGGCTTGCTAATCACGCACTCCTCAGGGGTGAAGACCCTGCTCTCGCCGCCAAAGCCAGAGATGGCCGAACTCGTCACGACAGACCACCTGGTCACAATCCTGGAGAAGTTGCAGTTGATCTTTGATTACATCGTCATAGATACGTGGACTTCTTTACAAGAGCCAACGTTGACCCTATTTGATCTTAGCGATCGAATCATTTTGCTGACTACGACCGAAATAACGGCCATAAAAAATACCAAGACCTTCTTCGAGGTTACCGAGGCCTTGACCTATGAGCCGGAAAAGATTTTGCTCGTGCTCAACAAACACGATCCTCGAGGCGGGATTCGCGTACGCGACATTGAAACCAGCGTGAAACATCCTGTCCTTGCCGACGTGATACGGGATGATGCGGCAACGACCAAAGCCGTTAACCAGGGGTTGCCCGCCGTACAGGGGCAGCCCAACTCTGCTGTCGGGCAGAACCTGTTACATCTGGCCCAACAAATCGTCGAACAACTGCCGCCGCCGTCCGGTTTGACAGAAACAATGCACAAGAAGCAAGCAGCAACTCCCGGAGGATTATTTAGACGATGGCGGAAGCGGTAGGAGCATAACGATAACGGCTAACGTGGCTGCTCAGCATCGGTCGAATAGGACCCTGATACCGCAGATTTTGTGCAGATAACCGTAGATAAATCAGAGCAGATCGGCGAAAATCAGCGTTTATGTGCGTCTCATCTGCTTCTAATTGTGAGGTAGACTGAGGAGTAACCAGCTAACTAGAAATTTGGTGCCAGGATATGTCTTTACTCAAGCGACTTGAAAAGAAACAAACCGGTAAACTCTCTGACGTCGGTGACAAGGACCAGGGCACTTCCAAAATGGAAGCGTTGCGCTTTCGCCGCCAACCGTTGGCCAAGGCCAAAGACCCCCTCACATCCCTCAAAAGTCGGATCCAAACGCAGCTAATCGCCGAATTGGATACGCAGATTGACATCAGCCACCGGGAAGAAATGCAGGAAACGATCCGGCAGGTATTCGACACACTGTTGGCCCAGGAAGGTATGGTACTGACCCGGTCCCAACGCAGGTCCTTATTTGAGCAAGTTCTGGCTGAAATCCTGGGCTATGGCCCCCTTGAACCCCTCCTGCAAGATGACAGCATCACAGAAATCATGGTCAATGGTCCAAAGAGCATCTACATCGAGCGGGCCGGAAAGCTGGAAAAAGTCACAAACCTTTTCGACGATGATGAACACGTGATGCGCATCATTGACCGCATTGTCTCCCCCATTGGACGCCGTGTGGATGAGAGCCAGCCCTTTGTGGATGCTCGCCTGCCCGATGGATCGCGCGTCAACATCGTCATCCCCCCTCTGGCACTCATCGGTCCCACCATCACCATCCGTAAGTTTGGCCGCGAACGTCTGGGCGGGGAAGATCTATTGCGATTTGGCTCCATAACGTCCGAAGCGTTAGAGTTTCTGGATGCCTGCGTAAAGTCCCGGTTGAATATCGTAGTTTCTGGCGGCACCGGCTCGGGAAAGACGACCCTGCTCAACATCTTATCATCGGCCATTCTCGACGACGAGCGAATTGTCACGATTGAAAACGCCGCAGAACTTAAACTCAGGCAAGAGCATGTTGTCACGCTGGAAGCACGTCCCCCCAACATCGAAGGGCGTGGGGAGGTGGCCATCCGTCAGCTCGTTGTCAACGCGCTTCGTATGCGCCCTGATCGGATCATCGTCGGTGAGGTGCGCGCAGCCGAAGCCCTGGATATGCTGCAAGCGATGAACACAGGCCACGACGGCAGCATGACAACGGCACACTCGAACGGGCCGCGCGACACACTTGCTCGTCTCGAAACGATGACTCTAATGGCAGGAATGGACTTGCCTCTGCGAGCCATCCGCGAGCAAATCTCATCGGCTGTTGACTTGATTGTTCACCAAGACCGCTTCCGCGATGGCACCAGAAAGGTGGTAAACATCGCCGAGGTCCAAGGCATGGAGGGCGATGTGATCGTCATGCAAGACATATTCGTCTTCCAACAAACGGGCATTGAAGACGGGCGCGTAGTAGGTCGGCTGCGCCCGACAGGCATCCGTCCTAAATTCATGGATCGCATAGAAGCCGTGGGAATTATGCTTCCCCCAACCATGTTTGGGATGGATGACCAGTATTATTCGTAGTCGTTCGGTCTTGCTCAAGCGCCACGCACTTTGTCCGCCCATTCTGGTGGTCTGGGTGTGTAACCTTATATTGGAGTTTGCAGATTGATTTCGCCAATTATCCTTTCAATAACCATGGGGGTCGCCGCACTAATGTTCTTCGGTGGACTGGCCCAATTCATGGGCGGTCGGGCCGAAGTGATCGGCTCCCGCCTGGACCGCTATGCCACACGGGAAGGGGCGGTGCAGCCCTCACAAGAGGGTGACAAGAAACGTCCAGGCCGCTTTGCCCAGATTCTCAATCGCATGCTGGAACGTCGCGTTGCCGGGCCGGCGCTGGCCACCGAATTGGCTCGCGCCGACCTCAAAATCACGACCTCCGAATACATCTTGATTAACATCGCCACCGTGCTCCTGACTTTCCTTTTGGGGTTGGTCTTGTTTCGCGTTCTCATTCTTGCCTTGCTCTTCAGCATCGGTGGGTACTTCTTGCCGCGTTTGTACGTGCGCTGGCGACAGCAACGCCGACTGAACGCCTTCAATGATCAACTGGGCGATGCAATCACCTTGCTGGCCAACAGCCTGCGGGCCGGCTACAGTCTGATGCAATCTATCGAAGTAATCTCCCGCGAGCTACCCCCCCCCATCTCCATAGAATTCGAACGTGTGGTGCGGGAGGTCGGTCTGGGGTTGACAAACGAAGAGGCGCTCAACAACATGCTGCGTCGCATCAACAGCGAAGACTTGGACATGATGATCACGGCTGTTCTCGTCCAAAGTGAAGTGGGCGGCAATCTGGCCGAAATCCTGGACATTATCGGCGAAACGATTCGAGAACGGGTGCGCATTCAGGGCGAAATCCGTGTACTGACTTCTCAGCAGATGCTATCCGGATACATCATCACTCTTTTGCCTGTCATCCTTGCCGGCGTCCTGTTTGTCATTGACAGAGAGTACATGTCCTTGCTCTATACCACCGCCTGCGGGTGGACGATGCTGACGATCGCTGTCGTGATGATCACCATCGGTTTCTTCATCATCCGAAAAATTGTGAATATCGAGGTGTAATTATGAGTGGACTGTTAACCTTGATCATGGCCTTGTTCGTTGGGGCAAGCATTGCCTTGATTTTCGTGGGCTTGGCCCTCACCCGCCGCGAGAACCCCGTGCAAGAAAGACTCAATCGCTATGGGGGACGGCAACCCCGTACGTTGGAAGAAATAGAATTGCAAGTACCCTTCCGGGAACGGGCTATTAAGCCAATTATCCAGACCATGTCCGGTTTTGTTATGCGCTTCGCTCCCCAAAGAAACATCGAATCCCTGCAACACAAGCTGGATATGGCCGGCAACCCGAACGACTGGACGCCAGCGGAGTTCATGGGGGTACGCGGTCTCTCTGCGCTGGTTACGGGAGCTGTACCAGGCGTGCTCTTTTTTCTCGCCCACACAGACCCCTCCAGAATACTTTTCTTTGTGATTGCCCTCGTAGTCCTCGGCTTTTTCCTACCTACGATTTGGTTGGGCCAGAAAATCCGCCAGCGACAGAATGGAATTGTAAAAGCGCTGCCCGATGCGTTGGACCTGCTAACCATCAGCGTCGAAGCAGGACTTGGCTTTGATGCTGCCCTGGCCAAGGTAAACGAGAAGTGGGATAACGAACTATCGCGAGCCTTCGGCCGGGTGATCGGCGAACTTCGGCTTGGGAAATCGCGCCGAGAAGCGCTGCGGGAGATGGCCTACCGCATGGACGTGGACGACGTTACCAGCTTTGCGGCCGCTATCATCCAGGCCGATCAATTGGGCGTGAGTATTGCCAAGGTGCTGCGCATCCAGTCGAAACAGATGCGTATCAAGCGGCGTCAGCGCGCCGAAGAAGCAGCCCAAAAAGCACCGATCAAAATGCTGCTCCCGCTGGCTTTTCTGATTTTCCCTTCGCTCTTCATCGTTCTACTCGGGCCGGCCATACCTCGTTTGATTGAAACCTTCAAAGGGATATGAGAGTTACAAACCTCACCCGGAATACCGAAATCGTTACGCGTGGTGAGATAGCGACAAGTTTCTTCTCACGGTTGCGTGGGTTGCTGGGGAGGTCTGCGCTTGCCGAAGGGGAAGGCCTCCTCCTGCGCCCCGAACGCTCGATCCATACGTTTCTGATGCGTTTCCCCATAGATGTTTTGTACCTCGACGAGAACAACACGATCATCCGCCTGACGGAGGCCATGCCGCCGCAACGCCCCGGCCCCTGGGTTCGAGGGACGCACGCGATCCTGGAGCTTCCGGCCGGCACCATTGCCCGGCAAGGCATCGTCGCCGGTGACAAACTTGCGATCTTCGATTCATGAATCTGCGGCATCATTGGCTCAAAACCCAGAAAACCCTGCTTGATCTCCTCTTTCCGCCACGCTGCGTGCATTGCAGGACAACCGGCGCGCTCCTCTGTCCATCCTGTCTGGGCCACATCACCCCTTTTGCCGACCCCGTCTGCCCCACGTGCAGCAGACAACTCCCGTCTGGGCAAAACGTGTGCGCCTTCTGTCGTGCGCACCCGCCGGAATTCGACCGGCTACGCGCGGCCGCGCCCTTCGACGGCCCGCTTCGCAAAGCGATTCACGCTCTCAAATACAACAACCTGCGCGATTTGGCCAATCCGTTGGGCGACCTTCTCCTGGATGTTTGGGAAGCCCAGGACTTTCCCGCGGACATGGTTGTGCCGGTGCCGCTGCACCAAACCCGCGAGCAAGAACGGGGATACAACCAATCCGCCCTGTTAGCGGAGCGCCTGGCGCAGCGCACAGGTCTGCCCATGACAGAGCAGGCGCTGCAGCGCACGCGCCAGACGCCCTCCCAAGTCGGTCTCTCGGCACGCGAACGGTGGCTCAATGTGCGGGGGGCCTTCGAAGCCGCTCCCGCACATGTCGCCGGCCACCGCCCCCTCCTGATTGACGACGTTATAACGACCGGCGCAACCCTGTCGGCCTGCGCGCATGCCTTGCGTGAACAGGGAGCGCAAGCCGTTTATGCCCTGACTCTCGCGCGCCCCCTATAACCCGTACTCCTTGTATCGCTCGCGCAACACCTTCTTGTCGAATTTGCCAACGCTGGTTTTGGGCAGCTCCTCCACAAAAACGACATCGTCCGGTATCCACCACTTGGCGAACTTCGGCCTGATGAACGCAAACAGTTCGTCTTTCGTCACCTGATCCTTGTGCTCCGGCGTTGTCACCACACAGGCCAACGGGCGCTCTTGCCACTCGGGGTGCGGAATGGCGATCACGGCCGCTTCGAGCACCTTCTCGTGCGCCATCAGGGCGTTCTCCAGCGCCTGCGAAGAAATCCATTCGCCGCCACTCTTCACCAGGTCCTTCGTGCGGTCGGTAATCTGAATGTACCCTTCCGGATCAATGGTTACCACATCCCCGGTATGCAGCCAGCCGTCGTCGGTGAATGATTGCGGGCTGCGCGGGTCATTGTAGTAGCTGCGGATGACCCAAGGGCCGCGCACCTGCAATTCGCCCATCGTCTGGCCATCCCAGGGTACCGCGTTGCCGGCCTCATCCATGGCGCGGATCTCAACGCCCGGCACAGGCAAGCCCTGTTTGGCCCGTACGCTGTAGCGATCGGCCTCGGACCATGAATCCATGTTACTCTTCAGGTTGGCCACCGTGCCCAGCGGAGTCGTCTCCGTCATGCCCCAGGCGTGGATGACCCAGATACCCAAATTCCGCTCGAAATCCTCGATCAGGCTCTGGGGCATTGCCGCCCCGCCAACGATCATCGCTCGCAGGCTGCTCACATCGTAATCTTCCTGCATCAGCAAGTGGTAGAGACCAAACCAGAGAGTCGGCACACCGGCTGCGAGCGTGACCTTCTCATCCTGAATCAGCCCGGCCAGGTCCGGCGGCTTCATGAATGGGCCGGGAAAAACCTGGGATGCGCCGGTCATCGGAGCCGAAAAGGGAATCCCCCAGGCATTGGCGTGGAACATCGGCACCACCGGCATGATCGTGTCCCGTTCCGAAAGGGCCAATGTGTCTGCCATGCACTCGGCCATAGAATGGAGATAGATCGCGCGATGGCTATAGGCCGCCCCTTTCGGTTCGCCTGTCGTGCCGGAGGTATAGCACATTATCGCCGCATCGTTTTCGTCCAGCCGGGGAAAGTCGAACGTCTCCGCCGCGCCGGCCATCAGCTCCTCGTAATCGGCAAGCGGTTCCAAGGCCGTTTTGGGTGGCTGGCCGGTGTCGTTCATGATCACGAACGTGCCGACGCCGCCAATCTGGTCCTTGATCCGTTCCACCAGGGGGAGCAGACTGGCATCAATGAAGATGGCTTTGTCCTCAGCATGGTTGATCACATAGGCAAGCTGCTCAGGGAATAGGCGAATGTTCAACGTGTGCAGCACAGCGCCCATGCAGGGAATCGCGTAGTACAGTTCGAGGTGGCGGTAGTGGTTCCAGGCGAAGGTCGCCACGCGATCCCCCTGCTTCACCCCCAAATCCTGCAACACATTCGCCAGGCGGTGTACGCGCTTGTAGAAATCGCCATAGGTATAACGATGCACACCGGTTGGCAGTTTGGAAACAACTGCCTTACCTGGATAGAATTGATTCGCCCGCTCCAGGATTGCCTGAATGGTGAGCGGGTAGTCCATCATTAAGCCCTGCATCTTCATTCTCCTTTCGTTACGAGATTCGTTCGATTATTGTGGCTGTGGCCATTCCCCAGCCGATACACATTGTCTGCAAGCCATAGCGTCCTCCGGTACGTTCCAATTCGTGGAGCAGCGTGGTCATCAGCCGCGCGCCGGTCGCTCCCAGCGGGTGTCCCAGGGCGATGGCCCCGCCGTTGACGTTCACCCGTTTCAGGTCAACGCCCGTTTCACGCTGCCAGGCCAGTACAACCGAGGCAAAGGCCTCGTTCACTTCAAAGCAGGCGATGTCGTCCAGGGCCAGCCCTGCGCGCTCCAGGACGCGAAACGTAGCCGGAATGGGGCCGTCGAGCATGAGCACGGGGTCGGTGCCCACGACGATACGCGCCGTGATGCGGGCGCGCGGCAGCAGGCCAAACTCGCGGACCGCCTGCTCCGAAGCGATGAGCAGTGCCGCAGCGCCGTCGCTGATCTGGCTGGCGTTCGCTGCTGTAATCACGCCATCCGGCTTGAAGGCCGGCTGCAAGGCGGCCATCTTCGCCCGATCCGGCTCGAAGCGGATGCCTTCGTCCACGCGCACGGTACGTGTGCCGCCGTCGAGGGGCACCTCCAGCGGCACGATCTCGCGTTCGAAGCGGCCTTCGCGTGTGGCTTGCGCTGCGCGCAGGTGACTTTCGCAAGCAAAATCGTCCAGCGCCTCGCGTGCCAGATTCCACTTCTCGGCCATCATTTCGGCCGAGATACCCTGCGGTACCAGGTCGAAGGGGAATCCGGCCGGCAGAGCGGTGAAGTTCCAGTCAGACCCCATCGGCACGCGGCTCATGCTTTCCACCCCGCCGGCCACGACCAGGTCCATGTCGCCCGCCAGAACGGCCTGGGCGGCGAAGTGTACCGCCTGTTGCCCGGAGCCGCACATCCGATTGAGGGACACCGCCGGCACGCTCACCGGAAATCCGGCATGGAGGGTGGCCAGCCGGGCAATGTTGCCGCCCTGTTCGCCGGTCTCGGTTACGCAGCCCATGATTACGTCGTCAATGTGGCCCGGTTCCACACCGGCGCGGCGGACGACTTCTCCCAGCACGTGCGCAGCCAACACGATAGGCTGCACGGGCTGCAACAACCCGTTTCGCCGGCCACCGGGCGTGCGCACTGCTTCGACGATGTATGCTGT
>CAYWAK010000022.1:11645-21183 GCA_964455755.1 uncultured Ardenticatenales bacterium | reverse complement strand
GTCGTAACTCCAGAATCCCCAGTCCAGTGACAACCATCTGATCACCGGCGACTGACAGTTGACGTCTGGCCTCTGATAACTGCCTTCACAGCAAATAGGAGAGGCGCAGCGCAATCTGCAGGGCAAGGCGGGTCTCGGCTTCGTCCAAATCCAGACCGGAGATCTGACCAATGCGTTTCAGCCGGTAGATCAGTGTGTTGCGATGGACATGCAACGCCTTGGCCGCCTGACTCATATTTCCGTGGTATCGCAGATAGGTTTCGAGGGAAGGGAGAAGTTCCGTGCCGTGCTTCTGGTCATACTGCACCAGCGACCCCAGCGTTGCATGATAGAATCTGTAGGCTTCCTGCGAACCGCGCAAGTCGTACAGCAGGCGATACATGGCTACATCGTTCGCCGTCAGCACGCCGCCGGCTGAAGAGAACAACCGCCTGCCCCAATCAAGCGACTCTTCGGCCTGACGGAGCGCGTCGTACAGCCCGTCTACGCCGATCAGACTGCGGCCAATGCCGCAAAACAGCGGTGCGGCGAAGTGATGCGTCGCGGTGTTCCGTGTTTCTTCGGCCAACTGGCGGAGCGCGGAAATGCCGGGAGCTTCCGGCGCATGGCCCAGCAAAATCAGCCGGTTGCGCACACACCCAGACAGCACACCCCATCCTCTCTGCTCCGCACAACGTAGGGCGGTTTGTTCCACGGGTTGCCACTGCGGGTCAATCGAATGGCCGCTCACTGCGGTGGCAAAAATTATTGCCCATTGTTCCTCTGCCAAGGCATAGTCCAGCAGATGGGCTAACCGGAAGATGGCTCCTTGCGCGTTGCGGGATCGTGCCGCCAACTGGCGGATGAATTCTTCGCGTACGTTCGAGCGGGCCAGCGCAGCAGACCGTTCTTCGTCCAGCCGTTGCGACCAGGCTAAAGCAGCCTGGCTGACCACAAATTGCGAGAATTCGTCCAGTGCGGGGCGCTTGTCGGCAAGACTGATGGCCGTTACAATGTGCTGACCAACCGTCACCGGCGCGTGCCAGCCGGCCCATTCCGTTGTGCCGGCGATCTGGCTGTAGGCCGGTTCAAGAGAGCGGGCAGCTTTCAACGAGGCGATTCCATCTGCCGCCCAGCGCCGGATTTTTTTCTCTGGGAACCGTGCACGGCCCGGCGGTGGTGAAATGCACATGTTCTTGTGTTCGTCCTGGAGGGTCGCGGCGTGACCGGTTAGTTGGGTGAGGGCCGCGAGGAACGATTCTGGCCCGCTACACGTTTCGCAGACATCAGAGAGATGCCGGGCCAACTCCCGGGCACGCACGGACTGCTGCGCACTCTTCTGAGCGATCAGTCGTTGTACTGCCTGGGTGGCCCGCTCGACGTTCGACCCGTCCGGCAATTGCAGGAGGGGCACGTGGCGCTTTGTGGCGAGCGCGATTTCTTCTACGTCGGCCGTGCCCTCATAGGCGATGCCGGCGATACCCAGGCCGGCCATGTCGCCGATCATGCGGCCAAAATTGAACTCACTGTCCAGTCGCCGGATCGTATGCAGGGAGAGGATAACCAGTTCCTCTCCGTGAAGGGATCCAAAGAAGGGAGGGGTAGAGGCCATCGCCTGAGCCCACGATACCCTCTTTTCCAACTGATCTTGCCCGACGATTACCTTGGTACCGAGCGGGAGTGCCAGGCGCAACGCCTGTCTGACGGTTGTTTGCCACACGAAAACGGACCTCCACGGCTTCTGAAGCTGGATGGTCAATTATATCATGGCCGCTTCTTCTGGTCAAAGGAGCATGCCGCCAGGGGTATGGCGCAAAACTGTGGGGCGTAAGGGGCAAACCTCGCAGTCTGCCCCTTTTTGGCGCAATAGGTGATTGCCGGTTTTCCGGCAGTTGGTTCAATTGTTCGGCGCGCCGGCTGCTATCCAGGCCTCGATGGTGGCGACCTGCTCGTCAGAAAGGAAGGGCGGGCCATCAAAAGGCATACGCGGCGTGGCGATCCCCTTGATACGCCGGATCAAGGGACTCTCGTCCGCGTTCCCTACAACGATGACCGGGCGGTACGAGCCGCCGGCAATAGCGTGTTCGTAACTATCAAGCCGCAGCCCGCGCGGGGGATTATCGCCGCTGTGACACTTGGTACAACGGGCTGTAAAGATAGGCAGTACGTCCGCCTCAAAGCTGGGCGTGCCAGCCTCCGGTTCTGTGGCCTCGGTCGGCGATGGGGGCTGCGTCGCGGCCACGGTCGGGCTGGGCACAACTGTCGGCGGTTCCGTTGGTGCTGGAGCGGGAGTGAACGTTGGAGCTACCGGCGTAGCCGACGCCGGCGGCGCGAGCGTTGGCTCGATCACCGTCGGCGTAGCGGGACGCACTTGTGCCGGTTGTGTAGGTACGGCTGGTGCGTTGGATGGGCTGCTGGAAGCTCCGCAACCGGCCAGAGCCAGGGAGAGTCCGACCAGCAACCCACCCATCCACATGAGCCGTGTCCGTGGCGCGTTCTGTGCGCCAGAGAAACGTCGGCTCATTTTGTTATTACCTCACGACCGTCTGCCGGCGGAGGGCGAAACCCGCACCGAGCAGCATTAGACCGGCGATTACCGTAAGCAAAGCGACGCTCGGCAAGTTGCTGTCGCCGCCGGTGGTGGGCAACATGCCCGGTGCCGGCGCTGCGGCGGCGGCAGACGCGCTCACTTCTGGGAAGCCGTTCACTTCGTCGTTGTGGAACCAGATGAACTCGTTCGAAGCATGCATCGCCCCGGCGGAGTCAAAGTTGCCGTTGGTCACGCTCCACTGACTGCCATCCCACTTCACCTCGGTGGCGAAAACCGGCGCTATGCCGAAGTCTCCACCGGCCATAGGCGGCATAGGTTTGCCGGGGTAGCCGTAGAATACGACCGGCTCATCCTGCTCAAACGTGCCCTTCGCGACTGCGACGGGCGGCACAGAAATCTGCAAACCGCTCTTGTTTACCGCGCTCTCGAAGAAATCACGGAAGAGATTCGCGGCCTGGGTCTGATCAATGGCGTCACCGGCGAAAATTCGTGCGCTGTTGATCGCGCCCATGATGACGGCCACGTTGTCAATGGTGTAGCTGTTTTGGCTGGAGAATGTGCCACTGGCCGCGTCAAACTCACCGGCCAGGCTGTTGAATGCGCTCACGGCGGCGTCGAGATACTTGCTGTCGCCACTGACGCGATAGGCCTCGATGAGACCGCGAACGGCGAAAGCCTTGTTCGTGGCCGTGTCTTGGCTGGCGTTGATGAGCATGTCGGCATGACTTTTGATCAGGCCAATGGCCTGGGCTTGGTTGTCGGCGTTAGTTGTACTTGCCGCGTACCAGGTGAGGCCCTGAATGGCCAGCGAAAATTCTTCGGTGTTGGCCGGCTTGCGAGAAGCCACGGCCCCGAAGAGCATGTCGGCCGCGCCCAGGAACATCTTTGAACCCGCCGGATCGGCGTAACGATTGGTTGTGCTGTGCGGCAATGTTGAAGCGCCCAGCAGGCCGCCCAGGTCGCTGAACGCTGTCAGCATGACCCACTGGCCGGACCAGTCTACCGTGCCGTCACTGTTGGCGATCAGGCCCTGGTCGTTCTTGAGCATCTGCAGCGCGTATTGTGCCTGCATTTTGGATTCGGCGTTGAGAGCAAGGCCCACAAAGCGCCACTGTGCGCCGAAATTGTCGGTGACTTTACCAAAGTGATCGTCCACGTGGAACTGCTTGGCCCACTCGGACTCTTTGGTCATTGTCCAGCCCAAAGCGCGGCTGGTTACGGTTTTGTCGAAGCTGGCCGGGTCCCAGCGCTGCGTGCCAAAATCGTTCACGTCAATCATCTGGGTGTAGTGCGGGTCGCCGCTGGCGTAGACCGACTTGAGCATGGCCGCATTTGTGGGCGGCATGGCCGTATCGCCATCGGTGGGGTCGGCATCCGCCATCGCGACCATCTGCTGGATCATGCTCATCTCGGGCATAAATGTGTCGCCCAGGCCTGAGCGAAAAACGAGGTTGCCCAGGTTGTAACGGGAGTACCAATATCCTTCTTCTTCTGCAGCAGTGGCATCAAATGCAGGCCCCTGCGCTGCCGCAAGCGGCGTAAGTACCATGCTCAAAACGACGAGCATACTAAACAAGTAACCAAATCTGCGTAACATTTGTTTTTCTCTCCTTAATCTAAGTGAGCTAATTGGATCAAACGAACTGGCCTGTACAACAATGCTGTGGATTTCGCATCACCTCCCTATTGTGTGTATGCGGGTATCAGTCTAGCGACTTGAGGTACTCGCGGATCATCAGAGCGGTCGTGGCACCTTCGCCGGCAGCGGACGCCGCCTGCTTGGTGCTGCCCTCACGCACGTCACCGGCAGCGAAAACACCGGGCACCGTCGTCATCAACGTTTTGTCGGTAACGAGGAACCCGTACCGGTCGCGGGCAAACGTGTCGGGAAGAAAATGGGTATTCGGCGACATGCCAATAAAGACAAATATCCCGTCGGGGTGCCATTCATGGGTTTGGCCGGTTGCGCGGTCTTCCACAACGACACCGGCCAGCTTGCCGTTTTCTATTCTGCACGCGCGCACGGCGTGGTTCGTAATCACTTCCATGTCGTCCCGGCCGGCAACCTTCTCCTGCAAGATCGCGCTGGCGCGCACCTCCGGCAGGAACTCGACAATGGTCACTTTATTGGCGAAACGGGTGAGGAACAGACCTTCTTCAAAGCCGCTATTTCCCCCTCCGACGACCAGAACTTCTTTATCTTTGTAGAACGCGCCATCGCAGGTCGCGCAGAAGTGGATATTCGTGCCGATCAATTCGTCTTCGCCCGGAATGTCCAGCCGGCGGTAGCGGCTGCCCGTGGCGAGCAAGACGGCTTTCGCGCCGTATTCCGCGCCGCCGGCCGTTTTCACGCAAACATATTGGCCGTCGCGACTGATGCCCACGACGTCCTGCGCCTGGAGCAACTCCACGCCGAAACGCCGTGCTTGATTGCTCAGTCGGCGGGCGAAGTCTGCGCCGCTGATCCCCTCGTCGAATCCGGGGAAATTGTCGAGCACTTGGGTCACGGCAGCCTGCCCGCCCAGCGCCGACTTTTCGATGACCAGCGTGTCGAGCGATTCGCGGCTGGTGTAGATCGCCGCCGTCAGTCCGGCCGGCCCGCCCCCGACAATGATCACGTCGTAGAAGCTGCGGGTCGCCTTGGTGTGCAGCCCGAGTTTGTCGGCCAGCTCGGCATTCGAAGGTTCGACCAGAAGGCCGCCGTCGGGAAACACGATCGTGGGCACAATGCGTTTGCCCTGGTTGATCTCCTCAACGTAGGCCATCGCTTCGGGGTCCTGTTCGATGTCCACCCAGTCGTACTGCAGGCGGTGCTCACCCAGAAATTGTTTTGCGCGTTTGCAATCGGGGCACCAGGTGGTGCCGTAAACAACAATGGGGCCGTTCTTATCTGGCATCTGTTTCTTCTCCTACTGTCATTATTGGCAACGGATCAGTTTGAGGAACTTTGCCCTACAACATCATAGACGCGCCAGGGCGGGGGGGTCTTACCTGTCGCGAAAACAGTAGCTGCCGGAATAGGGATTCCGGCGCTACGGGTCCGGGCGAAGGCACAGCGGTCACGCCCCACGCTCGACGATTTTCATCGTTGGTGGCGCGCATATGCTTATGGCGACTGAGTCATCAGCCACGCGAGGCGGCGAGGAGATTGCCCACCAGTTCGGTCAGCTTGGCCTTTGTCAGCAGGCCGGCCCACGTTTGGACAATCTGCCCCTGTGGGGTGATGAAGACCGTGGTGGGCATGCCCCGCACGCGGTAGGAGCGAATGATGCTGCCATCGAACGTTGTGCCGGTGGCGTAGGTGACGTTGAGTTCGCGGAGCAAGGTACGTCCGTCTTCGCGCGACCCCAGGCCGGTGAAGGGCCCTACGTCCAGGCCAAACAGCAGCACGTCATCTTTGAACGCCTCGTTGGCTGCCTGCAGGTCGGGCATTTCCAGGCGACAGGGGGGACAACCACCGGCAAACATGTTGAGCACGACCGGTTTTCCCTGGGCGAGCAAATCAGAGAGCCTTACTTTTTGTCCGGACTGGAATCCTTCAGCCTGGTAAACCGTGATCTGGAAATCGGGGGCTTCCTGAAAACCATTGCTATTTTGCGAGGACACGGGTTGTTGTGTTGCCGATGTTGTGCATGCAGCCAGCGTCAGAACGATAGCGATCACCGCACCGGTCAGGGCAAAGAATCGAAATCCTCTTCGTTCACGTTTCATCTTTCACCTCCTCGATAAAAACCAATTTTGCCAGACGGTTATTATTAGAGGGGGTGAAATTGCGCTGTCTTACCCCAACAAAAAACGAGGAGACGCAAATCTCCTCGTGGGACGGGTCACATGGAAACGAAACCGGTGCTCAGGCCATTCCACGCAAGGCAGACAGGAGCGCCTCGAACTCTTCGTGGCAATCGGTACACCGGTTCAGGTGATCCTGAACCAAGGTCATAGATTCAGTCGCGCTTTTTCCGGAAAGCCACATCTCAGCAAAGCGGTCTAGCTCATCAAAGCACTCATCGCAACTGATTTCATTAGGTTGGGTGGAGAGAATCCCGTGCAGAATCTCTTTCAGCATGGTTACATCCAATTCTAGGGCCGGTTTCTGGAATGTAGACGTAGCTTGTGGCACGTTTCTTACCTCACTACGATTGAAAAGCAGAAAGAAAATCTTCCGGAGAAATTCCATCGGCTAACATCCGTTTCTTCAGTCGCTGACGTGCATCATGCAACAGCTTGTAGAGTGCATTACGGTTCGTGTCCATACGGCGAGCCACTTCCTCCAGGGGCATTCCGTAGATTCGCACAGCGATCATGGCCTTGCGCTGCCGGTCGGTCAATTCTTCGTTGATCAGGCGACCCAGTCCGCTCATCAATATTTTCTGGATGGCCTGTTGTTCCGGGCCGGCGGCCGTGTCGGCCAACGTGTCGGGGATAAAATCCGAGTCGGGAAAGCCGGTCATCTTCTCCAGCGAGACATCACGCCAGCGCCGGCGCCGCAGTTCGGTGAGCGCAACACGGACCGCGATCTTCTGGGCCCAGGTTGTGAGCATACTTTCTCCGCGAAAGGTGTCGAGCGCGGCGAGTATCTTCAGAAGGGCGTCCTGAGCAAAGTCTTCCAGATCGGAGTCGCGGACGTTGGAATAGGAGGCCAGGGCGTATCCCAACCCGCGCACGAGCACAGCCCGCAGGTCGGACAGCGCTGCGTCAGGTTCTGGCCCGCGCAAGGCATCCAGCCATTCCTGATTGCTGCGTCGAACGGAAGAAACATTTTTCACGAAAGTTGCACCTTATCCTCGACGCGACGGCTTGGCCGGTTTCGAAGGCTTGGCCGGGCTGGATGGCCGTGAAGGTGCCGAAGGACCAGAGGGCATCCCTGCGGGCCGAGCGCCCAAGGATTTCTCGAAATTGCCCACGCCGGCTTTGGCTTGTGGAACCTGTCCACGGGCCAGTTGTCCGGTAAGTTTGTTGACTGAGTTGGAGAATTGTTTCAGGTTCAGGTCTCCGCGCGTTTGAAAACCGGCAGCCGTATTGGCGCCGAGCTGGGCGATGTTCATGAGTTCTGATTTCGTTATCTTGTTGTCGCCCAAGGCCCCTTGTATGGTATCCACATAGTTGAAGGCACTGGCCAGAGCGGCCTGCGCGTCGGCAGGGATGTTATCCGGCTTTACCGATAAAGCCTGAGTCACTCGATTTTCAATCTCCGATTGGTGGTTCGTTACCCAGCTTTGCGCTTGCTGTTGCGCTTGCTGCGCGCTGGCCTGAGCGGCCTGGGCCGCGCTTTCCAGTTGATTGATGGTATCTTCGGCTAGAGTGAGGCCCGATTCCAGCGTAGTGTTGATTTCTTGCAGGCTGTCGTTGATGGCGGCCGTATTGTCCGACATAACGACGAGGTCCTGCTCAATTGCCTGGAGGGTGGAAAGGGATTCGGTCGCCAATTCGCCGTACAGGTCGTAATAGGCATTGACGGCCTCTTCTGCGTAGGCGATTGCTTCATCCGCATTGGCCAGATAGACTTCCACGGTTTGGACTTCGTCCTGGGTGACGGTGTCGTCGGCGGTGGCCTGGGTGGCTGCTGTGGAACATTCTTGTGTGCTGGTGCTGGCATCGGCGACGGCCTGGTCAATGAGGGCGGCGAGTTCCTCCTCGCTCATGGTTACGTATTCGGCCGAAGGCGTAGAGGTAGGTGCAGCAATGGTGGTGGCCTGGACGGCCGTGTCTACGGTTGCCTGTACGTTCGCCTGGGCCTGGGCCGTAGCAGAGACGGCGGCGTTCACGGTAGCCTCGACATCCGGCGTGGGCGTAACTTGCGCTGTGGCAGCTACAGCGGCATCAATCGTGGCCTGAACGTCCGGCGTTGGCGTGGCCTGGGCGCGGGCCGTCATGGCCGCCTGTACGGTCGCTTCGATGTTGGGCGTTGCTTGCACCGCCGCCGGCGGCGCGGACCTTTTCCCGCAGGCCACCGTAGCGAAAAGGAGCAGAGCGAATACTATCGAGAAGCTAGCCATCTTCTTCATCTTGTACTCCTTGTCTGTAATGTCGCCGGTATGCCGGTATTTAGCGAGAGGAGCGCCGTACGATAGCGCCCCTCTCTATACCATTTGCGATTCTGTTAGTAGCTTTCCGGAGCGGTTGGGGTAACCATAGCAGGCTGTGCCGCGCGTGCCACCTGTCCTAACAAGTGCGCCTGCACCATGTATCCCCAGAAGTACGTAAAAAGGACACCAATGCCGCAGAGGATAATGCCAAAGCTGGCTACAAAACTGGCTACCCATCCCAACACAATCGCGATGATGTAATTGCTCAGATTGTCGCGAATGAATGACCATAGTTTGCCGATCTGAAAGGCGCTCATCAGCTCTCCTGTTTCGGCGAATTTGATCATTGCGGCCGGGAGGAATACGGCCATGACCAGGCTCCAAAGCAAGGTGAGGCAGTTCAGACAGAGAACGACGAAACCTGCGCCATTGCCGCCACTGCTTTGACCGTTGCTGCCCAGCGCTGCTCCCATTAACCCGGCGAGACAGCCTACCACGATGATAGGCAGCGCGTAGACGATGATTACTGCCGTGAGCTTAATGCCGGCTGAAAAGTACCCTCCCAGGTCGGACCAGTCCGGCAATGGCTGGGGATCACCGGATTGGGATCGCCGGATCACCTCCAGCGCATAACCGAGCAAGAACGGGATACCAATCAGAATGAAGCTGAGAAGAACGAACAACCCTCCGACAAGTACCTTGGTTATCCAATTTTCGTCTTCAAAGACAAATGTAAACGATTTGCCAATATCTATGCCTTCCACTATAGGTCTCCTCTCAATTGAACACGTGCGTCACTACGGATCGTCATACATGCATTACGTACAGCCGGCTCCCAGGTTTCGTGTCTTCGTGTTCAGCTTAGAAGTCAGCTTAGAAGTTTAACTTCTTTGAGAAGTTAACTTTCCAGCTTCTTGTTCTTGTCTCTTGGAAAACGGCGGGCGGATAACCTTAACAATCCCATTTTACCACAAAGAATAAG
>CAYWAK010000022.1:0-11545 GCA_964455755.1 uncultured Ardenticatenales bacterium | reverse complement strand
TTGGAAAACGGCGGGCGGATAACCTTAACAATCCCATTTTACCACAAAGAATAAGCACCGTCAAGTAGTACATTGGTAAGGTCGTGTATACACTTCCTCCGCTCGGGAATGATTGACAGTTTCTTCCTTATGTGGTAGTATTACGCTCTTGCTGGATGGGGCTTACAATAAGGGGGACAAATGTTATGATCGCTGCAGGAATCATCACGTTCAGGGAAGGATTAGAAGCAGCTCTGATCGTGGGCATCGTTTTGGGCTACTTAGCGAAGGCCGGAGACGCAAGATCGCGCCGCCTGGCCTGGCTGGGAGTAGCCCTGGCTGCGGCAGGCAGTATCATGCTGGCCGCGCTATTGCAGGCCATCGGCACAGGTCTTCAAGGCCGGCTGGAGCAAATCTTCGAGGGTACCACCATGCTCCTGGCCGCTCTGATCCTCACCTGGATGATATTCTGGATGCGCCACCAGGCGCATAATATGCGTGAAGGCCTGGAGCAAGGACTGCGTCAGGCCATAGCCTCCAATGCCGGCTGGGGGATCCTGGGGCTGACCTTTCTGGCGGTGTTTCGCGAAGGGGTGGAAACCGCGCTTTTCCTCTCGGCAGCCGCCTTCTCCGGCGCGGGTTCCGGACTGTTGGTAGGGTCCGTGCTGGGGTTGACCCTGGCTGCCGGCGTGGGGTGGGGGATCTATCACGCGGCGACCCATTTAGATTTGGGAAAATTCTTTGACGTGACCAGCATTCTCCTTTTACTCTTTGCTGCCGGGCTGATCGCCCACGGAATCCATGAATTCCAGGATGCGGCGCTATTCCCGACCCTCGTGGCACACGTTTGGGATATGAATGCCATCCTGGACGAGAACTCTTTTGTGGGTTTGATGCTAAAGTCGTTGTTCGGGTACAACGGAAACCCCTCTCTCCTGGAAGTCATAGCCTACGTTGGATACTACGCGATAATCTTGAGCAGCATTCGCTGGTGGACGACCCGGCTTGCCCTGAGAACTGTTGAGGAATAAGGAACGCGTAGAACGATGGTGTCGAACCTACGGCCGAAGGCGCTGGAAGTCCACCGTCTGCTGGTGGAATCTTACGGGGAACAACTGAATCGCCCTCGACTGAAGCCCATAGCCGAACTGGTCTGTACCATCTTGAGTCAGAACACGAACGATGCCAACCGGGATGTCGCCTTTGACCGGCTCCGAGAACGCTTTCCTGGCTGGGAAGAGGTGCGAGACGCGCCTGTGGAGGAGATCGAAGCGGTAATCCGGCCGGCGGGGTTGGGGCGGCAGAAAGCACCGGCGATCAAACGGGCCTTGCAGAGAATCACTGAAGAACGTGGCGAAATTAGTCTCGAATTTCTGGAGGAGATGCCGCTTGAGGATGCCCGCCGGTGGCTGACGCAACTGAAGGGGGTGGGACCTAAGACCGCGGCGATTGTACTGCTGTTCGCCTTTGACCGGCCGGCGTTTCCTGTCGACACACACGTCCACCGCATCAGCAAACGACTGGGGCTGATCGGCCCCAAAGTTTCACGCGAGAAAGCACACGTTCTCCTTGAAGAGATCGTACCTCCGGACCTGTACTACACGCTACATCTCAACTTGCTTGCCCACGGCAGACAAATCTGCCTGGCACGCAACCCACGGTGTGCGCAGTGTACGTTGGCAAGGCTATGTGACTATTACCAGTCTCACCGGTGAGCAGGTGATTGCTTGCGCAGTGCCGCGCGATCTCGTGGTCGTTTGGCCCAATGTTCCGGGTTGGCGGCCGGGCTGTTGAATGGCGTGAGATGTTGCCTGCCATGGGGCCACAAATGGTCGGCGGCCAGCAGGTCGCAGGGGATGCTGTTCTTGTTTCGGCTTTCCAAGAGCAAGCCACTTCTCGCCGCTTTTCGCGAATCTAAGAGAATCATAATGTTTCCTCCCAGTAGTATGCCTTCACAACGCTTTCCAATACGTTAGCAAGAACATGGTCGCGTGCCGGTGCATCTCAATCACGTCCGGGAACGCGGTGACAATAGCGACAACGCGGCTGGTAAAGGTGCGCGCCGGGCAAGATGACCGGATCGTTGTACGAAGCAAGTCGACCGCGCAGCAAACGCTGGCTGCGGCCGGCCGGATTGCCACATACTGTGCAAACCGCCCGCAGTTTTCGCACTTGATCGGCGATGCTCATGAGAAGTGGCACCGGGCCAAAGGGTTCACCGCGAAAGCTCATGTCCAGCCCAGAGGCAATCACCCGCACGCCATGGTCCGCAAGGTGTTGGCAAACATCCACGACGCCCCAATCCAGGAATTGCAATTCATCAATGGCCACAATGTCTGTAGTGGAGGACAACATTGGCAAAATCTGGTCAGACCGGCTGATGTACATCGCCTGAATCTCGCTGCCACCATGCGAAAGGAGCGTATTGCTTTGCGGGACAACAAGTGGGACAGAAGTGGCCCGAAAGATCTGCACGTTTTGGCCTGACCAGTAGCCGCGCTGCACCTGACGAATCACCTCTTCGGTTTTCCCGCTAAACATGCCCCCACAAATGAGTTCTATTCCCCCGTTCAATCTGGGTGTTGCCATGACGATCTCCTTGTCAGACTTCGTTGAGAGCTAACTGTAGCTGATACAAGCCTTGCGTGTTTTTCAGCGTGCCTTGGCTCAACCGTGGGCGCACGACCGACAGAATCTCCTCGGTCACCTCGTCAAGCCCCTTGTTTTCACAATCAATAACGGCCCAGTGGTGTTTGGCAGACGATTTCGTCGAAGCAAGTTCCAGGTACGCCTGACGTGCCCGCTGATGATAATCGAAAAGGCGATGCTGAAATATCTCGCGCGGAGCCTGGCCAAACCAGGAGTTCACCTTTCGCCCTAACGCTTCCTCCACCGGTAGATCAAGGAGTATCGTCAAATCTGGAGAGACACCCCCCGTAACGTAGTCGTTGACTTTGCTGATTAGTTTTTCGCCCAGATGATCACACGAGTGCTGGTACACATAAGTGGAGGCTTCAAATCGGTCGGTGATTACAATCTTTCCGGCATTCAGGCTTGGGCGAATTACTTGAGTCATGTGGGATGCGCGGGCTGCCATGACCAGAAAAAGCATCGCCTTGCGATTGGCCGTTTTCGTGGCTTCACCCTGCATCTGGATAAGCCCCCGAATGCGCTCTGCCAAGGCCGTGCCCCCAACTTCGCGAGTGACCGTCACATCATACCCATGCTCAGTCAACCAGCACGCCACGGCTTTTACCTGTGTAGATTTTCCCGCGCCATGGATTCCTTCTATGGCAATGAAAAGACCCTTATTTCGTTGGATTGTTGCAGAGCTTTCGAAATGTCGCTTTCTTGATGTTTTCATGACCACCCCTTCATCAAAGAGCAACAATGACAAAAAAAACCGTTTTCAATTAACTATTATACCACAAAATTCAAATTTTTGCAATACCCTATTTTGTGTGTAAACGTTACAACTTGGGGAAATGATCTTGGACTACCCCTGGGGGTCAGATAATACCTCGCCGCATTTGTTTACCGCCGAGACGCAGAGGGCGCAGAATGCTGCGCCCCTACTCCGCGTTCTCCGCGTCTCTGCGGTATATCTGGGAACAGTAAACAAGTACCTCTTATCTCACCCGGTTTCGGCCCTCTCTACAATTTCAACCACAAGGGATACACGACCCCGACGACAATACCATTGACAGGGCAGCAGATTCCTGCTAGAATATGGATGTGGAGACGACTATGCAATCCATCAGAAGCGGGGGAGCAGAGTGGTGATAGCCATCGAGTTGGAAGATATCCGGAAAGCGCGAACACGCATCGCCGGCCATGTGCGGCGAACGCCCCTGGTAAACGCCCATTCGCTCCGGCAGCAAGCGACCACGGCTCGCACGCTTCGCCTCAAGCTGGAGAATCTGCAAGTCACCGGCTCGTTCAAAGCGCGCGGCGCCGTCAACAAGCTGTTCAGCTTGTCGGCGGAAGCGATTCAGGCGGGGATCGTCACCGCTTCGGGCGGGAACCACGGGCTGGGCGTCGCCTATGCCGGCTGGTTGGCGCAGACGCCGGCGACGATCTACCTTCCCGCCAACGCACCGCCCGCCAAAGCGGAAAAGCTGAAAAAGTGGGGCGCGCATATCCGCATCGAAGGTGAGGTGTGGGACGACGCCAATCGCGCGGCATTGGCCGCTGCCACACGCAACGGGCTGACCTACTTCCACCCCTTCGCCGACCCTGCGGTGATCGCCGGTCAGGGCACAATCGGCCTTGAAATCCTGGAGGATGCGCCGGACACGGACCTGCTCATCGTGGCCATCGGCGGAGGTGGACTAATCAGCGGCGTGAGCCTGGCTGCGAAAGCGGTCAAGCCGCAAATCAGGGTGATCGGCGTCGAGCCGGTGGGCGCTCCCACCCTGCACGAGAGTCTGCACGCGGGCCGCGTGATCGAACTGCCCGAAATTCACACAGCCGCGAACACACTCGCCCCTCGTCAGAGCGCGGAGATCAACCTGGAGATCATCCGGCAGAACGTGGACGACATCGTGCTGGTCACGGACGACGAAATGAGACAAGCGGCCCGCTGGCTATGGTTCGAGATGGGCGTGGCGGCAGAGTTGAGCGGGGCCGCGGCCTTGGCCGCCCTGCTGTCTGGCAAAGTGCGTCCCTCCCCGGCGCAAAACGTTTGCCCGTTGGTCTGCGGAGCCGGCACGGATGGATTACGCTGAGATGAGCGGCGGTCAGAGGTCAAAGGTGTCCGTCAAAGTTTTGCGTTTTGGGTGAAAATTTCCTCTCACGGCAAACTGGTGGTGCCCATAAGATAGCGATCACATTCACGGGCGGCACCGCGGCCCTCACGGATTGCCCAGACCACCAGGCTCTGTCCGCGGCGCATGTCGCCGGCGGCGAAGACACCCTCCAGGCTCGTCGCGAACCTGGCAGGATGTGCCTGCACATTGGAACGATGGTCACGCTCAACGGTGAGTTGGTCAAGCAACATGTCTTCTGGCCCCAAGAAACCCATCGCCAGAAGCACAAGCTGGGCCGGCACGACCTTCTCCGTACCGGGGATCGCCACCGGATGTGGTCGCGTGCCATTGTTTCCCCCAACCCATTCGACCTGGACCGTGTGCAGCTCCTTGAGACACCCATTTTCGTCTCCGACAAACTTCGTGGTCATGACGGAAAACTCACAAGGATGCTTGCCATAGAGGGCAATGGCTTCTTCCTGCCCATAATCAATCCGGAAAGTCTTAGGCCACTGCGGCCAAGGGTTATCCGGCTGGCGGGAGGCTGGCGGTTTCGGCAATATCTCAAGCTGGGTCAGGCTCCGGCACCCCTGGCGGATAGCCGTGCCCACGCAGTCTGTGCCCGTATCGCCCCCGCCGATCACCACGACGTCCAGGTCTTTGGCCGAAAGCGTGTTCTCGTCTCGATGGCCGGCGTCGAGCAGGTGCTTGGATGACGATCTGAGGAACTCCATGGCAAAATGGACCCCTTGCAGGTCCCGGCCCTCGGTGGGCAGGTCACGCGGTTTGGTTGCGCCGCCACAGAGAACAACGGCGTCAAACTCTTGCAGGAGCTGCTCCGCCGGGTAGTCTTTGCCGACTTCGGTATTGGTGACGAACCGGACGCCTTCCTCCGCCATCAGGTCCAGCCGGCGGTTGACGACCTTTTTGTCCAGCTTCATGTTGGGAATGCCGTACATCAACAGGCCACCGATGCGGTCGGCACGCTCGAAAACGGTGACCGAATGCCCGGCGTGGTTTAATTGGTCCGCACAGGCCAACCCCGAAGGCCCGGATCCGACTATCGCCACACGTTTTCCCGTGCGGTTGGCCGGCAATTCGGGCACCACCCAGCCTTCCTCGAAGGCCTTTTCGATGATAGCATATTCGATGTTCTTAATTGTGACCGGCAATTCGTTCAACCCCAGTGTGCAGGAACCTTCGCAAGGGGCAGGGCATACCCGGCCGGTAAACTCCGGGAAGTTGTTTGTCTTTCTAAGGCGGAGATACGCCTCTTTCCAAAGCCCTCGATAGACCAGATCGTTCCATTCAGGAATCAGATTGTTTATCGGACAGCCGGAAGCCATCCCCGCCACCATCAAGCCTGTGTGGCAGAAGGGCGTGCCGCAATCCATGCAGCGTGCCCCTTGTGTACGCAGGCTTTCTTCCGAAAAGTCCAAGCGAAACTCGTTCCAATCCCCGATGCGTTCTTCTGGCATACGATTTTCCGGAACTTTGCGTTCGTATTCCATAAAACCCGTTGGTTTGCCCATCCTTATTCCTCCCGCCTAGTTGCCGCTGACACGTGCCAGGTCGCGTTTGTTTTCCTCAAATGCGAACATGATCGCTTCATCGCCGCTGAATCCCGTTTCTGTGGCCCGTTGGATGGCCTCGATCATCCGCCGGTAGTCCTTCGGATAGACTTTCACGAATTTCGGCGCCATCTCATCCCACCGGTCCAGAATGTGCCAGGCCCGGTCACTCATCGTGTATTGAGCATGACGCCGAATCATGCTCTCCACACCCTCGATCTCGTCCGCGTCCTCGAGCGGTTCGAGATCAACCATGGTCTGGTTGCAGCGGGTATGGAAATCACCGGCTTCGTCCAGGACGTAGGCAATGCCACCGGACATGCCCGCGGCAAAGTTGCGTCCGGTCGGGCCGATGACGACCACATGCCCGCCGGTCATGTATTCGCACCCGTGGTCGCCGACCCCCTCGACCACCGCATTCACGCCACTGTTGCGCACGCCGAAGCGCTCGCCGGCCATGCCCCGAATGTAGGCTTCCCCGCCGGAAGCGCCGTAGAATGCCACGTTGCCGATGATGACGTTTTTCTCGGGAACGAAGGTGGAGCCTTTGGGCGGATAGACGATGATCTTGCCGCCGGAGAGGCCTTTTCCAACGTAGTCGTTCGAGTCACCCTCCAAGATCAAGGTCATGCCGGCGGGGACAAAGGCCCCAAAGGACTGGCCGGCCGAACCCTGGAAGTGCAGCCGTATGGTATCCTCCGGCAAACCCTCACCGCCGTAGCGGCGGCTGATCTCGCTGCCGACCTTCGTACCGACAACGCGGTCGGTATTGTGAATCTCCATTTTGGCGCGCACCTGTTCGCCTCGGGCCAGGGCCGGTTCGCACAACTCTAGCAGCACGCGGCGGTCAAAGGTGCCCTCCAGGCCATGATCTTGCGCGACCCGGCAATGTCGGCCAACCTCCGGCGGTACGTCGGGCTGATAGAGGATAGCCGACAGGTCCAGCCCTTGGGCTTTCCAATGGTTAACGTCCTGGCGAGCCGCAAGTTTATCGGTGCGGCCAATCATTTCGTCCACGGTACGGAAACCGAGTTGGGCCATCAGCTCGCGCATCTCTTGGGCCACGAAACGCATGAAGTTGACCACATGTTCTGGTCTGCCGGTGAATTTCTTGCGCAGTTCCGGATTCTGGGTGGCTACGCCGACGGGACAGGTGTCCATGTGGCATACACGCATCATGACACAGCCCAGCACAACCAAGGGGGCCGTAGCGAACCCGTATTCTTCGGCACCGAGCAGCGCCGCAATGACCACGTCGCGCCCTGTCTTCATTTGCCCGTCCGTTTCCACGACGATGCGGTCTCGCAGGTTGTTGAGTACCAGAGTCTGGTGGGTTTCGACCAGGCCCAGTTCCCAGGGCAGCCCGGCATGTTTGATGCTGCTTTGGGGCGAAGCACCGGTGCCACCGTCGTAGCCGCTGATGAGCACGACATCGGCATGACCCTTGGCCACGCCGGCCGCGATGGTTCCTACACCCACTTCCGAAACCAGCTTGACGTTGATACGGGCCTGGTCATTCGCGTTTTTCAGGTCGTGAATCAGCTCGGCCAGGTCCTCGATGGAATAGATGTCGTGATGCGGCGGCGGTGAAATAAGGCCCACCCCAGGTGTAGAGTGTCGCACGCGGGCGATCCAGGGGTAGACCTTACGGCCTGGCAATTGCCCCCCCTCGCCCGGCTTGGCTCCCTGGGCCATCTTGATTTGCAACTCCTGGGCATTGACCAGGTATTCGCTCGTCACCCCGAAGCGCCCCGAAGCCACCTGTTTGATCGCGCTGCAAAGCGAATCGCCGTTGGGAAGCGGAGCGAAACGGGCCGGGTCTTCGCCCCCCTCGCCGGAATTGCTCTTGCCGCCAATGCGATTCATGGCGATGGCCAAGCTCTCGTGCGTTTCCTGACTGATGGAGCCATATGACATGGCCCCCGTTTTGAATCTCCGGCAGATCGCTTCCACCGGCTCCACTTCTTCCAGCGGGATCGGCTCGGGAGCAAACTGCAATTCCAGCAAGCCACGAAGCGTGGCCAGCTTCTCCGACTGCTTGTTGATCAGGGCGGCATAGTCCTTGTAGGCCTGGAAATCACCGCTGCGGCAAGCCTGCTGAAGCTGGTAGATCGTCTGCGGATTGAAATGGTGGTATTCCCCGTCATGCCGCCATTGATATTGGCCGCCGGCGTCCAAAGTCTTCCCGTCGCTCTGGCGTTCGGGGAAGGCGCGGCTGTGGCGCATAACGGCCTCGCGCGCAATCTCGTCCAGGCCCAGGCCGCCGATCCGTGATGGCGTCCATGTGAAGTACTTGTTGATGACCGGTTCAGAGATGCCCAAAGCTTCAAAAATCTGTGCGCCCCGATAGCTTTGGATGGTGGAGATGCCCATCTTGGACATCGTTTTGACCACGCCTTTCACGGCGGCCTTGATGTAGTTCTTGATGGCCTGCTCCGGCGTCATGTCCGGGAGCATGCCTTGCCAGACCATGTCTTCCAAGGTTTCGTAGGCCAGATACGGGTTGATGGCACTCGCACCATAGCCGATCAACAAGGCAAAGTGATGAACTTCCCGGGGCTCGCCAGATTCGAGGATGAGTGCCGTTCTTGTGCGCATCCCTTCCCGAATGAGATGATGGTGCAATCCGGCCACAGCGAGCAGCGCGGGAATCGGTGCGTTTTCATGATTGACGCCCCGGTCGGAGAGGATCAAGATGTTTGTGCCCTCTCCGATGGCCTTGCTTGCCTGGCTGCAGAGATTCTCCATCGCCATTTCCAGGCCCTTCCCGTTTTCTCGTGGGTCAAAGAGAATCGGCAACGTCGCCGATTTGAACCCGGGCACCGAAATCGCCCGCAGCTTTTCCAACTCCACGTTCGTCAAGATGGGTGACTGAAGCTTGATCTGCTTGCAGCATTCTGGTTCCTGATCGAGAAGATTGCGCTCCGAACCAAGCATGGTCTCGGTCGCGGTGACGATTTCTTCCCGAACCGAGTCAATGGGCGGATTGGTCACCTGCGCAAAGAGTTGTTTGAAGTAATTGTAGAGCAGATGCGGTTTGTCGGATAGCGCGGCCAGGGGTGTGTCGTTTCCCATCGAGCCAATCGGTTCGACGCTGTTCTTGGCCATCATCCCCAAAATCTTGTTCAGCTCTTCAAACGTGTAGGCGAAGGCTTGTTGGCGGTGAATCAGCGGCGGCAAGGACGCTTCCCGACCGTTGGAGGATGTTGGTTCCGGCAAATTTTCGATAGGCACCAGATATTTGTCGAGCCACTGCCGGTAGGGATGCTCCATGGCCATTTTCTGTTTCAGTTCTTCGTCGGCGATGATGCGCCCTTCGGCTGTGTCGACCAGGAACATGCGTCCGGGCTGCAGCCGGCCCTTGAAAAGCACCCGCTCCGGCGGAACATCGAGGACACCCACTTCCGAAGCGGCGATCACCAGATCATCCTTCGTCACATAATACCGCGAAGGGCGCAACCCGTTCCGGTCGAGAACGGCGCCGACCACCGTACCATCGGTGAAGCCGATAGACGCCGGACCGTCCCAGGGTTCCATCAGACAACTGTGGTATTCGTAGAATGCCTTCTTTTCGTCGCTCATGCTCTCGTGATTCGACCATGGTTCGGGGATCATCATCATGACCGCGTGAGGCAGCGAGCGCCCACTGAGCGCGAGGAATTCCAGACAATTGTCGAACATACCGGAGTCGCTGCCGTCGGGTTGGATGATGGGCAATACTTTGGGCAGGTCGTCGCCAAAGACGTCAGATTCAAACATGGCCTGGCGGGCGTACATCCAGTTCACATTGCCCCGCAAGGTGTTGATCTCCCCATTGTGAATCAGATAGCGATACGGATGGGCTCGTGCCCAGCTTGGGAAGGTATTGGTGCTGAATCGCGAGTGTACCAGGGCAATTGCTGTTTCCATGGTCGGGTCCAACAGCTCGGGATAGAACTCCGGTAATTGCGTATCCGTCAACATGCCCTTGTAAACGATCGTCCGGTATGAGAGGCTGGCGAGGTAAAAGTAGCCAGCGCCGGCCATGTCCGAATGGCGAAGGCTATTTTCCGCCTGTTTTCGGATTACGTAGAGTTTGCGTTCAAAAGCAAGTTCGTCTTCCAGGTTGGCGTTACGCCCGATGAAAACCTGCCGCACGAATGGTTTACAAGACTTGGCCGTCTTTCCCAAAGAGGAATCGTTGGTCGGAACCGTTCTCCAGCCCAGAAGGGTTTGGCCTTCGCTGGTCACGATTTCCTGGAAAGCCTCCTCGAATTCTTGGCGCTGCGCCGGGTCGGGTGGAAGGAAGACCATGCCCACGCCGTAGTGTCCGAAGGAGGGCAGCGATATGCCTTCTTGGGCACAAACTTTTTGCAAGAAAGCGTGCGGAGTTTGCAGGAGTATGCCGGCGCCGTCTCCGGTATTGGGCTCTGCACCGCGAGCACCCCGGTGGGTAAGATTTCGGAGAACGGTTAGGGCCTGGCTAACAATTTCGTGGGATTGCTTACCTTTAATATTGACCACAAACCCTATTCCACAAGCGTCATGTTCAAAGCGGGGATCATATAGACCCTGCTTGTGAGGTAATCCCAATTTGTTCATAATTCCTCCTCTGCGCAAGCCTTGGCGTGCGCTTCGCCGGTACCGGCGTACACGGGCAACCATTTGCCGAACAGAGAGCAAAGGAGGCTACACCACAACATAGAAAGTTGTAAATGTAGCCTCTCCATTGAGTACCGATGTGTGCCGAGTGAAAAAAACGAGGTCACGCGACGCAGGACAAAGCCGCGTCAGGTGGCCTCACCATCGGGTCGGGGGCCTCAGCCTAGAGGCATACGGGCAAATGCGATGACCGCTTCCGGTCATTGCTGACCGGCGTATGCAGCTGCGTAGTGTGTGGACCGTTCATTTTACAGTTCACACGTGCCGATCCAGAGTCAGAAGGAGTGTAGACACTTCCTTCATTCCAATTCTCTGAAAAACACGAGTAGGTAAATTGCAGTAACCACCAGTATACCAAAAATCGCCACAATTGTCAAAAAGCGCTGTTCCCTCGCGTATAACGCACAATCTGGCGGCTTGCCCCGCTCCATTCTCATCCACCAGCACCCGCGCAACGTGGTCGTGACCCTGCCGGCGGTAACATTGCCCGGCCCGGTGATGATGAGCGGCGATGTGCCGGTGGACAGCAGTACGTTCCAAGCTCCACGGCTTTCGCAATCGCTCATGTTTGCCCTTCCCACAAGATTGTGGTACACTGTGCAGGCA